>JBDIVQ010000014.1:0-46934 GCA_039794345.1 Phycisphaerae bacterium | reverse complement strand
CGGTCCGGCAGATGCGCAACCACTGCTGGAGCAGTCGCTCGACCTCGTGGAGATGGGCCAGTTCCTGACGGACGCGATCGAGGCGCGCGGCGATGAGATCCTGGACCTGCCGGCACGGGGCGGCGTCGCCATCGCGGAACCGCAGCAGCGACCGGATATCGACGAGCGTGAACCCCGCCGCCTGCGCCGAGCGGATGAAGCGGAGACGTTCGAGTGTCGCCTCGCCGTATTGACGGTAATTGCCACGAGTCCGCCCCTCGCAGCGCAGCAGCCCGCGGCGCTCGTAGTATCGGACCGTCGAGGTGGGCACATCGGCTTGGGCGGCAAGTTGTCCGATCGTGTAGGACTCATTCATGGCACACACTCCCTGAAATGAGATTGAACCTTGGTTCAATGTTCCCGTGAAAGCGGACAATAGGCGGGATCCTGCATTTCGTTGCAGCGACGCAGGCGCGCGGGAATCGCCGTGGACCAGAGCCCGGGCCTGGCGCTCATGCCCCGAGCATCGCTATTGAGTTCGGCGCGCCGGGGTAGCAAGGAGCCATTCGATGTGATGTGTGGGAAGACAGCCACTCCCAGAGTAGTGCAAGTTCGAGTTGAACTGTCTACCCGTGTAACGACTTCGCACCCACCCCTCCCCATCCGCAATCTCTGAGCGTTTCATCCGTCCGTACCTGACGGATGGACCATGTGCTTCCACCTCTGGATGACCCCGGCCGGCTCGTGATCGAGTTGCGCTTTGTCCCTGCGCTGGACCGCGATGACGCGGTGCAGGAGGCGTGGGTCGCGCATCTGGAGGGACGGCCCGTGCCGACCGCCGTGAACACCTACGCCCAGCGGCAGCGACGTTATCGCAAGCGCATGGCGGTTCTCATCGACTTCTACGAGGACAAGGGATGGCTGAGTCCGACATCGAGCAGGCGATCAAACAGAGCGCCCAAGGCCCCGCCAAAGCGAGCGGCGACTCGGGCAGCGTCGAGCAGCACAGCCTCGCCGACCAGATCGAGGCCGACCGCTACCTCGAGAGCAAAAAGGCGAGCCGGGGCAAAGGGCTGAAGGTGAAGTTCGTGCAACTGGAGCCGCCGGGTACGGCGTGATGATGCTCAAGCGTCTCGTGACATCGTGGTTCAACGGCAATGGCAAGGCGCCGGCAGCGGCACAGCGCCCGCCGGTGCGGATTGTCCGCGCCAAGTTCGACTCGGCGCAGACCACGACCGACAACCGGCGCCACTGGGCGAACGCCGACGGCCTTTCGCCCAACGCGGCCCTCTCGCCCGAAGTCCGGCGCATCCTGCGCAACCGGGCCCGCTACGAAGTCGCCAACAACTCGTACGCCAAGGGGATCGTGCTCACACTGGCCAACGACACCATCGGCACGGGCCCGCGCCTCCAGATGCTCACAGGCGACACCAAGGCCAACGACATCATCGAGAGGTCGTTCGAGCAGTGGTCCAGGGCGATCAACCTGCCCGAGAAGTTGCGCACCATGCGCCTGGCCCGCGCCGAGAGCGGCGAGGTGTTCGGCATTCTCACGAACAACCCACGCGTCGAGGCGCCGGTCCAACTCGACCTGAGACTCGTCGAGCCCGATCAGGTGACGAGCCCGCCCGGCCGTCTGCTGCGCATCGGGGAAGCGGACGGCATCACTTTCGATTCGTTCGGCAACCCGATCGCGTACACGGTGCTGCGTCGCCATCCCGGCGAAGGCGGCATGTTCGGCTTCAGCGGCGAGTTCGACACCGTGCCGGCCGCTTCGGTGGTTCACTACTACCGCGTCGATCGACCCGGCCAGTGGCGCGGCATCCCCGACATCACGCCGGCGCTGCCGCTCTTCGCCCAGTTGCGACGGTACACGCTCGCAGTGATCGCGGCCGCAGAGACGGCGGCGGATTTCGCGGCGGTGATCTACACGGACGCTCCGCCCAACGGCGAGGCCGAATCCGTCGAGCCGATGGACATCGTCGAACTCGAGAAGCGTCTGGCCACCGTCCTGCCCGGCGGCTGGAAGTTGGGCCAGGTCCATGCCGAGCAGCCCGCGACGACGTACGCCGAGTTCAAGCGCGAGATTCTCAACGAGATCGCGCGCTGCCTGAACATGCCGTTCAACGTCGCGGCCGGGAACTCCAGCGGGTACAACTACGCCTCGGGCCGGCTCGATCACCAGACTTACTACAAGTCCATCCGCGTCGAGCAGAACCACCTCCAGACGGCGGTCCTCGATCGGATCCTCCGCGCCTGGCTTGATGAAGCCGTGCTCGTGGAAGGGTTGCTGCCCCAGTCGATGCGGGCCATCGGCGTGGCCACGCCGCACACGTGGTTCTGGGATGGGATGGAACACGTCGATCCGGCCAAGGAAGCGAACGCGCAGGCCGCGCGACTGACCAATCACACGACGACTCTCGCGACCGAGTTCGCCCGGCAGGGACGGGACTGGGAAGAAGAACTGCGCCAGCGGGCGCGCGAAATGCAACTCATGAAGGAACTGGGACTGACGCCGGCGCAGGCGCAGCCGCGCGCGGACGAGCCCGACGAGACAGACAAGGAAGAGGACGATGGCCCGAACGAAAGCGCCAACGCGGTCAGCCGCATCGCCGCCTGAACAGAGCGCACCCCAGTCGATCGAGATCACCGCTTCCGCGCAGATCGACATCGAGGCCGCGGCCGGCGAAGGGACGACTGCACTGCCGCGCTTCAGGATGGTGGCCTATACCGGCGGCGCCATGCGTGTCGCCGCGTGGCGGCATCCCATCATCCTCGATCTGGCTGGGCTGAACATCCCCTCGCAGCAAAGGCCGATCCGCTTCAGCCACGACCCGGCCTCGGGTGTGGGCCACACGGACGCCATCCGCATCGAGCAGGGGCAACTCATCGCTTCGGGGCTCGTGTCGCGCGACACGCCCACGGCGCGTGAGATCGTCACCTCCTCGAAGAACGGCTTCCCCTGGCAGGCGTCGGTGGGCGCCAGCGTCGAGGAGTTCGAGTTCATCCGCGAGGGTCAGAAGGTGCTCGTGAACGGCCAGGAGTTTGCCGGGCCGGTCAACGTGGTCCGCAAGGCGACGTTGGGCGAGATCAGTTTCGTGGACCTCGGGGCGGATGGAAAGACCAGTGTGAACGTCGCGGCGATCG
Organism: Phycisphaerae bacterium; assembly: GCA_039794345.1. Lineage (GTDB taxonomy): Bacteria > Planctomycetota > Phycisphaerae > Phycisphaerales > UBA5793 > UBA5793. The sequence goes on along the minus strand of JBDIVQ010000014.1, from coordinate 43,808 downwards.
CCTCGACTCAGGAGGACAACATGGACGGTGAAGCAAACGGCAACGCGGCTGGCAACGACTCCCCGAACAACAACGGCGTGGTCACCCCGCCCAAGCCCGAGCCAACGCCCGATGATGTATCAAAGGCCAACGGCAACGCTGCGATCGAGGATATCCGTGCCCAGGCGCTCACTGAAACAGCCCGCATCGCGACAGTGCGCCGTCTGTGCGCCGGCCAGCACCTCGAGATCGAGGCGCAGGCGATCCGCGAGGGTTGGGATGCGACGCGCACCGAACTGGAGATCCTTCGGGCCAACCGGCCCAAGGCCCCGGCGATCCACGTGCCCGACCAGAGCGTCAGCACGCAGATCCTCGAGGCGGCCTGTCTGATCGCGGCCCGATTCGAGGACCTGGAGAAGCACTGCGAAGAGCGAGCGCTCGACCTGGCGGCCAAGCGATTCCGCGGCGGCATCGGCTTGCAGGAACTGCTCCTCGAAGCCGCGTGGGCGAATGGCTACACCGGCCGCAACTTCCGCGACAGTCGCAGTGTGCTCAAGTTCGCCTTCAACCCCGGCATCGAAGCCGGTCTGAGCACCATCGACATTGGGGGCATTCTCAGCAATGTCGCCAACAAGTTCCTCCTCGAAGGCTTCTTCTCCGTCGAACGCACCTGGCGCAATATCACGGCCGTGCGCAACGTCAGCGACTTCAAAACCGTTACATCCTATCGGCTCATCGGCAAGGACCAGTACGAGGTCGTGGTGCCCGGCGGCGAACTCAAGCACGGCACGCTGGGCGAAGAGCAGTACACCAACAAGGCCGACACTTACGGCCTGCTGCTTGCCATCGACCGGCGCGACATCATCAACGATGACCTCGGCGCTATCACGACCGTGCCGCGCAAGTTGGGCCGCGGCAGCGGCCTGAAGATCAACGACGTTTTCTGGACGATCTTCATGGCCAACAGCGACTTCTTCAAGGTCGCCAACAACAACTTCCTCAGTGGCGCCGATACCGTACTGAGCATCGACGGCCTGACCAAGGCCGAGGTCGCCTTCATGGACCAGGTCGATGGCGACGGCAAGCCGCTGGGGATGCTGCCCGCCATCCTCCTCGTTCCCACTTCGCTCAGCGCCGTCGGCACCCAGCTCTTCAAGAGCATGGAACTTCGCGACACGACCGCGAGCACCAAGTACCCCGTCTCCAACCCGCACCAGGGCAAGTTCCGCGTCGAGGTGAGCCGGTATCTGAGCAACGCCTCGTACACCGGCAACTCGGCCAAGGCGTGGTACTTGCTTGCCGATCCGACGGACCTGCCGGTGATCGAGGTCGCGTTCCTCAACGGGCAGGAGTCGCCGACGATCGAGACCGCCGAGGCAGACTTCAACGTGCTGGGCATCCAGATGCGCGGGTATCACGACTTCGGATGCGCGTTGCAGGATCCGCGTGGCGGAGTGCGCAGCAAGGGTGAAGCCTAAGGAGTGAAATGAGCCGCATCGTGACAGGACGATGCGGCTCCCATGCCATGCGTTGCCGCGATACCACATCACTGATTGCTCAGGTGATCACCCTTTCGACTCCTGTCGAGTCGTTTCGCCGGAGGGCTGTGGTTATCCGCCATTCCGAGAGCAAAATCCATTCGGAAGATCGCGGGGTTTCCGGCTCGGACAAAAGTTTGGTCAACATGACCTCCTTTCGAACCTGCGGCAATCATAGCCGCGAATGAGGAACTGAAATGACACAGGCAACTTTCGTCTCGCAGGGCAACACCATCGACCACACCCCCGGCAGCGCCGTGGCCGCCGGCCAGGTGGTGGTCCAGAGCACACTGCCGGGTTTCGCGCGCACGCCAATCGCTGCCAACGCGCTCGGGTCACTGGGCGTGGCGGGTATCTACGACATCGTCAAGGTGACGGGCGCGATCGACGCTGGGGTCGCGGTCTACTGGGATGCCAATGGTGATCCCGTCGACGGCACGGCCGGCACCGGCGCTTTGACGACGACTTCGACCGGCAACGCCTACCTCGGCAAGACCGTGCGCGCCGCCGCCGACACCGATGCGACCGCACGCGTCCTCGTCGATCACTCCGTCATCGGCCTCCAGAGCACCTTGACGGGTGCCATTCCCGACCCCGGGGATGCCGGTGCGATCCCCGTGGCGCAGTCCGGCTACGTGCCGATCGTAACGGCCGGTTCCGAGACGCGGACACTGGCGATCCCGACTTTCGTGGGGCAGGAACTGCTCCTGTTCATCAAGACCGATGGGGGCACCTGCGTGATCACCGTCGCCTCGGCGATCAATCAGACCGGCAACAACACGATCACGATGGCGGAAGTGAACGACTCGATCCGCCTGCACGCCATCGACAACGACGGCACCCTCGCCTGGCGCGTGGTGTGCAACGACGGCGCGGCACTTTCGACGGTGTGATGCATCATGACCGACTTGCTCAGCCAGGGATTGTCATGGCTCGAAGATCAGCGTCACCAGCACCTGACGCGGACGGTTGTCTACCAGCGCGGGGTAGACGAGGTGGAACTGGCGGCCACGATCGGCCGCACCGTCTTCGAACAGGACGACCACGCGGGCGGGCTCACGCGCATCGAATCGCGGGACTTCCTTATCCGCGCTGCCGATCTCGTCCTCGCCGGTGAAGTGACCTTGCCCCAGCCCGGTGACCGCATCATCGAGACCGACGCCATCGCCACGTACACCTACGAGGTCATGGCGCCGGGGGCCGAGCCGCCGTGGCGCTACAGCGATGTGAATCGGTTGACACTGCGCATCCACACGAAGCACGTGGGCACGGAGGACCTGTGAGCAGCACGATCCTGACCATTGCCGATGCCGTGGTGACGAGTCTGAATGGGACCTCGTTCTCGATGCCCTTCACGGCTCAGCGCCACCTCGTACCGAGCCTCGGGCTCGAAGAGCTGGCGAACCTGCACGTGACGGTCGTGCCCAGGAGTGTGACGCGGACCGCTTCGGGCCGGCGGGATTCGTGGCTGGACTGCACCATCGACGTGGGAGTACAGAAGAAAGTGGCGGGTGATCCCGACGCCGATGCATTGATCGCGCTGGTGGAGGAGATCGCCGAGCACCTGAGTCACCAGAGGCTGGCCGGCGCGCCTGAGGCGGCATGGCTCAATACCACGACGGACCCGCTCATTTCGCCTGAGCATCTCGATCAGCAGCGCGCATTCACCAGTGTCGTGTCGGTCACCTACAGGGTGAGGCAGTAGATGACGAAAGGACCGTGACCCATGGGCTTCAAACTCGGCATGGAGGCCGTCCTCAACTACAAGGTGGACGGCCAGGGCGCCGGCGGAGCGTGGCTCGAACTGACGAACGTCCGCGATGTGACGCTCAATTTGGAAGCCGCCGAAGCGGATCTGACCACGCGCGGCAATGCAGGCTGGCGCGCCAACGTCGCCACGCTCAAGTCGGCCACCATCGAGTTCGAGATGGTCTGGGACACCGCCGACGCCGGCTTCACCGCCATCCGCAATGCCTACCTCAACAACGCCATCCTGGGCTTTCAGGTCCTCGATGACACTGGAGGCGAGGGATTGCAGGCCGACTTCATGATCAGTTCCTTCAGTCGCAGCGAGCCGCTCGAGGAAGGCATCACCGTCTCGGTGACGGCCAAGGTCGCCTACTCGGCCACGCCGCCCTCGTGGATCGGAGGTGCATGATGCCCAGCAGTACCCTGTCACTCTCGGGCGAAATCGGCGGCGCGCCACTCGGAGCCACGCTCCAGCGCACCGCCGACGGTTCCATCCGCCAGGGCCCAATCACATTGCCGGCGGCCGAGGCGGGCACGCTCTCGACGCGCAGCACCGACACCACGGGCGTGCTCACTCTCGCTGGTACTGCGCTGCAGATTGGCGATGTGATCGACATCTACTGGGATGGCGGCCGGCGCTACGACGTGGATGTGGATGGCGTGGCCGGGGATGACGTGACTTTCTCAGGCGGGGCCGGTGATATGCTGCCTGCGCAGGACACCGCAGTGACGGCGGCCGAGCAGGTGGCGATCGCGCTGGCGTTCACCGGCGACGAACTCGTCGCCATCGGCGCCAAGCTCGGCGAGCGCGGCCACCTCAGCGTGCGCGACACCGGAGTGACGGCGCTGTCGATCGACCTCGTGAAGAACGAGACCTGGTTCTGGCTCGACGGCCAGCAGATCGTCAATCCGCTCGCCGGCGACTCGGTCGACAGCCTGATGGCGAGCAATGCATCATCGTCGGCGACCGCGGTCCTGAACCTCGGCGTGCTCTACGACTCGACGCCGTGACCGGGAGGACGCACCAATGGGATGCTGGATGTACACCATCCTGGCCTGCTGGATTGTCTGGCTGCTGGTGTTCTGGGCGAGCCGCCTATTGCTCGCCGCGTTCCCCGTCATCGATCCTCGGCTCTTCGAGCAGCCAGGCGAGGCCGCAGGAAATCCAGAAACAGGAGTCTGACATGGTCATGTACTGGTTGGGTGGAATCGTCTTCCTCTGGCTGATCTGGGTGTGGGCGGACTTGAAACACCAGCGAATCCGCGCGGCCCGTCTGGCGCAGGAGGCCGGGCCGGTCGAGCAATCAGGAGATACTGCCGGTGAAAACCTTCAAGGACAACACGGGTAACGAGTGGACCGTCGAGATCAACGTCGCGGCCCTCAAGCGAATCCGCTCCCTCACCGGCACCGACCTGCTCGAGGTGATCAGCGGCGGCGATCTGCTCGAACGCCTCATGCGCGATCCGGTGCTGCTGTGCGACATCATCTACGCGCTGGTGAAGCCGCAGGCGGATGAGAAGCGCATCAGCGATGAAGCCTTCGGAGCGGCAATGGCCGGCGACGCCATCGACTCCGCCACGGCGGCATTGCTCGATGAGCTGGTGGCTTTCTGCCCCAGCCCGAGGGACCGGGCCAACCTCGGGCGGGTGCTGCTGGTGGTCCGGCAGGCGATGGACAAGGCGCGCGATGTGGTCGAGGCAAAAATCGCCGGCGGCGAGATCGAACGGATCGTCGAGCAGTCACTGAGCCAGGCGAGCTCTGGCAACTCATCTGGCGCTGCGCCGGCATCCTCGGCCTCGACCCCGCCAACCTGACACTGCGCGACCTGCTGGCAATGGCCGAGCAGCGCCAGCGCGACGAGTGGGCGAGGACCTCATCGATCATGGCCCTCATCGCCAACACCCAGCGCAGCGCCAAACACCAGCGGGCGTTCCGGCTCAGCGACTTCGACCCGTTCGCGCGCCAGGGCGGCGTCATGAAGGCGGATGTGTCGGTACTGAAGGAAGTGTTCATCGAGGGGCGCGTGCCGCGACCCGCCCGGGAATCACCATGATCGACCTGCGCATCAAGCAGATGTTCTTCGACCGGCCCAAGGTCAAACGGGCCGTCGATGCGGCGCGCCGCAGGGTTCTGAGCAAGGCCGGCGCCTTCATCCGCCAGACAGCCCGCACGAGCATCCGCAAGCGAACGGGCACGAGCAGGCCGGGTCAGCCGCCCCACTCGCACGTCGGCCTGCTCCGGCGCTTCATCCTCTTCGGCTACGACAAACAGAGCGACTCGGTCGTCATCGGCCCGGTGGGGTTCAAGGCCTCGGCCGCGCCGCGCGTACTCGAACGCGGCGGCACCACGACCGTCACGCGCCGCCGGCGCGGCAAGCGCACCGAGCGCCGCGTGCGCATCGCCGCCCGCCCCTACATGCAGCCGGCGCTGGAGAAGGAGCGGCCCAAACTGCCCGAACTCTGGCGCAACAGTGTGAGGGGAACCTGAGCAATGGGTAGTTCAGTGATTGTCGAAGTCGTTGTATGGCGTGCCGAGTGCCATCGCCACGTATACCTCCAGCAGGCACTGACGCACAGGATCGGCCTCTTCTACAAACCGCACCTGCATCGCAGCGATCCGCGCTTTCGCGGCGGTGAATGCCGCGGCGAACTCCGGATCAGACATCAGGTGAGGAATCGAGCCTTCGGTCTTGTACGTCGCCTTCAGCCTCCCCGTCGCGTGACGCGCCAGCTTGATCGCAAACGCCGCCTTGTGATGCGTAGAGCTCGGACTCCCGTGGTTGCGCACTCGTTGTCGCATCCGGTTCGAACGCCCCACGTACAGGTGCGTGTCGGCTTCGCTGAACACATAGACGCCTCGCGTCGGCATCTCCCGGGGAGTATTGCAACATGTCGCCGGGGTTGCCGCAAGCAGCCGGTCCAGGAGAACAGGCAACGCCTCGACATGTGCTTTGAAGGTCTCGTTCATCGTCCTGTCAGTCTACGTCGGAGTGAACGCTAATGGCCGCCACCCAAGGCATCCGCGCCGGCAAGGCCTTCGTCGAGATCGGCGGTGACGATTCGCGCCTGCTCCGCGCCCTGCGGCGCGCCCAGGCGCGCCTCAAGGCCTTCGGCGACGGTGTGCGCTCCGTCGGCCAGCGCCTCGTCGCCACCGCGGCGGTCATCGGCACGCCCTTCGCGCTGAGCAGCGTCGCGTTCGCCAATTTCGAGCAGAGTATGGCCCGCGTCCGCGCCCTGACCAACGCGAACGAGAAGGATTTCAAGCGCCTCTCCGACGAGGCCAAGCGCCTCGGCGAGACGACGGTGTTCTCGGCCAGCCAGGCGGCCGATGCGATGGGCTTCTTTGCGCTGGCGGGTTTCAGCGTCGAGCAGATCCTCAAATCCATCGGCCCGACCCTCAATCTCGCTGCCGCGGGCCAACTCGAAATCGCCCAGTCCGCCGACATCGCCGCCAAGATCATGGCCGGCATGGGAATCGAAGCCGACCGGCTCGGCGAAGCCGTGGATGTGCTGACCAGGGCCATGACCACGGCCAACACGGATCTGCTCCAACTCGGCGACGCCATGAAGTTCGTCGGGCCAATCGCCAAGAGCGCCGGCATCGCCTTCGAAGAGATCGTTGCGGCCATCCAGCTGCTCTCCAACGCCGGCATCCAGGGCGAGATGGCGGGCACCACACTCCGCGGCGCCATTCTCGCGCTGACCAGCCCGAGCAAGGAAGCCGCCGACACACTCAAGGAACTCGGCGTGAACGTGCTCGATGCGCAAGGCAACGTGCGGCCGCTGGCGGCCATCATCGATGATCTCAACCGCGCCATGGAAGGGATGGGCTCGGGCAAGCGACTCGAAATCCTCGGCCGCATCTTCCAGGCCCGGCAGGCGGCGGGTGTGGCGGAACTCCTCTCCCAAGGCGCCGACAAACTCCGCGACTACCAGAACGCCCTCCAGGGCGCGGGAGGCACGGCGGAGCGGATTGCAGGCGTGCAACTCAACACCCTCAAGGGTCAGGCCATCATTCTCAAGAGCGCCCTCGAAGGACTGGGCATCGCCGTGGGCGAGTCGATCGTCGCGCCCCTGCGCATCGCCACCCACCTGATCACGCGCGTCACGACCGCGATCGCCCAGTGGGTGCGCGAGAACCGGATGCTCGTTGTGATCGCTGCCGGATCGGTCGCGGTGCTCGGCGCTTTGGGCGTGGCGCTGGTGCTGGTGGGCGCCAGTGCGCAGGCCGCGGCGTTCGTGATCGGTGGCCTTGTCTCGGTTCTCACCGCGGTGAAAGTCGCATTCGCTGCCGCAGCCGCGATCATCGGTGCCGTCATCTCGCCCATCGGCCTGCTCATCGCCGCCGTCGGTCTGCTCGGCGGAGCCGTGATCATGTGGTCCGGCGCGGGCGGCAAGGCCATCCAGTGGCTGCGCGACCGCTTCGGCGAACTGAGCACATTCGTCGGGTCTGTCGTGAGCGGCATTCGTGATGCGCTGGCCGGCGGTGACATCGCGCTCGCCGCGCGGGTCCTGTGGGCGGGTCTGCGCGTCGCGTGGGAACAGGGCATCCAGCCATTGCGCCAGGCATGGATCGGATTCAGCGCTGGATTCCAGCGCGCCGCGATCATCGCCTTCTCCGGAGTGCGCAAGGCATGGATCGAGGTCCGCGACTGGTTCGAGCGCAACTTCCCCGACTTCACCGCCGGCATCGCCAAAGGCTGGGCGAATCTCGCCGCGGGTGTACAGCGCATATGGGCCCGGGTGACGAACTGGCTCGCCGACCGCTTCACCGAAGTCATGGGCCTGCTCGATGAGACGCTCGATGTCGAAGGCGCCAAGGCGCTCAACCGCAGGGAACTGGATGCCGATCTCGCGGGGATCGAGTCGCAGCGCAAGGATGCGATCGCCGAGGCCGAGCGCCGCCGAGGCCGAAGCGATGCCCAGCGCGAGCAGGAGAAGGAAGCGGCGCTCAATGCCGTCGATGCGCAGCGCGCCGAGGCGCTGGCTGATCTGGATGAGCAGACGGCCGCGCGCATCCGCCAGGCCGAGGAAGCACTGGCCCGCACGAAGCAGGAACTGGCGCAGGCCGTCGAGACGGCGCGGCAGCGGCGCGAAGAGGCGCTCGCCAGCGGACAGGACCCGGCGTCCGTCGCTTTGCAGCGGCTGGCTGACCTGGGCGATCAACTTGATTTCCTCGCCAGTCGCGTCAGTGTGCGCGGCACCTTCGACGCCTCGGCGGTGCGCGGCCTCGCCGCCGGCGATGACAGTGCCGAACGCACTGCACGCGCTACGGAACAGACCGCACGCCACACCAAGCGCCTCGTCGAGGCCTCCACGAAGGGACTGGCCTTCGGATGAGCACGGAAGTTCAGGAACGCGGGATCAGTCGAACGACCAGCAGCGGCCGGAGTCCATCGACCGAGCGCCTCTACTGGGTGCGCGGCACGAGTGATGATCTCGAGGCGCTGGCGGCGCTCGAAGCCGAGGTGCCATCCTTCTATGGCGGTCTGCCGCTCTACCAGGTGCGTGTCGAGGAGGCCGGGCCCGATCTCTACGACGGAACGGTCACCTACCAGGTCGATTCATCCACCGATCCGCCCGACACCGGCGAGAACACTTTCACCTTCGAGACCGGCGGCGGCAGTGAGCACATCACCCAGTCGTCGGCCACCATCGCTTCGTACGCGCCGCCCGGAAAGACCGCGCCGGACTTCAAGGGGGCGATTGGCGTCACGGCCGACAGTGTCGAGGGTGTGGACATCGTCGTGCCGGTCTACCAGTTCACCGAGACGCACTACCTCGACGACAGTTCCGTGACGCCTGCTTATAAAGGTACGCTCTTCGCCCTCACCGGCCGGGTCAACGATGCCCCTTTCAAGGGCTTCAACGCGGGCGAGTGCCTGTTCCTGGGCGTGAGCGGCTCCAAACGCGGCCAGGGCGACTGGGAACTGACCTTCCGCTTCGCCTCGCGCCCCAATCGCACCGGTCTGGCTATCAGCGACATCACCGGCATCGACAAGAAGGGCTGGGAGTACCTCTGGGTGAGGTATGCCGAGGCCGAGGACGCGACCGCCGGGGCGCTGGTGAAACGGCCCGTCGCGGTGTACGTCGAGCGTGTGTATGACAGCAGCGACTTCACCGGGCTGGGGATCGGAACATGAGTTCCCTGCGCAAGGTGAAATCCGGCGACCCGCTCAAGATTCCTGCGGCGGCCTACAACGCCTTCGTCGACGCCGCCGTCGATCTGCGCCAGCGCCAGCACGAGGAAAGTCGCGAACCCCAGCGCCTGCGGCGGGACAATGACGTGATCCTCGTGCTCAACTCGACGGCCTCGACCGTGAACCGCTTCGGCGTGCTCGCGATCACCGATCCGATCATCGCCCCCACTGACGCTCTGGAACTCGAGCGTGTCGCGTTCACTGGAGTCGTGCCCGCGGCCGAGCACGCAGGTAAGTTCGCCATCCTCCTTGAAACCGCCGCGCCCGGCGCCATCGTCCGCGCCGCGATGGGCGGCGTCGTGCCGGTCAAGGTCGGCATGGCCAGTGCCGACGATAAGTTCGCCGATGTCTCGCCCGGTCTGACGGATCGACTGCTCAGTGGCGACAGCGGCGCTGCGCAGATCCTCTGGGTGGAAAGTTCGATCAGCACCCTCCGGCAGGCGATTGTCCGTCTGCCAGCCGGCGGCGTCAGTTGTCTGGGCGACTGTTTGGAATTCGACGAGGATGGCTGCCCAGCCTTCGATCTGGACACCGCCAGCCAGGTGGTCGCCACCGTCGTGACGGGCGGCTCGCTCTCGATCGTCGCGGGCACCCCCAAGAAACTCCGCCTCATTCTGACCCGCGCCACGGTGACTTTCAGCCGCAACGCCTGCGGCGTGCTCGTGGGCGTCTCGTCGAGCGGCGCCGCGTCGGTCACCTCTGATCTCAACCTCGATGAGTGTGAATGATGGCACTGGTGCTCGGACCCAATGGCAATCTCCTCCTCGCGCCCAGCGGCAACCTGGCCTACTCGCTCAACTGCTGCTGCGACCTGTGCCCGTGCTGCGAGCAGATCATCTGCGGCGCCGACACCGTCCACCTGCCCGAGTGCGGCGAGTTCCCCGTCCGCTACATCGGCTTCACCGCCGACCTCGACATCACTCCCTGCCAGAACACCTGCGTCCAGTGCGGCAGTCCCTACAAAGCGATCGGCCTGGGAACGAACGCCAACATCTCGCGCACCGGCAAGAAGCTCGCCTGCGCCTCGACGGACGAGAACGATGTGATCATCCCCTCGCCCGAAGATCTGTGCGAGCACGCCAGCAGGTGCCGCGTGTGGCAATCCTGCGCTCTGCCCAACGACACGGTCACCGGCCTCCAGATCGCACGCTACACCGACCTGGGCGTATTCAACTGCACGGGCAACTTCACACTCTACACCACGGCGCAGATGACAATCAATCTCGCCTACGACCACGCGAACCTTCGGTTCGTCCTCGCGGTGTGGCTTTCACCAATCGGCGCCGGCGGCCAGGCGACGGGCCTGCTCTTCCTCGGCACCCATCCCTTCGACGCGCGCAATCTCTCAGCCTACAGCGCCTTCCCCCTCAACTTCACCAACCTGCTGGCTGGGTGCAGCTGCCTCTGCGCCGAACCCGTGTACACCAACATCCCTACGCGGGCATACGCCACCGGCGGCACCGTGACTCTGCACCTGTACGAGACCTGCCAGGATGAATGCCCCACCTCGTGAGATCCCGATCATCGATCTGTGGACCGGAAAGCCGTGGGTGCCGGAGCTGGCTGGCGATCCCGAGAAACAGCCTGCGCCGGACACCGCCCCAGAGCCTGCGCTCAACTCTGCGCCCGAGCGAGGCGGCAACGCCGGGCCACAGATCGCGCCGCATCGGTTGGTGGATGCTACCGCGATCGATCTGGCCGACGCGCGCGAGGAGCGCCGGCGCCGGTGTCGGGGTTGTCGCCGACGCCGCAAATCATGAAAATATCATGCCTGCCACGAACTGGCAAGTCGAAGACACCGGCACCATCTCGATCTCGATCTACCGCGGGATTGCCAGCTTCGATGCCCGGCAGTGCGCCAACTACTCGACCTGGTCGCTCGTCATCCCCAACGGCCTGAGCAGCATCGCCTGCCTGTTCGGCGGCACCGGCATGGCGATGCATCCGGCCGCGACGGGTGGCACCGCGACGTTGACGATGGCGTGCGATACGGATTGCAGCAGTCTTGATGGCGGACTGGCTTCGCTCGAAGTGTCCGGGGCCGCACGTCGCGCCGCATCGGCAGGAGGATGTGATGGCGCTTGACGTGGCCCGATGCCCACGAGGAGCGTGGGCGCGGGTGTGTCGGATACCGGTAGCAACGAGTGTTGGCTCTCTTTACTCGCCGAGCGACCGAGCGGTCGAACGTGGATGCGCCGTACGGCGCCTCGAGACAGGCACGTGTTCCATGTTTGGTTGTTTCCATGGTCTGCGTGAAGGTGCCAAGTTCCTTGATCGCGAGGCTGACCGTCGTCCGCATAGTCGACTCGACGCGATGGAGAACGGATGCCTCATGATAAGGGGCGAAGCGCCCCGCCAATCCCTCAGTGCAGCTCACCCCATGGAGATGCAGAGGGGTGGGATACCGCAGGGGCAAATAGGTATTTGCCTCAGCGGAACTGAGACTCCTTGGCGTACTTTCTCAGTTGAGGCTGGTGTGACCAGCGGTCATGCCCGATTCATGCCAACACGATGGAGGTTCCGCGCAGACGTGCTCGAGTTGGAGCAGGAGATGGAATCTCAGACGCTCCGGATTGCCTGTTGACTGTTCCGCTGGCGATAGGCCTCGGTGTGCTGTTTTTTGGCGGCACCGCAGGGCGTCGACCGTCTGCAACACTGGCGTCCTCGGGCGATGAGCGCACGTACTCCGACCGGCCGAAGGCGCTTGCGTATCAATCGCACTGGGCGTTCAATGCCGATGTTGCCAGCGCCGCTGATCCAGTCGCGAAGAAAGGAGCGCTGATCATGAATCCCTACCTCCGCTTTGCCGCGATGATTGCGACTTCGATCGTCGTCATGTACTTCGCCACGTATCTGAACTCCTATCAGATCATCGGACACGCGGGATTCAGCGAAACGCGGGTCTTCATGGCGATCATCATGGGTGCATGCATGGCAGTCATCATGCTCACGTTCATGCTCGGCATGCACAAGAACCGGTGGCTCAACATGGGCATCTACTTCGGCAGCGCGGCTCTCTTCGCACTCTCGCTGTGGCTCGTGCGAACCCAGACGACCGTTGACGACGTGGACTACATGGAGGCGATGATCCCGCACCATTCCATCGCGATACTCACCAGCGAGCGTGCGAACATCAGCGATCCGCGCGTGCGCCGCCTCGCCGACGAAATCATCGCCGCACAGCGTCGCGAGATCGCCGAGATGAAGGTGCTCATCGACGACATCGACAGGAACGGCAAGCATACGGCGCGTGAGCGTGAAACAGCGACGCAGATGCTCCTGGGCCCCAAGGTGCCGCCGCCTGACGCTTCCAAGGTTGAGGTGCCCGACGGATTCCGTGCCGAGGTCGTCGTGAGCGGCCTGACGTATCCCACCAGCGTCGAGTTCGATGACGATGGCGCGATGTACATCGCCGAGGCGGGCTATTCGTACGGCGATGAATTGCCGGCGCCTCGCATTCTGCGCGTCTCCCCCGAGGGACAGATCGAAACCCTCGTCCAGGGAAACCCACTCGTCGGCCCCCTCAACGATCTGCTCTGGCACGACGGCCGGCTCTTCATCTCGCATCGCGGCAAGATTTCCGTGCTCGCCCCAGACGGCGAGATGCGCGATCTCGTCACTGGACTTCCCAGCGACGGCGATCATCACAACAACCAGATGACCGTCGGACCAGATGGCAAGATTTACTTCGGCCAGGGTACGCTGACCAACTCAGGCGTCGTCGGCGAAGACAACTTCAAGATGGGCTGGCTCAGGAAGCACCCGAATTCTCACGACATTCCAGCACGCGACATCACGCTCGCCGCAAAAACCTACGAGACTCCCAATCCGCTCAACACCAAGGGCGAGAAGGTGCAGACCTCGGCGTTTCATCCGTTCGGCGAGGCCGGCGATCAAGGGCCGGAAATGGTGCAGGGCCAGACCAAAGCCGGCGGCACGATCCTGCGCATGAACCCCGACGGCTCCGAGCTTGAGGTCTATGCGTGGGGACTGCGCAATCCCTTCGGCGTGATGTGGAGCCCCGACGGCACACTTTATGCGACCGAAAACGGATGCGATGTCCGCGGCAGCAGACCCATCGCCAACGATCAGGAAGATGTCTATGTAATCAGAGAAGGCGCGTGGTACGGCTGGCCTGATTACGTCATGGGTCTGCCGGTGACCGATCCTCGCTTCAAGCCCAAGGACAAACCCCAGCCGCAGTTCGTGATGGCGGAGCATCCTCCGGTCGAGCAGCCATGGCTCAACTTCCCGAAGCACTCCGCCATCGCGAAGTTGGATGTTTCCAACTCCGAAGCTTTCGGCAACGGCTACATGTTTGTCGCCTTCTTCGGTCACATGTCGCCGATGACCGGCGAGGCGCCCCAAGAGCATGGCGGCCATCGCGTCGTACGCATCGACCCTGCCAGCAAGGACGTCGAGACGTTCTTCCGCGGCAAGAGTGAGCACGGCGGGCACAGCGCGAGCCAGGGATCCGCAGAAACCAAGACGCCGAAGCACAAAAGCACCGACGCCGGCGCTCATGGCGGTGGAAGCGGGGATGGAGCATTGCTGACCGCCGGACCGCGGCGACTGCTCGATGTCCGCTTCGCGCCGGATGGCGAGGCCCTGTACATCGCCGACTTCGGCTCGATGACCGTGGAAGACAAGCCAAGGCCCGTACCCGGCACCGGAGTGATCTGGCGCGTCGTACGCGAAGACAGCCAATCACCCGAGCCGCCCGCCGGACTGTCGGCGGCGGAGTGAGGCGGAACGTGCCAGCCATCGATTGTTCATGAAGTGTCCACGCCTGCCGCCGTCAGAAGGCGAGTTGCAGGCCGACGTTTACGCGGAACTCGGGAGACTCGTCGCCGATGCCCGCCCCGAGGCCCATCGACAGGACCGCGCGCGGCTCAAGTTGGTAGCGGGCGCCAAGTTCGATGATGTTCGCTTCGTGGCCCGACTCCATCTCCCACTCGCGGATGAAGTCGGCCACGATGATCGTGTCGGTGTTGAGCCGGAAGGAATAGCCTGGAATGATCGCGAACGTGTCATCGCGCTCGTCCGCCAGTGCCTCGAAATTGTGCCCCCATTCGAGATTCAAATGGAACCGCCCGAAGTGCTCATCGTCGAGGGTCCTGGTCATGATGAACTTGATCGTCGTGTCCAGACCCTCGCTGTCCTCGCCTGACGGAGCGTCGACATGGCCGGCGATGGCGAACGCCGGCAGCGACAGCGATTCCTGATTGAAGTTGTAGAGGGCGCCAATCTGGACATCGCCGCTGCCGCGCCGATCGGCGTCCCCGGCGAAGAACGGCGAGCCGATCGTCAATTGCCAGTTCGGCGCTATGCCGAACTCGAGACGCGGCTCAAGCGAGACGCGATCAGCGCCCTCGTCGGTATGCTCCCAGGAAAACCGGAACTGCATTTCGCGGTTGCGAAAGGCCGAGGGATAGGCGTCTTCGAGGCGCACTGGCAGGCCCTCTTCCAGATTCGTGTGGTCGGTCTGCGCGTGAGCCGAGCGGCAAATCGATGGAGCAGCGAGCACAGAGAGGTAGATGAGCGGGAAGGCGACTGATCGCATGGCAGATTCCCTCGGCGTTTAGTGCGCCTGCTCCGTTTCCTGTTCCCGTTCACTCGCGGCGCTCGAGCCGGATGAGCCCTTCGGCAGCGGCGGCAGGACAGGCTCGGCATTCATCGGCATCGGTTCGACCTCGGGCATATCGCCGTGCTTCTCCCGCCAGCCCCGGAGCATGGCGTCGATCATCATGCGCGGCGTTGCTCCCGGCTCCATCGATTCTGGCATCATCTTCATATCGGGCATGACCGCCATCATGGCGTCGTGCAATGACCCGGGCGTTTCGCCCTCCTGCATCCCGGGTTGCAGCTTCAGCCGGATGGCGGCAAGCATCCGTTCGCGCATTTCGGGGGTCATCGATTGCCCTTCAGGCATCATCAGGGGCATCATCTCGTCGTGCATTTCCAGCATGATGCGCGTCATCTCTCCCTCGGTGCCTTTCATCCAGTCCTCGTAGACGCGCGGGTCCATGTCCGGGTGCGGGACTGGGAACTTGCGCGCCAGCCCCTCGTCTCCGGGCTGGTACGACATGGCCGCGATGACCCGGTACAACTCGTCGCGCTTCTGATCGATCGTCCAGCCCTCGTACGCGAGGATGTCGTAGACGATGCCGTGGAACATATGCAGGTTGTCGAAGGCGTTGGCAACCTCGGGCGCCATTCGCGAGTAGCGCGGTGCCGCCTCGCGCAGCAGCAGCATCCTTTGCGGGCGATCCTTGAGCACCTGCTCGAAGTACACCTGGTCCGTCTGCTCCACGGCGAGTACCTGCTCTTGGTCATTGCCGCCAATCATCTGCGCCTCGTAGATTACCGGATGCCACCAGTGGGCAGCGTAGAAGTAGGTGTTGCTCTTGGGGTAGTAGTTGCGAAAGTACGTGAAATAGGGCTTCATCATGACGCCGGCGCGGCGCATCGTCACATCCAGTGGCGCGCAGCTGAACGCCACCTCGTTCATCTCGAGGTAGTAGCGGAGCGAACGATCCGTCCACCGCGCCTTTTCGTGCCACGGAATGTCCGTCGACGCCATGATGTCGTAAGTCTGCTCGTGCAGCTGGTGCGTCCAGTCGATGGCGCGAAACACGCGCCAGGCCGCCCGCGCCATGTAGGGAGCATACATTTCCTGGCTCGGCTCGGTGCGGGCCTTGAGTTGCAGAGCGAACGCGACGGACTCGCGGTCGAAATCGCTGTCGACACGCGCATGGTTCAAGAGAGGCGTCAACAGCAGAACGTCGTGCTGTTTGCTGTGCGAGAAGTGCAGCGCGGCACCGACGCGGAATGCCTCATTCTGGCGATAGTAGAAATCCGCGTTGTACGGGCCGCGCAGGTAGGAAATGTCGTTGCGCGATTCCACCGCCGTTGCGGAATTGCTCTGCGCGACGCCGTGCGATGGCAGGTAGTGGGCTGCCGCCAAGGCGCACCCCAAGGCGCGCCCCACCACCGAGGGCTGCCTCCGGCTCCGCAGTTTCATCCTACGTCCCATTGGTGGGCAAGGGTATATGCGGCGCAGCGAGCCGAGCTTTAGGCAGTTCACTCATCAACCGCGGATCCGGATCAGCGCTTGCTGACGGCTTGATGGCGACCGGGACATCTCGCGTTGCTACTCACCGTGTACTGCCCGCCGCCGAAGGGCGCTCCCCTGAACCATCGGAACTAACGCCGAATCGCGATGATCGATGTCAGCGATGCTCGAGTGGCCGGGCCAACGAAGGCGAACAGCGCTCCGATTTGCGGAGGCACTCATCCAGTTCACCGCCCGGACATAGACCGAGGCTCGGTGTACAATCGGTCCCTCGCGATGCGACGATCCTTCGTTTCCATTCTGGTTTGGGCATGTCTGCTGGCATTCGGACTCGGGAGCGCAGCTCTGCGCTCTGGTCTGGTGCTCTGCTCGGATGCCCACGGTGGCACACGCATCGAGTTGGGCTGCATGAAGACGGGTTTCGGCGAGTGCCGCTCCGACGCTGTCATCGGCGGCCCGACGAGTGAAGGCGATCCCTGCGGCCCGCACCCATGCGAGGACACTCCGCTCAGAGTTGACGCCAGAGGGGCTCAGATCGTGCCACGCGTGGACGTTCTGCCTGCGATCGTCCCCTCACTTTTCGCGGCCACGATTGTCCGCGACATCGATCAGGTCAGGAATCGGCCGTGCACGAGACTGAAATCTTCGTCAGCACGCGCGCCCGATCCCGCGGCCCTGCTCCGATCTGTCATCCTCCTCGTCTAGCGCCAGAGGTCTTCTTCGCCCAGGCTTGACGGCGACTGCCGTCGAGCCGGTGTGGCGTTGGTTCGTGGACTGCGCGCACACTGATGCGCCGCCGGTTCCGTCCAGTCTCTACTCGACGCGCTTACGAGGAAGAACATGTTGGTACATCTGCATACTCCGCGCCGGTGGTGCCGTAAGACACTCCGCGCTGCACTCCCCGGTCTGATATCTGCATATCTGATCGGGTGCCAGACGACCGCCCCGCCTGACCCCAAAGCGGAGCAGGCGGTAACGGAGGCGACCGGACTGGACGTTATCATCCTGTTCAGGGTGGAAGGCGGTCCAATCGACGAACCGGTATCGGCCGAGACTCTCACTCTCGGTCAAGCCGTCGAACGGGCCGTCACGACAGATCCGAGCCTTCAGGCGGCGCTGGCGAGAGTGCGCATCGCGCTGGCCGACGCCGATCAGGCGCGACTCCTCCCCAACCCGGTCCTCAACATCGCGCTGAGGTGGGGCGCCGGGTCGCCGGTGATCGAGGCCTCGCTCGCGCAGGACTTCATCGCCGCGCTGCAGATTCCGCGCCGATCCAGCGCCGCGGACAAGCGCCTGCGCCAAACGGCGGCCGATGCGGTGACGGTCGCTCTGGATGTGGCGTCGGAGGTGCAGGAAGCATATGTGGCGGCGCAGGCGACCGATCGGCTCCTTCCGATCCTGGAGACTCGACTCGATCTGCTTCAGAAACTGGTCGGAGTGGCGCGCGATCGACTTGAAGCCGGGGAGGGCATTCGAGGTGATCTGACCACACTCGAAGCGCAGCGCGTGGAACTGGAGGTGGAGATCGCCGACGCCCGCCTTCGACAGCGTCAGGAACGCCTGAGGCTGGCGCGACTCATCGGCGAGCCATCAGGGGCAGCAGCGTGGGCGCTGGACTCCTGGGTTGCGCCGCTGCCACGATCTGATCTTGAGTCGCGATGGGTAGAGGTGGCCCTGCTCCATCGACCCGAGGTGCAGGCCATCGGCTGGCAACTCGCCGCGCTGGGAGATGAGGAGGCGTTGCTGCGACTGCTGCCGTGGGAGGGCGCGGAGGTGGGCGTTGAGGCCGAGCGAGACGGCGAGTGGACAGCGGGGCCGGCGCTCGCCTTGCCGCTTCCGATGTTCGACCTAGGCCAAGCCCGGCGCGCGCGTCTCAGCGCCGAGCAGATCGAGGTGCGCCACAATCTCACCCGTGCCAAGCGGCAGGTCGTTGAAGAGGTCCGTCGAGCCTACGAAGCGCTCGCGGCGAACACCGCCAACCTTGAGCGGGTCCGCCGGGAGTTGATCCCACTCCAGCAGCAGCGCCGGCAGCAGGCGGAGGACGCCTACCGCGCCGGCCAGACTGATGTGACACCCCTGTTCCTTGCCGAGCAGGATCTTCGTGCCACCCAGGCCAGGGCGATAGACATCGAACGGGAAACCGCGATCGCACAAATCCGCTTGCAGCGTGCCGTCGGCGGCTCCGGGGTCGTTGCGGCAACGGGTCTGGGAAACGACGGCGGCGAGCCCGCGATGCACGAATCCACCGCAGCGCGGATGTAACTCTAACGGAAACACTTGGGCAGGTCACTGCCCCGGAGAGCATCTCCATGAGCAACTTGAGATCAACCAGCCTCCCGCACCTGCGGGTCAATGCACAGATCATCGCGGCGATGCTTGTCATCGCGGCACTCACCATCGTCGGATGCGATCGGGCGCAGCATTCGGAAGAGGATGGCCACGACCACGGAGCAACGAGCGCCGTCAATGTGACTGGCGCACACCAGGAGGGAGACGGGCACGATCATGATGAGCCGCATGGAACCACGCCGGTTGCCGCGCACGAGGAGGACGATGGCCATGCCCACTCTGAAGGGGAGTCAGAGCCTCACGTGGATGAGGTCACTCTCGCGCCCGACGCAATCGAGCGGTACGGCATCAAGGTGGAGCGCGCCCAAGCCAGAGTCCTTCAGCACACATTCGTCGCTCCGGCGCGGGTCGGATTCAACATCGAAGCGATGGCGCACGTGGGATCGCCGCTTTCAGGGCGAGCCGTAGAGATCAAGGTCCGACTTGGCAGCATGGTGAAGGAAGGTGATGATCTCGTCGTCGTCGAAAGTCCGGAACTCGGAGAGGCGCAGAGCGACTTCCTCATAAAGCGCACGGCCGCGCAAACCATCGTCCCGACAGTCGAACTCGCGAAATCGGCGTGGGATCGGGCGCGAGGGCTCTATGAGAAGTCCGAGGGAATCGCGCTGGCCGAGGTGCAGACGCGCGAGGGCGAGTACAAGGCCGCCCTGGCCGCGCAGCAGTCCGCTCACGCGGCCGCGACCGCCGCGGAGAATCTCCTTCACATCCTGGGCATGAAGCAAGCGGAAGTGGAGTTGCTCATTCAGAGTGGTGAAGTTGATCCCCGATTCACCATCCATGCTCCCTTGGCGGGGCAAGTCGTCGAACGTGAGGTCACGCTGGGTGAACTGGTCGGACCCGATCGGGAAAAACTGCTCGTCATCGCCAACACCGAGGTTCTCTGGGTGCTGGCGGATGTACCGGAAGCGCGCGTGCATGAAGTACACGTCGGAGCGACGGCCTGGGTGACTGTCGGAACCGTTGGCAGCCTGAACTACCAGGGGCAGGTGGCGTATGTTTCTCCGTTTGTCGATCCGACAACGCGTACTGCCCAAGTTCGGATCGAAGTGCCGGCATCGGAGATCGCACTCAGGCCGGGCATGTTTGCGCAGGTGGAGATCGTTGCGTCTGATGCCAGCAGCACCCTGCCCGCGGCGGTGATCGCGATTCCCGAAACGGCGATTCAGACGGTCGAAGGCGGCCCCGCGGTGTTCGTCCCGGTCGCCGGTGAGATGAATACCTTCGCCAAGCGCGCAGTCAGCATCGGCAAGACCATCGGCGGGCTTGTGCCGATCCACTTTGGACTTCAGGAGGGCGAGGAGTTCGTTGCCGCCGGGAGTTTCATCCTCAAAGCCGAGCTGGGCAAGGGCAGCGCTGCTCACGAGCACTGACTCCTGCCCTCATCACTGGTGCATCCTCGCCGCCACGGCCGGCCCCTATCGGAGTTCCTGTCATGCTCGAATCGGTCCTGCACTTTTCCATCAAGAACCGCTGGCTCATCCTGCTCCTTACGTCCCTCGTGGCGGCGGTAGGCGTGTTCTCGCTCAAGCGGCTTCCGATCGACGCCGTTCCAGACATTACCAACAACCAGGTCCAGATCAACGCGATGGCGCCGTCGCTCTCTCCTATCGAGGTGGAGAAGCAGGTGACGTTCCCCATTGAGAACGCCCTGGCCGGGATTCCCGGCTTGCAGTCAACACGTTCGCTCTCGCGCAACGGCTTTTCCCAAGTCACGGCGGTGTTCGATGACGACCTCAACATCTACTTCGCGCGCCAGCAGGTGACCGAACGACTTGGCGAAGCAAAGGAGTCGCTGCCTGAGGGGGTTGAGCCAGTCATGGGGCCGATCGCCACCGGTTTGGGCGAGGTCTACATGTGGACCGTTGCCTACGAACATCCCCACGGGCAGGGCGCCCCAGTGTCAGACGGTCAGCCTGGCTGGCAGAGCGACGGCTCCTACCTGACGCCGGAGAACCGCCGCCTCGCTAACGACCTCGAGCGGTCCTCCTACCTCCGCGAGGTACAGGATTGGATCATTCGGCCGCAGCTCAAGAGCGTGAAGGACGTCGCCGGCGTCGACGCTATCGGCGGTTACGTCAAGCAGTACCACGTGCAGCCGGATCCTATGAGACTCGTGTCCTATGGGTTGAGTTTCGCCGAGGTCATCGAAGCGATCGAAAGGAATAACGTCTCGACCGGCGCCGGGTACGTTGAACACAAGGGCGAATCGTACCTTGTGCGCGCCACCGGCCGAATCGAGACCGTCGAGCAACTGGAATCCATCGTGGTGGGGACGCGCAATGGCGTGCCGATCTACATCCGCGACATTGCCGTCCCCGGAGGCGTCGCGATCGGACGAGAACTTCGGACGGGATCGGCCAGCGAGAACGGCGAGGAGGTCGTCGTCGGGACGGCGATTATGCTCATCGGCGCCAACAGCCGCACGGTCGCCGCCGCCGTTGATGCCAAAATGGCCGAGGTCAGCCGCAGTCTTCCGCCGGGCATCGTCGTGCAGCCCGTGCTCAATCGAACCAAACTCGTCGATGCGACGATCCACACCGTTCAGAAGAACCTGATCGAAGGCGCCATTCTCGTCATCGTCGTGCTGCTCCTGCTTCTGGGCAACTTCCGCGCCGCGATTATCTGCGCGCTCGCCATTCCTCTGTCGATGCTCATGGCCGCCACCGGCATGGTTCAGAACAAGGTGAGCGGCAACCTGATGTCGCTGGGGGCGATCGACTTCGGCCTCATCGTCGATGGCGCTGTCATTATCGTCGAGAACTGCCTTCGCCGCCTGGCCGAACGGCAGCATCACGAAGGGCGATTGCTCACCCTTCAAGAGCGCCTGCACGAAGTGATGGTGGCCGCCAAGGAGATGATCCAGCCGTCGGTGTACGGCCAGGCGATCATCATCACCGTGTACATTCCGATCCTCGCGCTCACTGGTGTGGAAGGCAAGATGTTCCGGCCCATGGCGCTGACGGTCATCTTCGCTCTGGTGAGCGCCTTCGTCCTCTCACTCACCTTCGTGCCGGCGATGGTGGCCATCCTGATCCGGGGGCGAGTGCAGGAGAAGGAAATGTTCCTCATTCGCTGGGCCAAGGCGCTCTATCAACCGGTCCTGGCGTGGGCGATGCGCCTTCGCTGGCTCGTCGTCGCAACTGCGGTGGTGGCGTTCACCGCTTCGGCCGTCCTCTTCACTCGCCTCGGGCAGGAGTTTGTGCCCACGCTCGACGAGAAGGACCTGGCGCTACAGGCCTTGCGGATGCCGAGCACTTCCCTGTCCATGTCGCAAGACATGCAGTTTGGGCTTGAACGAATGCTGGCCCGATTTCCGGAGGTGGCTTTCGTCTTCTCCAAGACCGGGACAGCCGAATTGGCGGCTGACCCCATGCCGCCGAACATCAGCGACACCTTCGTCATCTTCAAGCCGGGGGAGGAGTGGCGCCGCGAATCAGATCTCCGACGGCTGGCCGCAGAGAGGAAGGAGGAAATCGAGCGAATGGGAGTGGCCGGCCACGCGCAGGAGGACGGCGAGGAGGCGCAGAAAGAGGAGGAGGGGCCAGACCTGGAGGGACACAAGGGCGCCCTGCTTGAACTCATCCAGATCGAAGCCTCGCTGCTGCCCGGGCAGAACTACGAGTTTACTCAACCCATCCAGATGCGGTTCAACGAACTCATCGCCGGCGTGCGCGGCGATGTCGCCGTCAAGGTCTATGGCGACGACTTCGACCGGATGCGGGAGACGGCGCAGGCGATACTCGAGGCGCTTCAGTCGGTTCCGGGTGCTGCGGACGCCAAGGTCGAGCAGACCGAGGGACTGCCCGTCATGACCGTGGATATCGACCGGTCTGCCATCGCCCGCTACGGCTTGAGCGTGGCCGATGTGCATGCCGTCGTCGCCGTGGCGATGGGCGGGGCCGAGGCCGGCCTCGTGTTCGAAGGCGATCGAAGGTTCGATCTGGTCGTGCGTCTGCCCGATGCGCTCCGCGGTCGGATTGATGTGCTCGATCGCCTGCCCATCCCTCTCCCCCGTGGTCCGGAGCCGGCGCAAACAATTCAACTCGCAAGCGCCACGGGCGGGTTGAATGGCGTCGATCATGAGGAGACAGGCTTCATCCCCTTGGGTCATGTCGCCGCCATCGACGTGGCCGAGGGGATCAACCAGATCAGTCGCGAGAACGGAAAGCGCCGTATTGTCGTGCAGTGCAACGTGCGCGGCCGCGACCTCGGCTCGTTCGTCAAGGAGGCACAGGCAAAGGTTGCGAACGTGCCGCTTCCTCCAGGCGGCTGGCTCGACTGGGGTGGTCAGTATGAGAATCTCGTCGCAGCCAAGCAGCGGCTGACCATCGTCGTGCCGATTTGCTTCTTCCTGATCTTCCTCCTGCTCTTCTCGACCTTCAAGAGCGTCAAGTACGCCCTTCTGGTCTTCAGCGCCGTCCCCCTCGGCCTCACAGGGGGCATCGTGGCGCTCTGGTTCCGGGGAATGCCATTCTCGATCTCAGCGGCAGTCGGTTTCATCGCCCTCTCCGGCGTCGCCGTGCTCAATGGTCTCGTCATGGTCACGTTTATCAACCAACTCCGCGGTGAAGGACTCGATCGTGATATGGCAATCGTGCGCGGCTGTCTAACTCGCCTCCGCCCCGTGCTGATGACGGCGCTGGTAGCCTCGCTCGGATTCGTCCCGATGGCACTGGCGACCGGCACGGGCGCGGAGGTGCAGAAGCCCCTTGCCACCGTCGTGATCGGCGGCCTGACGTCCAGCACGCTGCTCACGCTGCTTGTCCTCCCCGCACTCTATCGCATCTTCACCGGCTGGGATCCGACCGGTCGTCCATTGCCCGTCTCGCAACCGTGGGAAGGACCGCATGCAGGGCCGCTTGAAGTGAATGCTCAAGTTGTCGAGCCGCCTCCAGCCGCGAAAGGCCCTTCTCCGCCATCGCCGGCCGCGCCGAGCAAATCGAACAGACCGCATCGACCCCCCGAGCCGCCGAGCGGGACAAACTGAGTGCTTGGCCAGCAGATGCCTCGCCCCACGGACTTCGAGGATTGCACGAACCGCGCCACGATGTCGCATCGCAAAATGACACGACGACGACGCACGCACCCGCCGCGACAGAAACCACCTCGGCGACCATCAGATCCTGCGCCGCCCGGCTGGAAGGTGCTTTCGATCGCGAGCGCGGCGATCATCGTCGATGGCGCGTGGGCCCTCTGGATCATTCGCGAGTACCGCATCTATCGGCACCTGCATCTCAACCCCATTTCCTTCACCATCTGCATCTTTCTCACGGCATGGGCCGTATGGCAGGGATGGCTTTACTTTCGACACGATGAGTGACTCATCTGGGCTAGAACCTATCCCAACACCACTTGAAGTAATAGCATCGTACAACCGAGATGCAGGTCGCCCTCGAACATCCTCGTCGACTTCTCCCAGCGGATGCACAGCCGCCGGAGGTTCTCGAACCACGAGATCGTTCGCTCCACCTTGTATCTCCGCTTGTAACGCCGCAGCGAGCGACCGTCCTGTGTCGTGTTCTCCGGTCGACGGTTCGTGCGGTGCGGCGCGATCACTTCCGTGCCCCGCGCCGCCATCGCCTCGTCCAGTTCGTCGCTGTCGAACGCCTTGTCGCCGACCATCCGTTCGGGCGTCTGCGTCGTGAGCATGAAGTCGAACAGTTGCTGCACCAGGCGGCTCTCGTGCGGCGTCGCCGAACTTGTCCTCACCGCCAGCGGCAGGCCGCGCGCATCGACGAGGACCATGGTTTTCACGCCCTTTCCCGCCTTGGTGCAGCCGATGCCGTCGCCGCCGCCGCGCGTCTCGACGAGGCGCCCAACCTTCCGCATGATCGCCTCCAAGCAGCCCTGCTGCACCCACCGCGTGAAGTGGCGATGCACCGCGCTCTTGGAGCCGAACTCGCGCGGCCGATCCTTCCACTTGGCGCCGTTGTCGAGCATCCAGTAGATGCCAGCGCCGGCGAGGCGTTTGTCCGTCGGCGGTCGTCCGCCGAGAGGATTCCTGGGCGCATCGGGAAGTTGTTCGCACAGCCAGTCAAGTTGTTCTTCGGTGAGTCGCATGGCCATGCATTGTTATACCGACCGCGATGTAATGGGTTTCGGGATAGGTTCTAGCCCTATTATGCGGCACCCTTCAATTGCGTATGCATCAACCCACTACTCTGATGTAGTTCCACCCCGCATCTTATGTAATGACTCAGGGGTACCTCGTAACGCTGAGCGCAGCGGCGGGGCTTGCCGAAGTGCGAGGCGCCTTCACCGCTCGAACTGCTAAGATGATGTCGAGGTAGACGCTCTGAACGTCCGTGATGCGGAACCCTGCGGCCCTGACGTTGGCGAGCGTGTTGCGGTTCATCTCCGTCCCGGTGCGGCGCGTCCAGAGGGTCATTAGGTCCAACGTCCATGCCAGCAAGCACTGACGGCTGCGCACATGCTCGAACATGAGCAGCCGTCCCTCAGGGCGCAGCACGCGGTGCATCTCTTGCAGTGCCCGGACGGGATCGGGGACCGAACACATTGTGCAGGAAGTAACGGCAGTGTCGAATGAGCCGTCCGGGAAAGGCAGGTCCAGGGCATCGGCCTTCAGAAGGCGCAAGGTGCCGACATAGGTCCGTGCCCGCTTGGCCGCGCGGCGCAGCATCTCGTCGCTGATGTCGATCGCCGTGACATCCATGCCCGGCGGAAGTGCTGTGAAGTCCGCGCCGGTCCCGGCAGCCTCGAAGATAACCGCGCCCTCCATGTCGGCGAAGAGCGCCGCCTTCGCCGGTCCCCGACGAAAACTCGAGGCTTCGCGGAGGTCGTAGAACCGCGCACGCCAATCCCAGCTGCAAGTCATGGTTGTGGACCTTCGGGCGTGCGCCCCGCAGTGAGAGCCCAGCGCCGGCACGAGGCGCCGTAGACGGCCAAGAGCGAAAAGGCCAGCACGCCGGCAGCCGCGCCCAGTCCGAGTGCGCCCGGCCATGTGAGCACGCAACCGCTGCCGTGCAGGAGGCAGAGCGTCATCGGTGCGATCATGGCGAGGAGCATTGACGACGCCATCGTTTCGATGGAGCCGAGCAGCGGAGCGGCCAGCCACGCCAGAACCACTTGGACCAGCATCGCTCCCAACATGCCGATCGCGAGTTCCGGGACGAATCCCCATCCCATCATGTGGGCTGCGTGCATCGCCGCCATCGCGGCGACTCCGACCAGAGTGAGGAAGAAGAAATCGCCGATGATGATGCCGATCCAGCGGATCGAGCGTCCCATGGAGGCGTCGTGCCCCGGGCCTGACCGGTGAGTGATTTCGATGCATGGGCTCTCCCCACTTCGTCCTCCGTAAGGGGCTTCTAGTGATGCTTGTACCAGCCCACGCCCTTGATATCGTTCCATGAGTTGGTCTGGTGGCAGAGGAAGCACTGCGATACGTCGGCGTGCTCCACGCCGGCCACCCTCATGGATACCATCTGAAAGTGCATCATGTAGTGGCTGGGCGGAGCCTGGTGGCACTGCGCACAGTCGGTTGACAGCGGCGATGGATGGCGAAACTCCGGAATCGTCCACGCCGTTGTTTCGCTCGTGCCGTGGCAGGCAGCGCAGTCGGCCCCGAACAGGGTGCGATGAGGATCCTGATTCGAATGGCACGCCGCGCAGTCGAGCAGTGTCTCCGCCGGTCGAATGCGCGAGTGCCCAACTGGCAGTGACGACACCGGTCTTGCCTCGAAGCCCGGTTCGGACTTCGCGCGGCTCAAGGCGATGCTCGCGAGCACCAGGTGATCCATTCGCACGGGCCGTTGCGCCGCACCACGATGCTCGATGTGACAGCCGCGACAATCCGGGACATCCGCGTGAAACGCCGTCGTCTGCGTGGACAACAGCAACTCGTTGTTCGCATGGCAGGCGATGCACCTGTCGGCGGTCGGCCCACGGTGAGGGGTGTGACACGCCTCGCAGTTGTTCACGAGGAAGGCGTGCTTAGTCGAGAGATCGCCTGGACTGACCATCGCCTGCCACGTCGAGACAGCAGCCGAGCCTCGTTGATGCATAACTGCGGGAATCGCAATCGCCGCAGCCAGAGCACCGGTCGTCACGACGCCGTAGATGATTGGAAGGGTTTTCATGAGAGCCACCGGATGCCAAAGTACCACTCAGACCAAATGTGCAGGGCCAGGAGCGTGTAGAGAAGAATCGCAATGATGATGTGGCACGCAAGCCACTTCCGGAACATTTTCTTCCCCATCTGATGTGTGCGGATGGCGTACTCGACATCGGCGATGGATGCTGACAGCGATACCGCCTTGCTAGCTGGGTCACACGAGAGATCGCCGTCGGAGGGGATGAAGAATGGAGCCGCGAGGCGTCGGAAGAACCCCGACCAGCGGCGAATACCCGCGACAGCCTCAGGGTTGAGTCGAAGATCAGTCGCAAGCGAATCGTATTGCTTTTGGAGGGCTACGAGTGTGCTCTGTTTGTCGCGGATCTCCGTCGAGACGCGACTCATAAGGTAGCGTCCGACGAAGCCGCTGACTACGACGATCAACATCATCAGGGTGAGCGCGATCCCAACGGTGCTGTTGAACTTGTGGCTGCTGTGGAGGATGGCCAGGATCGGCCCAATGATGCCCGCGTAGATGTGGATGGCCAGCAGCGTGCGCATCGAAGCGTGTGGAGTGATTCGCTGCTTGAGCAACGGAAGTCGCTTGATGAACAGGTAGAGCAGCGGCAGGAACATCAAGACCGCCGCCGAGATGCCGAGGAGGCCGCCTGCAAGACTTCCGACGAAGCGCTCATCACGATGGAACACAAAACCCGCAGCCAGCACCAGCAGCAGAACAACCAGACAAGTCACGATGGTACGCTCACGCTCCTGCATGGTCAGGCTTCCACCTCCAGGCTTTCCGTCGCCCTGGCTTGACATGCGAGGATGATGCCCCGGGATTTGTCCTCCGGCGGCAGGCCGTCCTCAACGGCCATTGTGACCGCGCCCTTTCGGAGCTTGACCCTGCAAGCACCGCAGGTGCCGACGCGGCAGGAATAGTCGATCACAACTCCAACATGCTCTGCGGCTTCCAGGACGGTCGCGTCGGCCGGGAGCGGCGCGGTTGTTCCGGAGATAGTGAAGAGCACGCTTGGCACTTCTGCGGCGTCCGGAACTGCGTGCGCCATTGCGGCATCAAGCGCGGCCCGGCGCTCATGCGGCTTCTGACCCGGTGGCGGGCCGAAGCCCTCGGACTTGATGCTCTCGGCCAGCACACCCAGCTCGAGCAGGATCGCGCGCGTGGCATCCATCATTGGTGCAGGGCCGCAAAGGTGAACGCGCCGCCTGGCAATGTCGGGCACGGACTGCGCGATCAATTCCCTGGTGAATCGGCCTCGCGGGCCGGTCCATTCAGTGCCATCCGTACCGGTCACCGTTGCAACGATATGCAGGTTCGGGTGGCGGCGTTGCAGGTGCTCAAGTTCGGCGCGAAAGGCGAACTGATCCGGCGTACGACATGAGAATAACAGGTAGATGTTCTTGGGCCAAGCCCGATCAGTGAGGTAGCGAATCACGCTCATCAAGGGAGTGATGCCGACGCCCGCGCCGATCAACACGATGCTCTCGGCTTCCCTGCCGGTAAATGTGAAATAGCCCTGCGGGGCGGACACCTGCAGGAGTGTCCCCTCGCGAACCTCCTCGCAGAGATACCGGGACACGAGGCCCTGTTCCTCGCGCTTCACAGTGATCTCGATGTAATCGCGCTGCGCGGGCGACGATGCGATTGTATATGAACGCCTGAGTGTCTGGCCCTCCCTGGCGACTGTGAGCGTGAGGAACTGCCCGGGCAAAAAGGTGAACGGGATGGGGCCGCCGACGGGATCGAGCAGCCGAAAGGTCTTGATGCATGGCGTTTCGGCAAAGATGCGCGCCACGCGGAGGGAACCGCCCCATGGCCCGCGCGGTAGCTCGGTGAGACGCCGCAGCAGCGTCGCAGCACGGCGCATTTTGAAGAAGTACATCGCGATCATCGCCATCGCGAAGCCGACGAGAATCACCATGATTGACAAGTGCAACACCGAGAGACCGAGGATCGACCAACGTTCCGCAGGTGCAGGCGGTTCGGGAAGGTTCATCTGCGACTTGAACCAGTTCATGGCGATGGCACGCCCGTCTTGGTTCCCAGAGAGCGCCCGGTGCGCTGCGAGGCCACTGTCAAATCGCGCCACTCCTTCGCGCAAACGCGCGACTGCCTCTTGCATCGCTTCGAAGTCATCAGTCGGGGCGGCACGCACGAGTCGATCAAAGCCCTCAGCCATCAATGTTGCGCCGCTCTTCATGCGGTCGTGGGCCACTGCCTGCAACTCCGCCCGCTCTTCAGGCGGCAGGCCTGCGAGGTCCATAAGCGTCGGGTAGAGCTCCTTGGGCGGGGGAGCGCCCATGTTCTTCATCATCTCCCCCATGCCCTCCATCGCCCCGGCCTCACCGGGAGGCGCGCCGGGCTCCGGCGCGCCGGCTTGATTCGGATGATGCTCGGCATGCTCTTCCGGACTAACCTGCTCGCCCGCAGGAGTCGTGCATGTGAACACCATCACCGCGGCAAGCATCGATGACAAGCACAGTCGATTCATTGGTCCTTGGCTCCCAACGATTCCTGGTATGCACGCCGAATGACTTCGTCACGCTGCCACTTGCGAAAGTTGGCGGCACTCACCAGCCGACCCGCGACGATCCCGACGATGACGTACACGCCGATCATGGCGTATTGGTCCGCATTGCCAAGGTCCGAGCCTCGCCAGGACCACAGGAGGTGAGTGAGGTAGAGCACGCCGGCGGCCAGCGCCGCCAACACGCCTCCGCGCGTACCGAAGGCAACCGCGCCGGTCAGGGCGGGCACAAAAAAACAGGCTGGCGAGCAGGATGTGCAGTCCATGCACGGCATGCGTCCGCGTGCCCATCAGGAAGTGCGCCAAAGCGATGACCGACGTCCAGAGGATGACTCGGCGAAGTTGGAACCGCTCTTGTTCGTCCACAGGGTGAATCCTCAGTGGATCTCGAGCACGCGGTTCATCGTGCCAAACGAGTTGGGCACGCATTTGAGGCAGCCCTCGTGCGGTCCCTCGCAACCGGACTCACAACGCCACTGGCCATCGATGATGAACTTGAACTCGTAGCGGCCCGGCTTGAGATCAATGCTCGCGGACCACTCGCCCGATCGGGCTCGCTTCATCGGCTGACCCTTCCAGGCATTGAACGAACCGGCGATGAAGACCTCCTTGGCTCGAGGCGCGGTGACGGTGAAGGTGTGGGATCGGGTAGTTGGTGATTGAGCAGTCTTGGTCATGGAAATTCTCCTGTATTTCAAGATGCACTTGGATCAGATCACATGTCGTTCATCCCGCCGCCCTGAGGCATAGCGGGCGCTGCCGGGGAGGTCGGCGCCATAGGCGTCGGCGCGGGGGGGAGCATGCCGGTGAGTTGCTTGCGCTGTTCGTCGGTGAGCACGCGCGCAGCCTCACCCACCGCGCGGATGAATGCCAGCCGCTGCTCGCCCCGCTTCCGCGCGATCTCCTGCACCTTCTGCTCGATGGCCACGGCGTCGGGCTGGTCCGCAGCGGTCAGCAGCCAAAGCTCCTGTTCAGCCTGCTCGATGTTCCGTTGCAACTCGGCCTGCTGGAGCAGCGTCCGCTCCTTCTGCTGGTTGAGCGCGGTCCGCTGCTCGAGCATCAGCGTGATGTGGTCGGAATGATCAAGGAAGAATCCAGTAGCCCCGATGTGGTAAAGATGCGATGCGCCAGGAAAACCGGGGAGTGTCGAGGGCATGTTCATGGTCGCGGGGCTGCCCATGCCGCCCATAGGCATCTCGCCCATGCCCATCATCTTCATCATCTGGCCCATGACCATCCCGCCTCCCATTTCGGGGGTGCCGCCGGGCATGCCACCGCCCATCATCTTCATGTCCATGCCAGGCTTGCCCATGCCGTCGCCGGGCACGCTGGGAGGTCCAGACATGCCTGACATTCTCCCGGAGCCGCCGCCCATCGCCGGCGTTTTCCCTTCCGAACCCATCCCCATGCCACGCTGCATGCCACTTGGGGCGGGGGGCTGCGACATCCCTTGTGACGCAATATGCCCCTGCGCCAGTGCGGCCTGGAGTCTGGCAACCTCGCCTCGCAAGGCCGCGATCTGATCGATCAAGTCCTTCATGGAAGGCTCGATCGTCTGCGCATCCGGCGGCGCAGGGTCGGCGTGCTGAGCATGCGGCGAGCGCGTGGCGTCGGCCGGCGGCGGCGATTGCGCCAGTGTGCCCGAGATTGCCCCCGTGGCGGCGAGCAACGCGGCTACGATGGCGAGAATCCTTGAAGTCCGTGTGTGCGTCATGACAGTGTTCCTTTCTCAGAGTGTCAACTACTTCGCCCGCGCGAGTGACAACGCCGCGCGCGGACTATTCAAGCGACAACAAGAATGCAAACTCCGGCATTCTCAAGTCCGTGGACTCTCCACAGGACGACAGGATGCGCCCTGAAAAGCGAAGACCCTCGACGTCCGGGTGTCCTTGGACCGGTGTGCCGAGCCTTCATGGCAACTCCTTTCTTCCGGTTTGCAGAATCCGGCTCATGTACTCTGGACCAGAATCATCTCGTGCGTTCGACGCGAAGGAATCGGGCATTGACGGCGACTATGACCGTTGACAGCGACATCAGTGCGGCACCGAAGGCCGGCGAGAGGACGATGCCGAGTGAGTAGAAGACGCCCGCTGCAGCGGGAATCGCAAAGGCGTTGTATCCGGTCGCCCACCAGAGGTTTTGAACCATCTTGCGATAGGTGGCGCGCGAGAGCTCCACGATCGCCGTCACGTCGCGCGGATCGGAGCGCACCAGCACAATGTCAGCCGATTCGATGGCGACGTCGGTGCCCGCGCCGACAGCAATGCCGATGTCGGCCTGCGTCAGGGCCGGCGCATCGTTGACGCCATCGCCCGTCATCGCGACAATCAAACCACGAGATTGGATTTCCTTGATCTTGGATGCCTTCTGATCCGGCAGGACTTCCGCGAAGTGCTCATCGAGACCGAGTTCATCCGAAACCCATTTTGCGACCGCCTTAGCGTCGCCGGTGAGCATCATGACCTGAATGCCCATCTCCTTGAGTCGAGCCAGCGCCTCGCGCGATTCCGGGCGAATGATGTCCGCCAGCGCAATGGCACCCTGAACCAGATCGTCGATCAACACATAAACGACCGTCTTGCCCTCACTGGCAACTCTGGCGATGCGTTCATCATCGACATCGAGTTGCTGCTCTTTCAGGTAGCCGGGGCTGACAACTTTGAGTTGCGTTCCATCGACAACGGCTTGAGCGCCCTTGCCCGCAATGGCCCTGAACTCTTTCGGCGCGCTGTATTTGAGGCCGCGCTCCTCCGCGCTTCGCACGACACCATCGGCAATCGGGTGCTCCGACTGACTCTCCAGTCCGGCGGCGAGAGTGAGCAGTTCATCCTCAGATCGTTCGCCGATCGAGATCACATCGGTGACACCGAATCGACCCTCGGTCAACGTGCCCGTCTTGTCGAAGACGATGGCGTTGAGTTCACGGGCTCGCTCGAAGGCACTGCGATCGCGGATGAGCAGGCCGTTTTGCGCGGAAATGGCTGTCGAAACCGCGACCACAAGGGGGACCGCCAGCCCGAGCGCGTGCGGGCAGGCGATCACCATCACCGTGACGGCTCGCTCCAGGCAGAAATCAAAAGGCTTGCCCAGCAGTAGCCAGGTGGCCAGCGTGATCGCCCCGACGGAGATTGCGATGATGGTGAGCCAGAGCGCTGCGCGGTTGGCCAGATCCTGCGTGTGTGATTTGGACTCCTGCGCCTGGCGGACCATCTCAACCACCTGCGCCAGATAGGTCTCATCGCCGGTCTTTTGCACTTCAACAGTCAGTGCCGCTTCGCCGTTGACGGCCCCGCCGATGACCTGATCGTTCTCGCCTTTCTCGACCGGCTTGCTCTCGCCCGTGAGCATGGACTCGTTTACCGAGGAACGACCCTCTACGACAACACCGTCGGTCGGGATTTTCTCGCCGGGCTTGACGAGCACCTTGTCGCCGTGCGCGAGTTCGGTCACCTTCACTTCGCGCGTGTTGCCGTCTTCCTTGACGAGATGGGCATCTGCGGGCATGAGTCTGACGAGTGATTCCAGCGCCGAGGAGGCCCCCATGACCGAGCGCATCTCGATCCAGTGGCCCGCGAGCATGATGTCGATGAGCGTGGCCAGTTCCCAGAAGAAGACCGAGCCTTTCAGTCCGAACACGACCGCGCTCGAATAGAAGTACGCCACCGAAATGGCCAGAGCGATGAGCGTCATCATGCCCGGCGTGCGCTTTCGCATCTCGTCAAACAGCCCTTTGAGGAAGGGCCATCCACCGTAGAAATAGACGATCGACGCAAGGGCGAACTGGATGAAGGAGTCCCCGGGGAATCGCAGACGTTCCTCCAGTCCAAGCCAGCTCTGGATCATCGGCGCCAACGCCACCACGGGGAGAGTCAGCGCCAGCGAAATCCAGAATCGCTTGCGGAAGTCCGCCACCATGTGCGCGTGATGGCTGTGGTGATCGTGGCCATGGCCGTGGTTGGCTCCATGGCTACTCGAGTGATGCGTGTCGTGGGACTGGTGTTGATGCGCCGGTTCACCTTCAGTCGAACAGCGGCGCTCATGCTCCGGGAATTCGTGAGCCTCTGATGTGCCGTGCGATCCTTGTTGGTGCATGATTCGCTCCTATCTGGTGGGTCAGGAGGCGCCATGAGGCGTTGCGGAGCCTCCGTGCCTGAAGAGATGTGGAAAAAACATCGGCGTCTGCTTCATGTAGGCGCGGTACGCATCGGAAAACTGATTGAGCACATCCCGCTCCTCGCGCCTGGCGAGGCGAACGTACATCCAGATCACAAATGGCCAGAGAATCAACGTAGCCAGCGTCGGCCACTGGACCATGAATCCAAGTGTGATGATGAACAGTCCGGTGTACTGGGGATGGCGCATGTACCGGTAGACGCCATCGGTGACAAGCCCCCCTTTGGATTCGTAGACGCGCTCCCAACCGGCTGAAACGAGCCAGATGCCAAGGATGATGAGCACGTTGCTCAGGATCATGACGATGGCCCAGCCATTGCCCAGCCCCAGCCAGGAGATGAAATCACCAAGGAGATGACCGCTGACATGGTCGAGTGGGATTTTGATTCCGACGAAATGGCTGAGGAAGTAGATGGTCAGCGGGAACCCATACATCTCGGCAAAGAGCGCGACAACGAACGCAATCAACGCGCCTCCCGAGCGGCGGTCGAGAC
The DNA here is from genome assembly GCA_039794345.1 of Phycisphaerae bacterium. Classification (GTDB taxonomy): domain Bacteria; phylum Planctomycetota; class Phycisphaerae; order Phycisphaerales; family UBA5793; genus UBA5793. The sequence continues at coordinate 9,628 of JBDIVQ010000014.1, read as the reverse complement.
GCGTCCGCATTGGCAGAAACCGAAAGATGAAGAACAGTGCGATTACGACCATTGTGGTTGCAATTCCCCAATTGCCGTATGCAGTCGAGTCGTCGTGCATGGGTCACCTCTGGCGTTTGGCTCCAAGGTTGTAAAGCGTGGAAAAGAGCGCCCCGGCAAGCCAGCCGAGGATCAGTGTTTCCCCAACTCCAACGCCCGCCTCCCACCACGGCATGTCCCACCGCATGATCGGCTCGACGTTCCAGCCGTGCATGATGCTGTTGAAGAATCGCACCACCGCGTCATGGGGAACGGTGAGCATGACGAAGACGCAACCGAGATAGAACAGCGCGAGCGTTCCGCCCAAGGCGAATCCGGCGCGTGTTGGACTAATGGTGTTCATGTTGACCTCCGGAAGATGATGATGTGGAATCGTGGTCATGGCCCATGCCGCGCATCATGAACAGATGGCAGGCGAACATGAGAACAATGACCAGAAAGAGCCCCGTACCTTCTCCGAGTCCAAACAGAGGCAAAAGGAAGATGACAAGAAGCGGCAGGAGGCAGCCGAGCAGATGCAGGATCGTGTGTTTCACGGTGACACCTCAGTTCTACGAATCCATCGCGTAAACAAGTATGGTCATGTCGTCTGTCGCGCGGCCCCCGCTACGAAACGACTCAACACTGTGACGGATGTGTGCCGCCAGTTCGGAAGGCGTCATGTTGGAGCTCTTCCTTAAGGTCTCGATCACTTGGGATCGTCCATACAGTGCATGTGCGTCGTTCATGCTCTCTGACACCCCATCAGAAAGCAGCACAAAGATGTCTCCAAGCTCAAGTTCTAGACACGCATCTTCGTAATCCGCTGGGCGTCCCACACCGAGCAGCGTACCGGTGGATTCGAGAGCCACGACGGCCCCATGACTCCGCCGAAGGTAACAGGTCTCGTGGCCCGCACTTGCGTATTGCGCGTTCCTGCGGTCCGACTGAATATGCACGATGATCATCGATGCGAAGTCGCCGGGCAAACTTGCGTCGAGGAACCGCGTGTTGATCTGCGCGAGCAGAGACGCGGGAGTCGGCGCCGATGCCCCGTGGGAAAGCAGCAGCGCCTTGATCATGGCAGCGCCCATGGCCGCAGCGATCCCATGCCCTGATACATCAGCAAGGCACAGTAGCACGGAACCATCAGCCATGGGCATCACCTCAGCAAAATCCCCGGCGACTTCATCGGCCGGATAGAACGCGATCGCTGACTGGCGATCCTCGAGTGATCCCGTCGCGGACATCAGGTGCCGTTGGAGGCTTCGGGCTCGATGAAGTTGGCGCTGCCGATCGGCTTCGCGCCGAGCCAGTTCCTCGCTCATGCTTCTGATTTCACCGGCGAGGAAGGACATCTCGGCACTGCCCCCAGCATCGAGCGGCCGTCCGAACGCTCCTCGACCGACATCGCGAACGTACGCGGTAAGGCGCCGGACCGGGCCGTCCACAAGTCGAAGCAAGAGAATGTTTATGACCAGTGCGCCAAGCGCCGCCGACGCGGCGATGATGCCGACTCGAAGCGCGGCGTCCTTCTGGACCGACCGGACGGCGCCTTGCCTGCGCTCTGACACGGTGACGTCAACGCCGGCCTCCGACGCCTGCCCCATCACACGACGCTCGGCTTCCATGTCGTCTCCGCCGACGCTCTCCCCATGCATTGCGGGATGGGACTGCAAGACATCGTCCCCAATTCGCACCTTGATGAGGTGCCCGGGCGACTCACTCTGATCCATCGACGCACAGACAGTGTTGATGTGATCCTGGATTGCAGCCGGCCCGAGCTGCTGCAGAGGATCAATTGCGACCGCAATGGCGCGCGCCTCATCCGAGAGTGATGCGGACTTGGTGTGAATGGCCGTTCGCACGCTGTGGAGATAGTCGGCATACAGGAACACAACAAGGCTCGTGCCAACGACCAGGTTGACTGTCAACAACAACTGTGTTCGCAGCCTGCGACCGCGGAACCACTCCCGCCATCGTCGGATATGGTGCTCTCCATCGCCGAGCCTTGATCTCGTTGGCCCAGGGCTCACCCTTCGGTTTGCAGTTGCTCCAACCTGATCATTCATGTCGCTCTCGCCTTACTTCATGGTCCTCCAGCCATACGGGGTCAGTCACTGTCAACTCACTCGACGCGCCATTGAACCTGCTGGAAAATCGTACCAACCGGGATCCTCATACGACGTGATGTCATCGCGCACTTTGAGCACGGTGAACATGCCGCCCATTTCGATGTTGCCGAACTGGCCGTCGCCCATCATCATGGGCAGCGTGTTCTTTGGGCCGGGCATGGCGGCCATGTCCTGCATCTCGGCCATGCCGTCGCGCCCCATCGCCATGTAGCCGGGCAGCAGTTCCTGGATCTTCTGCTCAACCCCGGACTGATCGACGTCAGTCGTGTTGGTCACGGTGTGCGACATCGCATTCATGGTGTGGTGAGACATGTGGCAGTGCAGCGCCCAGTCGCCGGGGTTGTCGGCGATGAACTCGACATCGCGGGTCGTTCCAACTGGAACGAGAACGGTTGTCTCGGGCCATTGACCTACTTCAGGAATCTGACCGCCGTCCGTTGCCACGATCTTCCACGCGTGGCCATGCACATGGATCGGATGGTTCCACATGCTCAGGTTGCCGAAGCGGATGCGCACCCGATCGCCGGTGCGCACCACGAGATGGTCGATGCCGGGAAAGACGCGGCTGTTGAAGGTCCACATGTTGAAGTCAACCATGACCGCCGGATCGGGCCGGTAGGTTCCCGGCTCGACAGCCCAGTTGTGGAGCATGATGGCAAAGTCACGATCGGGCGGGTTCGCCGGTGGCTTGCGCGGATGCACGACGAAGATGCCCATCATCCCGAAGGCCATCTGCGTCATCTCGTCCGCGTGGGGGTGATACATGAACGTGCCGTACTGTTCGGGAATGGTGAACTCGTAGACCCACGTTTCACCGGGCTCAATGCCCGGCTGGGTGAGTCCGCTGACGCCATCCATACCGCATGGGATGAACAGCCCGTGCCAGTGGATGCTCGTGTGCTCGCGCAGATGATTGGTGACGAAAAGGCGCACCCGATCGCCCTGAACCACCTCGATCGTCGGGCCGGGCGTTTGTCCGTTGTAGCCCCAGCACTTGACCATCATGCCCGGAGAGAACTCGCGATCGACGGGCTCAGCGACGATGTGAAACTCCTTCACGCCATCAACCATTCGCCATGGCATCGTCGTGCCATTGGGCGTGACCACGGGCCTGTAGGGCAAATTGCCATTCGATGGCGGAGGTCCATCCAGTTTCGGACGCGCCACCGGCGGAATCTCCTGAGGCCGCGCCTGCCGAGCGATGACAGCGCCGGCGCCTGCGGCAAGACCCGCGGCGAGAACATTGCGACGAGTCAACATATCAGTGACCTCCCATGTGGTTCATTGTGGGTTTATTCATGTCTGGGCCAGCCGGCTCAGTTGCCGGCGCCTCAGCCCCGCTGGTCGATGCCGGCAGTCGTCCGCCGACGGCCCGCTCGAGTTCGGCGCGCGTGGCCCAGTAGTCGTGGATGGTGCTCAGGTAGGATCGATACGCCGTGATCTCTTCGCGCTTGGCCGAGAGAAGGTCGAACGTATCGACGAGCATGTAGTTGTACTCGCGCTGGGTCAGCGCTGTAATGCGCTCGCGCAGCGGCAGGATGGTGTCGCGGTAGTGCTCGGCCTGGTAGCGCAGTGCGTAAAGCCGATCGCGGAGGCGTCGAACATCGGCGCGCGTCTCGATCGCCAGCGCTTCGAGACTCGCCTCCGCCTGCTGTCGTGCGGCTTCGAGTCGAGCAATCTCGGGCTGACGCTGGTTGAAGATCGGCAGTTCGATCGACACCTGGGGCCCGAGCACCCACTGGCCATCCGTATCGCGCGAGGCCTGGAATCCAACCTCGGTGGTCAGAATGGTTCGCCAGTCGCGTTGAAGGCCTTCTGCCTTGGCAAGCACTTCCACTTCTTTCGCAGAGGCCGCGAGATCGAGCCGCTGATGGATCGCAAGCGATTCCAGATCCGCCAGATCCGCCTCGTGGGCCGGAAGTTCCGGCAGACGATCAACCGAGGACCAGTTCACCTGCGTTCCCCACAGGCCGAGTTGGGCGTTGAGTTGTTCGCGAAGATCCGCCACATCCGCCGCACTGCGCGCGTAGTCGAGTCGGGCCTGTTCGTAAAGTGATTCGTGATTGGCAAGGGCCAGTTCATTGATGTTCCCGGCTGCCTGCACACGGCGCGCCAGTTCGGCCGACGCCTCGGCTGCCACGGCGATCTGACGCAGCATCGCACTGAGGTTCTCGGCGGCCTGAAGATCAAGAAACAGCAGTCGCGTCTGGCCAGCTGTGCGAATCACTTCATCTGCGACGGAAAGTGTCGCCGCATCAAGTTGCGCCGTGGCGATCTCCTTGCGAGCGGGCATCGTCAGCAGACGCACGATGTTGAGCGTGAGTCCAAAGTCGAGCGCGGTAATGCTCGGCGACCGGTGCGGGAAGCCGGCGCCGGCCGTCAGCGACGGATTCTCCAGTTGACCCGCCTCAAGCAGATCCGCCTGCGCAAAGCCCAGACGCGCGTACTCAGCTCGCAGACGTCGGTTGTTCAGCAGCGAGATCTCGACGGCCGAATCGGCGTCGAGTGGCTTTGCAAGCAGTTCGCCAACCCGCGCATCGATCGCATCTTGTTCCTGGGGCGTTGTCGGCTGCCGGGGTGAAACGGCCAAACGATCTTCAACTGCGGATTGAACAGCCGTGATGCTGGGTTGCATCGACGGCGCTGCGCATCCTGCAAGCAGGCTCAGCAGTACCATCGAACGTCCGAGCCGAGAAGTCGAACGTCTCATTGCGACCCTCCCTTCTCGTCGTGTTCGTGCTCCGATGCCTTGGCCGGTACGAGTTTCATCCCGCACTTGGGACACCTGCCGGGTTGATCGGATCGAACGTCCGGATGCATGGGACAGACGTACTCGACCGCGGCGGGCTGCGGTTGATCAGGCTTATGCTGCATGCCCGGCATGCGGCCCATGTCGTGATCCATCGCGCCGCCTGAACTCTCGCTCACCGGCTCAAGCGGCATCGCAAATGGGTTGGGTGGAGGCGTGAACTCCACCGATCTGCTCTGGGCAAACGCCGGATGTCCCGGACCGGGCGGATCAACCGAGCGGGTATGGGCGCAGCCGCTTGCGCCCAACAGCATGGTCAACGCCACGGCCGCACATGCTCTCTGTTTCATCAAGGCCTCACTTCCGTTTCACCATGAGTAGTGGTCGATTCCGTAGATCATTGCGCCGCCAAGGAACCCGGCGGCCGAAACAAGCAGCGCCAGGAGCGCCAGTGCAAGGCGCAGTCGGCCTCGGCCCTTCTCCGGATGACGCCACTGAAGCCGTTCACTCAAAACCAGAGCGAGCACGGCGATGAGCGCCGTGGCCGTACCCACCCACCGATGCGATGTCATGAGCCAGTCGTCATCGACGAGATGAAAACCGCCAAACAGCCAGCCCAGTGTTGCCGCCAGCACCGCCCCCAACGCTCCAACCCAGAGGCAGAATCGACCGGCGTCATCGAAGAACTTCTTTCGGGTAGTGACGAAGAGAACCTCCGCGAGAAACGCCGTCATCAGCAATCCGATCGGGAAGTGGACCGCCGCCGGATGGAACTTGCCCATCCACTTGAGAACCGGCGGAAGGTCCGAGCCGTGCTCGTGTTCAAGGTGAGTCTCATCTCGCTGCGTTGGCGTCGCCTCATGATCGTCGTGGTCATCCATCTCGCTCGTCTCGGCGCTCGCGTGCTGATGCCCGCTTTCTTGCGATTCCCGAGGCAGGTACGCAGCGAGGTTGATGACGTACGTCTCTGGGTTGCGTTCGAACAGGCGGCGGCACTTCTGACAGCAGAAGTAGACTCGATGCCCCTCGTACTCGGTGTAGATCTCAGGATCGACCGCCTCGTCGGTGAGCACCGGACACATCGGGTTGGACACTGGCTCCGAGTCGTCCGCCGTCACCCCTGGAGGTGAGGCGGCCTGACCCGGTTCCGGCGCGCCAAACGCGCCGGAACCGATCAGTACCGCGAGGACGAGACCGAGCCGGACCAACAACGATGAATAGGGCCATTGGTTTGGCATCGCGCTCCTCCGTTTCATCACTTGTGATCTCGGTGAGCGCCGCCGTCATGGTCACCCATGTGACCGGCATCGTGGTCGCCCATGTGATGGGCATCGCCGGCGTCGTTGTCGGCTCCAGGCATTCCACCCTGCTTCTTCCACGCCTCGTCGAGCGTGCCGAGGAACTTGGAGGGCGACTTCTCAAACTCCTTGATGCAGTCCTTGCAGCAGAAGCGCACGAGGTGGTTGTTGTACACCCGGTCAATCGGTGCGCCCATATCGCCACCGAGCGCATCACCCGAGATCATGCACGTCTTGATCGGGTAGTGCTCGGACTGCTGCTTGATGACTGCCTCATCAAGTTTGGCCAGTGTTGGCGCGGGGTCCTTGAGGAACTTGGCGATGCAGTCCTTGCAGCAGAAGCGCACGAGGCGGTTGTTGTAGACGTAGTCGATCGGCGCGCCCATGTCGCCGCCGAGCGCATCCCCGGAAATCGGGCAGGTCGTCAGCGGATAGAAGGGTGTCTGCTCCTTGATGATGGCCTCATCGATCTTCTTCCAGTAGCCGGCCTTGTCAGCCTCGAACTTCTTCGGGCACATCGGGCAGCAGAAACGCACTTCACGACCGTCGTACACCTTCACGATCGGATCGCCCATGGCGCCCAGTTTCTTGCCGGTTACCGGGCAGGTGTCCAGCGGATACGGGTCCGAATTGATCTCCTTGGCCGCTCCGGTCGGAGGCTGGTTCTCTTGGGTGTTGGTCGATGCCGGCGCGTGGTCGTGGGCGTCGTGTTGCGCCAGTGCGGGCGTCGTACCGAGAAAGAGGCTTGCAAACAAGACGGTGCCGGCCGTGAAGAGGCGCGAGGATACTCGTACTGATGCATGACTTACGGACATGTGGAACTCCTTGGTAGAGGGATCAATGGAATACTGAACTCAGTTGCGCGAGGACCGTCCGCGCAAACGTTGAAATCGGGCGATGCTTTGTTCAGGGAGGCGGCGGAATCGGGATGAAGGGGAATGCGACCGCCTTCGACGCAGCCGTCGCGGATGCTCGCTGGGATCGATCCGGATTGGCTCGGGGCTAGATCAGCAGCTGACAGTGGCGCGCGTAGAGAGATTGGGCGCGCACCGTCCCCACGAAGGCGAAGCCGTCCGATCTGTAGCGATGTTCGAACTCGATCTGATCGAACTCGATCGCTCCGGAGGGAATCGCCTGACTCAGCAGTAAAAGACCATGGAGCAAGGTCGGGGACGGCACTGAATCGGACGCAACCAGATTCGTCTGAAGCGAATGACTCTGGCAGCGGCACTTCTGGTCTTGCGAATCGTGACGGTCACAAGGACCGTCGTGCTCAGATTCTTGATTGCGGTCCCGCACAACTTGGTCATCATCGTGATGAGGACTCTCGGTGGAACACCGCTCGTCTTCACCCGAACAATTGTGGGCTACAGATACTCGGCAGCAGCACCACACAGGTGACCAAAATGCCACAACGAAAGCGAGGAGCAGGTGGATGGTCAGAGATCTCACCATGAGTGCTTCATTCTAGCACGGGCGGCTCCGAGATGAGCAGAGAAACAGAAACCCAAGCCGCGTCCGGTCTTCTACGGACGCCAATACCCGATAGTTCGACGCATTCCTGGACCGCGCCGCTTGCGGCTCCGGTCGCTCGCTGCCGTCACGGCCCCTGTGGGGATTATCTACCCATGTGTTGCCGGCTTTCCCGTGATTGTCAATCGCGTGGTCCGGCTCGATGTCCGGCCTCCGCCACCGCGCCCGCCCCTGCTCAGACGAGCCAGAAAATACGATCCCACCACGAGAATCAGGGCCGCAGCCTGTGCCGAAAGCCCTTCCACATTGGGAAAGGTGGCAAACCACATCCCGACCCAGCCGGGCAAGGGCAGCGATATGGGAGTGGTGGCTATCCACCCGGCCTGCTGAAGTTCCTGCGCACTTTCGCCGACCATCACCAGCAGAACGCCGCCGAGCATGATTCCCGTGGCAACCAGCATCTTTTTGTGGGGCAGCTTGTGCTGGGCGACGAACGTCAGTATACCCACGATCGCGGTCAGCCCGATCCCGATCGCAGCACCGGTCAGAACGCTCTGCCCACCAGCACGTAGGCGAATACTCTGGAGAAACAGGACAACCTCGAACCCCTCGCGGTAGACTGCCGTCAGACCGAGCAACACGAGGCCCCAGAACACAGCCGACGTCGAACGCTCGGGCGCGGCAATGATGGCGCGTTTTCGCCGTTCGTGCAAGCAGATCCAGCCCGCCCAGTAGAATTTGTGGAAGAACCAGTTCATGATGACGAGCAGAACGACGATGGCCAGCAATCCAGTTGCTGCCTGCACATGCAGCGCCGGTGCGTTGATGCTGTCAATAATCGCCACCACAACAAACCATGTGGCAACCGATGCAAGAAACGACAGCGCCGCGCCAAGCGCGATCGGCTTCCAGAATCCCTTCCGGGCGCGCACCAGGCTCGCCGTCAGCGCCGCCAGAACCAGCACGGCCTCGAGCCCTTCACGAAACACGATGATTCCGGTATTCATCACCGCTGCAATGGGGCTGATCCCCTCAGCAGTCGGATCCGGGTTGCCTTGCGAGGTGACTCCTTGCCAGAGCAGCACGCCAAGCACAATGAGCGCCGCGCCCAGCACTACCACACTGCGGACGATTCGCTGACGCAGACAACCACCCGCACCGCATGCCGTTGGGCATTGAGAATCCGGTGGGAGGGAAGTACGCCAATGGTCTTCCATGGATCGGTTCCTACCAGTGGAAAGGGAGCATGGTCCGAAGATGCGATCCTATTTGAGAATGAGTCTCAATATCGTCGACTCTACACTCATCAAGTTGGATTTTCAAGGAACCAATGAGCTCACGGCCAGAATGCCTGCTACCCACGATCCGATCCGGCTCAGGTGAGCGGGCCGATTGGGCCCGCCAGAACGGGGGAGGCCTCCAATGAACGGCACCCGCCCGGGCAACAAGGGCTGTTCTCCACGCCATTTGCAACTGTGGATACCGCCGCCGGCCTCGCGTGTCTCTCTTTCCCGCTCGCAATGACGCGAACACTGTTGCGCCCCCTCTATTGCCGGGCCGGTTGCAAACGCAGCCGGCCCCGTGGTTTTCTGGAGAAGCCGCCGAGAGACCTCGGCGGCGTTCGCGTTTGCAGGCCACGGTTCTGCAAGGACTTGCGGATGCTGCCGATGTGCGGCCTTGTCTCTGTCACTGGCCGAGTCATAACCGATGGGCGCGGCGGGATTCGCCAAAAGCGCCCGTTTGGGCCAAAAGTCTCTCCAGGTCTCTGTTTCGCAGGGTACGGGGTTATGAGGGGGTTGTCTCCCCTATAGGGAGCGCAACCCCCACGGTTGCGCTCGCGGAGGGGGCGCAACGCTCTTCGGAATCCTGGGGCCGTCGCTCAGTCGGGTGCTGGCAAAGTCGGCATGGCCACCAGCGTCGAGGCCGCTACCTTATCGCTCGCGGAGTGGCCGGTG
>JBDIVQ010000013.1:0-47381 GCA_039794345.1 Phycisphaerae bacterium | reverse complement strand
GCGGGGAAGGGCGGTCAGTGGGTGACGCGGTGGCCGAGCATCGGGGAGATCTCGTTGATCATGCGGTCGCGGATGACTTCGTTGCGTGCTTCGAGATTGAGGCGCAGGACCGGCTCGGTGTTGGACTGGCGGACGTTGCACCACCAGCCCTCCTTGCGGAAGCAGTCGATGGTGAGGCCGTCGAGGTGGGAGATTTCCGCGGCGCCTTCGAAGTGCTCTTCGAGCGCGCGGAGGGCGAGGTCCTTTTCTTCGTTCATGAAGTTGATCTCGCCGGACTGGCAGTATCGGGCGATGGGCTTGATGAGGTCGCCGAGTTTTTTCTTGCTCGACGCGAGGACGCTGAGGACCTGGGCGAAGATGATGGCGCCGCTGTCGGCGTTGAAGTTGTCGCGGAAGTAGAAGTGGCCGGAGAGTTCCCCGCCGAAGAGGGCGTTGTTGTCGCGCAGCACCTGCTTCATGAAGACGTGGCCGACGCGCGACTGGATGGGCCGCCCGCCGGCGCTGCGGATCTCCTCCTCGACGGCGCGGCTGGAGCGCAGGTCGTAGACGATCCCGGCGCCGGGGTTGGACTTGAGGAAGTGGCCGGCGAGCATGGCGGTGAGGTGGTCGCAGCCGATGATCTCCGCCTTGTCATCGACGAAGATGCCGCGGTCGGCGTCTCCGTCGAAGCAGATGCCGCAGTTCGCCTTCTCGGCCAGAACCTTCTGGCGGAGGTCGGCGAGGTTGGCGGCAATGAGGGGGTTGGGATCGTGGGAGAACCTGCCCGTGTTGTTGCGGAAGTGGAGCTCGATGATCTCGAGGCCGGGCACGCCCTTGAAGACCTTCTTGATCATCGTCCCCGCCATGCCGTTGCTGGCGTCAACGACGACCTTGAGTGACCGGCCGTTGAGATTGAGGAAGGAGAGGACGTGCTCGCGATATCCGGCCCAGAAGTCGCGTTCCTCGACACGCCCAGTGGGGACGGGGGGAGGGGAGACTTTCTCGAAGTCCGCCATCGCGGCGTACTTGCTGATTTCGTCGAGGCCGGTGGACTGTCCGATCGGGTAGGCCTGGCGGCCGCTGATCTTAAAGCCGTTGTAGTCGATGGGGTTGTGGCTGGCGGTGACCATGATGCCGCCGGCGCAGTCGAGATAGTTGATGGCGAAGTAGATGAAGGGGGTGTCCACCATGCCGACGTCGATGACGTGGGCGCCGTAGGTGCGGATGCCCTCCATGAGCGCATTGGCAAGGGCGGGGGAACTCGGCCGCATGTCCCGTCCGACGATGATGTGGCGCATCATGGGGTCGGTGTCGCCGGAGGCCTGGGCCTGCTCCAGCAGGTAGCGGGCGGCGCCATAGCCGATTTTCCACGCTGTCTGCTCGTTAAGGGGGTTGGGATAGGTCGCGCGGACGTCGTAGGCCTTGAAGACTTTTCCAAGCATTCCCGATGCTCCGAAACACGGCAATGGACGAGCGGCGCCGCAGGGGGGAGAATCTTTACGATAGCGGCTTGCGTCCGGGTCGCAAATCGGGGCTTTTCCCCAGTTGAAATCGCGCCCGCCAGGTCCGCTCAGGCTCCGGCGTCCGCCGGGTCGTCGACCTCGGTCCGGGGTGCGAGGGCGGGGTCCACCGCGAGACGCACGCGGCGCAGGAGGGCCCGGCGGCCGGCAAGGCGCAACTGCTGCTCCCCCCCCGCCTTGAGCAGCCGATCAGCGGCGTAGAGGGTGGAAGACCCGTCAACGTGAATCGTCAGCACTCCCCGGCTGAAGGCGGCGACCTGGGATCGCTCGACGATTTCGGGCGGCATGATCTCGGCCCACTTTCCAATGAACTCGCCGAGGCGGTCGAAGGGCCGACGATGCTCCCTCTCGAACTGCGCGGGGAGGAAGTCGGCCAGGGCCTGGGTCCGGTCGGGAATGATGGCCCGTCCCGTGCGGACTGCGTCGAGGCGTCGCTGTAACGGCCTGGAAATGGGCATGGGCAATGATAGGGCGCGGCGATCCCCGGCTGCGCGAAGCGGCGCGCCGCCCTGCTACCATCGCCGCATCATGACGGGCATCGTGCTCGACGCAGTGAGCAAGCGGTATGGTTCGACGGCGGCGGTGGATGCCGTTTCGCTGAGCATCGAGGCGGGCGATCTCTTCTTCCTGCTCGGCCCGTCGGGGTGCGGCAAGACGACGCTGCTGCGCCTTCTCGCGGGCTTTGTCGAGGCGGACGCCGGGCAGATCGCCATCGCCGGGCAGGACGTCACGCGGCTGGCGCCGGAGAAGCGCCGCACGGGGATGGTGTTTCAGAACTACGCCCTCTGGCCGCACCTGACGGTTTTCGAGAACGTAGCCTTCGGCCTGAAGGTCCGCAAGGTGCGCGGCCGGGAGAGGCAGGATCGGGTGATGGAGGCGTTGCGCGCGGCGCGGATGCAGGACTACGCGCGCCGCATGCCGAACCAGTTGTCCGGCGGGCAGCAGCAGCGCGTGGCGCTGGCGCGGGCGCTGGTTGTCGAGCCGCGCGTGCTCCTTCTCGATGAGCCCCTCTCCAATCTCGATGCCCGGCTGCGGGCGCAGATGCGGCAGGAGATTCGCCGGCTGTGCCGGGAGTCGGGGATCACGACGGTCTATGTCACGCACGATCAGGCGGAGGCGCTCTCGATGGCGGACCGCGTGGCGGTCATGCGCGAGGGACGGATCGTGCAGGTCGGCCGGCCGCGCGACGTCTACCAGCGCCCGGAGAACCGGTTCGTCGCCGACTTTCTCGGAGAGACGAACTTCATCAGCGCCGAGGTCAGGGGAGCCGAGCAGGGGCATCTCCTGCTGCACGGGCCGATGGGCGATGTGCTCGCGCGGGGCTTGCGCGAGGACACGCCGCGCAGCGGCAACCTGACGTGCTCGATCCGGCCGGAAGCGTGGCGGCTCGATCCGCCGCCCGACGAGGCGAGGCGGAATGCATGGAGCGGCCGTCTCGTGGAGACGATCTACCAGGGCGAATCTTCCCGCCACCAGATCGAACTCCCGGGCGATGTGGTCATCCACGCCATTGAGATCAATCCGCGCGAGCGCCGCCCGGGTGATCCGGTGCGAGTGAGCGTTGATCCCGCCGACGTCGTCGTGCTGGCGGATTGACCGGGGCGAGGTGAATCAAGGCCGTGGCATCGAGGAAGAGGATGGGCGCGGCGCCGCCGCACCCGCGTCGGGACGTGCCGGCTTCTTTCCGTCGGCGGATGCGGCGGCGGGCGCCGGCTTGGCGCCCTCCTGACCGTTGGGCGTCGCGCCGGCGGGTGGATGAGGCGTCGCGGTCGATTCGATCCGCGACGCCGAACCCCGTCCCTCGCTCGCCGGCCGGCGCGGGCGCGTGGGAGCGATGGCCGCGGTGACGAAGTCGGGCCGACGCGCTGCGGAACCGATCCAGCCGAGCAACCGCCGCGCGAGCGAGCGCCCGTCGAGCACGAGGCTGAAGAGCAGCGGGACGAGAACGAGGGTAAAGACGGTGCTCACGAGCAACCCGCCGAGAATGACGGCGCCCAGGCCTCGGTACAACTCGGAACCCGACCCGGGCATGACGACGAGGGGGATCGTTCCGCCGACCGTGGTGAGCGACGTCATCATGATGGGGCGCAGGCGGGTGCGGACGGACTCGGCGATCGCCTGGCGCGGCGGGAGTTTCTCGACGAGGTCGTCGGCGCTCTCGCCGTAGCCCTTCATGAAGTTGAGCGACTGGTGGACGATGAGGATGGCGTTGTTGACGACGGTTCCGAGGAGGATGACGAACCCGAGCATGGTGAGGATGTCGAGGTTCTGTGTGGGGAGGTAGGGATCGGAGGCGGTCCAGTCATGCACGAGGCGCAGGCCGAGGAATCCGCCGAAGGTCGCCAGCGGAACGCTGAACAGGATGACCAGCGGATAGAGGAAGGACTCGAAGAGGACGCACATGAGCAGGTAGTTGATGAGCAGCGCGAGGAAGAAGCGGCTCGAGAGCAGGCCGATGAACGTGCCGTCGCCGAGGAGCGCCCGGCGCACGGCGGTGAGTTTGTCGGCCGAGCCGGCCAGATCGGTGCGGACGGTTTCGGGAATGCGCCCCTGCGCGCGGAGGTCGTCGAGCAGTCCGCTGATGGTGTCCATGGCCTGGCCCAGCGGGATGTCCTTGTCGGGCGTGACTTCCAGAGAGACGGCCCGCTGGCGCTCGACGTGGTTGATCTGCTGCGGCGCGGTGGTGCGTATGAGGCTGGCGACGGAGCGGAGCGGAACGATGCCGCCGCCCGGCGTGGCGATGGGGATGTCGGCGAGCGCGCTCACGTCGCGCTGCATCCAGCGCTCGTCCTCGATCGCGTTGCGATCAACGACCTTGAGGTCGATCGATTCGCCGCCGACGCGGAACTCGCCGACGATGGCGCCGTCGCCCAGCGCCCGGACCGCCTGGCCGACGTCGCGCGTGGAAAGGCCCATCTCGGCGGCGCGGAGGCGATCCACCGCGATGTTGACCTGCGGGGCGGGAATCTGGAAGTTGCCCGGCTGCGACTGGACCTTCCCATAGCCGAACTCCCGGGACAGGACGTCGAAGGCGGCGCCGGCGGCGGCGTTCACCTGCTCGATGTCTTCGCCCGCGAACTCGACGTCAATGGATGATCCGCTCGCCCCCGAAAGACGGAAGAGCGGCACCTGGAAGGCGAAGCCGACCACGCCTGGCAGGTTCTCCGCGCGCGTCGCGTGATTGAAGAGCGTGGCGAGATCGACGACGCGCTTCTCATCGTCGCTCACGCCGCCGTGAAACATGAAGCCGCGCGCCGAGACGAAGAAGTAGTTCGCGATCGTGGGCGGATGAATGGGCGGACCGGGCTGGCCGCTCGCCCAGTCGAAGGTGGGAACGGAGGGGAGTTGCTCGACGGCCTTGCGGTAGGCCTCGGGATCATCCTTGAGATCGCCCGCTTCCCAGAAGGGGCGGATCTCCGCCTCGACGCGGTGGGCGAGCTCGAGTTGCTTGTCGAGGTTGTAGCCCGGCGGCGTCACAAGCATGCCGAAGGTCAGGTTGCGGTTCCCCTTGGGCAGGTAGTCGGTCGGGGGCATGAGGGTGATGCTCCCCCAGACGGCGCCAACGGCAAAGACCAGCACGATGGCGAGGCGGGCGATGACGCTGCCGCACAACGCATAGACGAAGCGGCCCAGCGCGCCGCTCAGCCCCCGCGGCGCCTCCGCGGCCGGCGCCCGGGGCCCCGAGCCGCGCCGCCGCGCCATTCCCGACCCGAGCGAGAGCCAGATCGCCGCGGCGCAGGGCACCACGGTGATCGAAACCACCAGGCTCAGCGCCACCGCGGCGCAGATCGCCAGAACGATGTCGCGGAAGAGTTGGCCGGCGTCTTCCTGAATGAAGAGGACGGGAATGAAGACCACGATGGTGGTGAGGGTCGAAGCGAGGATCGCCCCCCACACCTCGCGCGGAGCGCGATACGCGGCCTGGCGCGGCGTGGCGCCCATCTCGATGTGACGGTAGATGTTCTCCAGCACCACAATCGAGTTGTCCACCACCATGCCGATCGCAAAGGCGAGACCCGCGAGGCTGATGACGTTGAGGTTGCGCCCCATCGCCACCATCGCCACGAACGTCCCGATGACCGAGATGGGAATCGCCAGCGCGATGATGCCCACCGATCGCACGGAGCGGAGGAAGAGCAGCAGCACGACGACGGCGATGGCGCCGCCGATGTACATGTTGTTCTGCACCAGTCCGATCGCCTGGTCGATGTAGATCGTCTGGTCGTAGACCTGCCGCAGGCGCAGGGGGCTGGAGAGCCCCAGCCGCTTCGTCTGCGCATCGAGCAGCCCGCCGGGACGGTTGAGGTCGTGGAGCGCCTCGCGCAGACCCTGCATGACTTCAATGACGTTTGAGCCGACTTCGCGCTGCGCGTTGATCGCAATGACCGTCTTGCCCTTCGAGCGCACGAAAGAGGCGGGCTTCTTGTAGGTGATCACGACGTCCGCCACGTCGCGCACGAAGATCGGCCCGCCCGAGTCGCGCGCGATGATCGTCCGGCCCACGTCCTCGGCGGTGCGGAAGCGGCCGACGGTCCGCAGCGAGATGCTCGACTTGCCCTCGTCGATCGACCCGGCCGAGAGATCGACGTTCTCGCGCCGCAGGGCGTCGAAGAGTTCGCCGTAGGTCAGCGCGTGCTGCGCCAGGCGGATCGGATCGACGCGCACCTGCACCTCGCGCTCCCACCCGCCGAGCACCCCCACCGTGGACATGCCCTCGATGCGCTCGAAGGCGACCTTGATGTTGTCCTCGGCGAAGTCCTGGAGCGTGCGGACGTCGAAGTCAGGGTCTTCCGTCTCAAAGATGATCCACGCGATGTAATCCCGGTTCATCGGATCTGAGGCCTCGATGACCGGCTCATCGACGCCCTCCGGGTAACTCGGAACCTCGCGCAACTTGTCCGAAGCCTCGCGCAGGGCGGCGTCCTTATCGGCCCCGACGGCGAACTCGAGCGTGATCTGACCGCTGCCCTCGCGGCTCTGGCTCGTCATCTTCCGCAGGTTGGCCAGACCCTTGAGTTTGTCCTCCTGCTTTTCGATGATGTCCTGCTCGATCTCCTGCGGACTGGCCCCCTCCCACAGCGTCGTCACCGTCACCACCGTCGTGTCAACGTTCGGCGTCAACTGGACCGGAATGGCGCTCAGCGCCAGGATGCCGAAAAGCAGCACCAGCAGCACCCCGACGACGACGGCGACTGGCTTCTCGATGCTGGTGCGGATGAGGTCCATGCGGCGGGTACCGGAAAAACAATCGGGAACAGGAGGCAGGACGCGGCCGGGCCGGGGCGACTACGGCCCCGCATCTCCGCGCGAGGCGGTGTCCTTCGACGCGTCCCGCACAATTGATACCTTCGCCGTCGGGTAGAGTTTCTCGTTGCCCTCGACCACGACCAGCGTGCCCGGCGTGAGCGGCCCCTCGACAACGAAGCGATCAAGCCCGGCGCTCGAACGGATCTCGATGTTGACCGGGTACGCCGCGCCGTCGCGAACGGCGTAGACATACGGGCCTGTCGGGGCCATGAGCACGGCGTCGCGCGGAATCGTCAGCGCTTCGTCGAACTCCTTCGAGGGCACCCAGCCCTTCACCGCCATGCCCGGCTTGAAGCGGCCGTCAGGGTTCTCGATCGAGACCTTCACCGGGTAGGTCCGGGCCCGTGCATCGCCGAGCGGCACGATCGTGCGGATGGTGCCCACCACGGTGTCATCAAGCGCGGCTGCGAGAATCTCCAACGTCATCCCCACCTTCAGTTCCCCGACGAGCCACTCTGGCACATCGAGCACGGCATCGACGGCGGCCAGTTCGACGATCTCGCTGATCGCTCCGCCCACGGGCACCCATTGCCCGACTTCCGCGTGCTTGACGACCACCACTCCGTCAAAGGGCGCGCGAATCCGCTTGCCCCGAAGCCGCCGCTCGATGAGGCTGATGCGCACCCCCGCAAAGCGCGCGCTCTCCTGGCTTTCACGCAGCAGCGCCTGGGCGGCGAGCAGTTCGCTCCGCTTGTCTTCGACTTCCCTGGCCTTGGCGGCTCCCTGGCCCGCGAGGTCTTCGAGCGAGCGCAGGTCGCGCTGGGCCCATTCCACACGCGCGCGGCGCTCCTCGACCGTGGCCTGGGCCCGCGCAAGTTCCGCCTGCTCTTCGAGAAGGGTCAGTTGCAGGATGTCGGCGTCGAGTTCCGCGAGCACGTCGCCTGCCTTGATCCGCTGCCCCGCATCGAAGGGGACGCGGAGCACCAGGCCCTCCTCCTCGGTCGCCACGACGGACCGCCGCCGCGGGGCGATCTCGCCGGTGATCCGGTGCATGCGGGTCACGGACTCGCGCCGGACGGCGTCCACCGCCACGGGCGCCGCGGGCTGGGCCGCCGCCTGAGCCGCCGCAAGCAGCAGCACCGCCGCCTTGATGCCTGTCTGCCTCCAGAACGTCTGCTTCTTGCTCATGGACGATTTCCTTGCCGCATCGGGGCGGCCGCCGCCGCGAAGAAGATGATACGGGCATTCGCGGCTCCGCAGCCGGGCGCGAAGGCAAAAAGCAGGCAACCCGCCGAGGGGCGGGTTGCCGAGGTCGCCTCTCTCGCCGCCGACGCTCGGCGCCGGGTCACTGCACCTGCGTCGCGACGACGTTGCTCACCTGGTTGTACTGCGCGCCCTGGAACCACACGCTCGCCCCCGAAGCATTCGCCGGGATGCGCAGTTGCCACACGGCGGTGCCGGCGGCGTCGCTCTGCACGATGCCGCCCGCCTGCTGCGGGTTGCGGATGCCCAGCGTCGTGTTCAGCAGGGGCACGAAGACGTTGCCCGTCCCCATGACGCTGTAGGCGAGGTAGCACGCGGAGTGCGGCTCCATGTCCGTGAGTGTGAAGGTCGCGTTGCGCGCGGGTTCGAGGGGGTCGGGATCGACGGTGAGTCGAGGGTGAGGGGCGGTGGTGTACTTGGCGACGGCCGAGTCCGCCCCCGTGCCCAGTCCGAGGGAATGGCCGGCGACGACGACGCGCCCGGCGTCATCGACGTCGATGGCGAACCAGCCATCATCACCGTGAACCGGCGAGTCGTAAACGATCGAGTCAAGGAGTTGGCCGCCCGGTGAGTACTTGAAGAGATAGGCGTTGTCGCCCTCGCCGAAGCCGCCCCAGCCGTACCCGACGACCACGAGATTGCCGTCGAGGTCGAGTTTGAGGTCATAGGCCCAGTCGTCGCCGAAGTAGTACGGATCGCGGAAGCGCTGCGCCCAGGCGAGCGAGCCGTTGGAGGCAAAGCGCACGGTGGCGATGTCGTACTCGCCGCCCGTGGTCATGGAGGCGCCGCTGACGTAGACCCCGCCGGCGCCGTCGGCTTCGGCGATCCAGCCGTAGTGGAAGCCGTAGTTCCCGCCGTAGCGTCCTTCCCACTGAAGCGTGCCGTCGGGAGCGTACTTGACGGCGCAGTACTCGAAGTCGCCGTTGAGGAACTGGGAGTCGGAGATTCCGACGACAAAGATGTTCTCCGCCGCGTCGACGACGAGCGTGTAGGCGCCGTCGTCGCCGTGATGGACGCCGTCAAAGAGCCGCTCCCACAGGAGATTCCCGGCCGCGTCGTACTTGAGCAGAACGTAGTCCTCACTTCCCGCGAGGTTGCGCCCGCTGCCGGAAACGTAGACGCTCCCGCTGGGCGTCACCGCGATGCTGTAGCCGTAGGAATCCGGATAGGTCGGGTTGGGGCTGCGCCAGTGCCGCGCCCACATCTGGTTTCCGGCGGGATCGTACTTGATCGTCGCGAATTCGTACACCCCGTCCGCCGCCTGAGCGTATCCGGCCACGTAGACGTGGTCGGAGGCGTCGATGCCGATGGAGGGCCAGCCGTAGGACTCATCGGTCCCGCCGAACGGCCCGTTGTAGTGCCTCGCCCAGAGCAACTGGCCGTTCGGGCTGTACTTGATCGTCACGATGTCGGAGTTGCCATTGGAGTTGACGCCCGTGCCGCTCGTGAGGATGTTGTCGGCGGAGTCGAAGACCACGTTGCCGAAGAACTCACCGCCACCTCCCCCGCCGTCATAGGTCGCGGTCCACAGGCGCCGGCCGGTGCGATCGTACTTGCGCACCAGCAGGTCGTAGCTCGTGGCAGGATCCTCCACGTATCCGACGGTGACGGCATGACCCTGGCTGTCGAGGCCGACGTAGAAATCCACTTCCGTCGTCGCCTGCCCGGTGTCGGTCTGCATGCTCCAGACGTTGCGCCACTGGGCGGCTGCGGGCTGGGCCGACAGCGCCAGCACCGCCGCACCGGCGACAAAAACGCACGACGTGCCCGCAGAGGGCAGTTTCGCTTCTCTCCTCATGACCACGCTTCCTGTGTTGTAGTCGAGCGCGCCGATTCGGGGGCACTCGGTCGCGCCCGCATCCCTGGTTCGATCCCGCCGCCGCATCAGGGCAGGCAGCCACGCGTCGAACGCTAGCGTCCGGGCGGCGCGGCGGCAAGGACTCGAATCGGACCCGCAAGACAGGATACGGAGGCGGCCGGCGCGGCGCCGAGCGTCCATGTGGTCCTCCCCGCCGCGCGCCGGCCGCTTCGAGCGTGCAACGTCCCTCGCAATGGTCGATATGGGATGTTCAGGCGGCGGCGCCCGGGAGGCGGCGCCGCGGGGGCGGGAGCGGGGCGCCGCGATCACACGGGCCCACCGCGCGGGATCAGCGAAGGGAGCAGGGCCGCAGCCGATCGTACCATTGGACGGACCACCGGAGCCGCGACGATGCGCGACGTTCTCAGGGAAATCGAGTCGATCCGCCGACTGAGTCGGCTGATGCTGCTGGCGCAGCGAGCCGCGGTGCTGCTCGCCTGGCTGCTCGGCTCGGCGCTGGCGCTGGTCTTCGCCGATTACCTGCTCCGCTTTCCGGCCGGCGTTCGGCTGGCGCTGGGAATCGGCGTGGCCCTGGTGCTGCTCGGCTCGCTGTGGAGTTACGTCGGTCCGGCACTGCGCTTCCGCCCGACGCTCACCGATCTCGCGCTGCGCTTCGAGCGTCTTGTGCCCTCGCTGCGCGGCTATCTCGCCTCGGGCGTTGACTTCGTGCTGCACGATGAAGCGCCGCACTCGTCCCTGGCCGCGCAAACCGTCGCGGAAGCGCAGCAGCGCGCCGGCCGGGAGAACCTCCGGGCGCTGGTCAATCCTCGGCGCACCTTCCGCGACCTGGGCGCCTTCGCCCTCGCCGCCGCGGGAACGGCGAGCCTCTGCCTCGCCCTCCCCGGAGAGGCGTCGATCGCGGCGCAGCGCTGGTTCAATCCCTTCGGCGAGGCGCGCTGGCTCAAGCGAACCGGCGTCGAGTCGGCCATGACTCAGAGCGTTCATCCGCGCGGCAAGGCCCTGCCCCTCCAGGCGCGCGTCACGCGCGGCCTGAGCGAGGACATGCGCATCAACGCCCACTTCCGGCTCTGGCGCGACGGCGACGCCGGGCCCTGGCAGCAGGTCATTCTCACCCAGCAGCGCGACGGCCTGTTTGAACGACTCATCGAACCCGACGCCGATCGCGTCGATGTCCGCTTCTCCTCCCAGGATGATGAAACGCCCCTCCAGTCGATCGCCATCGTTCCCCCGCCGCGCATCGAGAGGGCGGAGATTCACCTGACGCCGCCCGCCTACGCGGCATCGGTCCTCGGCGAGAGCACGATCGATCTCGGCGCCGGCACGGATGAGCGAGCCGTGCTCGCCCCTGCGGCGCTCGTCGGCACGCGCGCGGCGCTGACGATCACGTTCAACAAGCCCCTCCCCACCGATCCGGCCGCGCCGCAGTGGAAAATGCTGCTGGGCTGGCAGGTCGAGCCGGCCGAAGGCCCGAGCCTCGCCGACGACGCCCGACTCAGCGCGACCGTCGATGACGATGGCCGTTCCGCGGCATGGACGATCGATTGGACCCTCGGCTCCACGACGCGCCTCCAGCCCGTGCCCGTTGATGAGCACGGCCTGACGGGACCGGACGACGTCGCCTTCCGGATCGAGGCCCGCGTGGACCTTCCCCCCGGGGTTTCGATCATCGAACCCGCCTCCGACCGCACCTGCCTGCCGCGCGCCTACGTCGAACTCAGGGCCGAAGCCCGCGACGACGTGCTCATCGAGGCGCTCGCGCTCGAGGCGACGGTGAACGAGGCGGCCGAGGCCCGGACGATCGCCTCGGTGACCGGTTCGACGACGCTCGAGCAGATCAGTGAAACGCTCGATCTCTCGATGCTCGACGTCAAGCCCGGCGACGTGGTGACGATCGCCGCCGCCGCCACGGACACCTTTGCGCTCGACGGCGCCGCGCACGAAAGGGCCGTGTCCTCGCCCCGCCGGCTGCGCATCATCACCGACGCTGAGTTCGTCGAGCAGATCTACGAGAATCTCTCCTCGGTGCGCGACAGCGCGATCCGCATCGAACAGGAACAGCGCGACCTGATGCAGCGCCTCGAACGCGGGCAGACGCGCGCCGGCGACCTGCGCGACCAGTCGCGCATCGGCCAGCAGATCGACCGGCAGCGCGAAGCGCTGGCACAGATCGCCGAACGGGTTCGCACCAATCGCCTCGGCGACCGCGAACTGGAAGACCTGATGGCCGAGGCGGGCGATTCGCTGGGGCGCGCCGGCCAGGCGTCCAACGAGGCCTCCGATCGCCTCGCTCAGCGCCAGCAGGCCCCCGAGGATGAAGCCGAGGAGCAGGCCCGGCGGCGCGAAGAAGAGCGCGCCGGCGCCCAGCAGCGCGTCTCCGACGAACTCACTGCCCTCATCGAACTGCTCGACCGCGGCGAGGACTCCTGGGTCATGCGCCGCCAGGTCGAGCAACTCCTCACCGATCAGCAGAACCTCGAACGCGAGGGGCGGCAGGCGACCGACCGCACGCGCGGCCTCGATCCCTCTCAACTCACCGAGGAGCAGCGCCGGGCCCTTGACGAGTTCGCGCGGCGGCAGGACGAACTGGCCCGGCGCGGCGAGCGACTCGTCGATGAACTGCGCCAGCGCGCCGAGCAGATGCAGCCCACCGACCCCGATCTCGCCCAGGCGATGCGCGAAGCCAGAGAGCAGGCACAGACCCGCCAGCTCGATCAGCGCCTGAACGAGGCCGCAGAGCAACTCCGCCAGAACCAGGGTCAGCGCGCTTCCGAGCAGCAGCAGCAGGCGATGGAAACCCTCCAGAGCATGCTCAACAGCCTCGAATCGACCGATCGCGCCCGGGCCGAGCGACTGGCCCGCCAACTCGAAAGCCTCCTCCAGTCGCTCGAGGCGCTCGTCCTGGGACAGGAAGCGCAACTGGCCGCGCTCGCATCGGCGCAGGGCCGATTCGAGGGTCTCGACCGGGCCATGCTGCAACTCAACACGAACACCTACGCCGTGCTCGACCTCGCCGTCGAAGGCGGGCGCGATCTGGCGGAAGTCGCCCGGCAGGTGGAGTCGGCGGCCGCGGCCCAGGAGCAGGCCGTCATCGCCCTGCGCGCCGCTCCCACCGATGCGCCGGGGGCACAGTCGGCCGAAGCGAAGAGCCTCACGCACCTTCAGGAGGCCCGCCGCCTCGCCGCCGAACTCCAGCAGCGCCTCCAGGAGCAGCAGCAGCAGCGCCGGCGGCAGGAACTCGCCCAGGCCTACCGCGACCTGCACGAGCGGCAGACGGCACTCATCTCCGAAACGACCCCGCTCGCGGGAGTCGATCTCGACCGCCGCCAGCGCGTCATCGCGCGGCAACTGGGCAATCAGCAGGCGCAGATCCGCATCGATTCGATGGACCTGCTGCGCCGCACGGAAGACCTGGCTGAGTCCTTCGTTTTCGAGGCGAGCCACCGGCAGATCGATGCCCTCGCCGAAACGGTCGTGGAGGATTTGCGGCTCGCGGAGATCGGCCCGGCCCAACTCATGCGCGAGCAGGACATCGCCGACCGCTTCCTTGCGCTGGCGCTGGCCTTGCAGGATTCCCCTTCGGACCGCGAGTTCGAGGAGCCCGGCGGGGAGAGCGGACAGGGAGGCGGGCAGGGCGGCGGCGGCCAGCCCCCCGCGCTCGTTCCCCCGATCGCTCAACTCAAACTGCTCCGCTCGCTCCAGGACGCCGTCTACCGCTCGACGCGCCTGCTCGATGAGCGGGGCGCGGACCTCGACGCAGCCGATCGCTCCGGCCGCATCGAAGAACTCGGCCGGGCGCAGCGCGAACTGACGGACCTCGGCCGCCGCCTCATCGAGGAAATGTCGCAGCGGGCGGGAGGGGAAGGGCGACCGACCCCGCCGCCGCCGGAGGAAGGACGCCCATGATGTTTCACGCACACCCGATGCTCCTCGCCACGGCGCTGGCGCTCGCCCTGATCAGCCGCCCCGCGTCCGCACAGCCGACTTCGCCGCCGCGCGATGAACCGCCCACCCTCGACGAACTGCTCGGCCTGACCCGGGACCGGCCGGCCGCGGAGCGACCGCCCACCGACATCATCGAGAAGTTGACGGGTGAGGCGCAGGCGTCGGAGCAGGGAGGTCCGGACATCGCCGCCCTCTTCGTCGAGGCGATTGAGAGCATGGAGCAGTCCGCTTCTCTCCTGCTTGACAATCGCGAAGTCGGACTTGCCACGCAGCGCTTCCAGGAAGAGGCGATCCTGAAACTGGACACCCTCATCGCGCAGGCACAGCAGCAGCAGAACCAGCAGCAGCAGCCGCAGCAGCAGCAGAGCCCGCAGCAGGCGCCGCCGCAGCAACAGCAACAGCAGCAGAACCAGCCGGGAACGGAGGCCAGCCGGTCCGGAGACAATCGTCCGCCGCTGCGCCAGGGTGAACTTGACGGGGCGATGACGGAGACGGGCAGCGAGTGGGGCCGTCTTCCCCCGCGAATCCGCGAACTCCTGCGGCAGGGGCGCGGCGACGTGGCCGCCCGCCTCTATCAGCGCCTCACGGAAATCTACTACCAGCGCCTCGCTGAGGAAGCACAACCATGAAGGATCCCCGCCACCGCATCGGCTCGGCATCGCTGGTCGCGCTCCTCGCGCTCGGGGCAGCGCTTGGTGCGGCCCAGACCCCGCCTCCCCGGCCGGACACTTCGGCTCAGAACGCGCCGCTCGCCTCCGAGCCGGAGATGAACGAGCGACTCTACGAATCCGTCCGCCTCGGACTCGAATTCCTCGCGGCGCAGCAGAACGCCGACGGCTCCTTCGGCCCCGACACGCGCTTCAGCAAGAACGTCGGGATCACCGGCCTGTGCGCGCTGGCGTTCATGTCTGACGGCCACCTCCCCGGCCGCGGCCGGTACGGACCGAACGTCGAGAAGGCGCTCGATTTCGTCCTCAGCCAGTGCACGGAGACGGGGCTGATCGTCGGCGGAGAGTCCCACGGGCCGATGTACGGCCACGGCTTCGCCACGCTTTTTCTCGGTGAGATCTACGGCATGGGCGGCGCCGAGGATGACGACCGCCTGCGCGAAGCGCTCGTCAAGGCCGTCCGCCTCATCGTCCAGTGCCAGAATCCCGAGGGGGGATGGCGCTACAACCCCCTGCCCGAGGATGCGGACGTCTCGGTGACGATCTGCCAGATCATGGCCTTGCGTTCCGCTCGCAACGCCGGAATCAAGGTTCCCAAGGAGACGATCGACCGCGCCGTCGAGTATGTGCGGCTGTGCCAGAACCCCGACGGCGGGTTCCGCTACATGTCCGTGCCTGGGGCTTCGGCCTGGCCGCGATCCGCGGCGGGCCTCGCCAGCCTCAACTACGCCGGCATCTACGAAGATGATGCCCTCGAAAAGGGGCTTGCCTACCTGCACGAAAACGCCCCGCCCGGTCGAACGAGAACGCAGGCGCACTACTTCTACGGCATCTACTACACCGCGCAGGCGATGTACCTCGCGGGCGGCGATCACTGGCGGCGCTGGTGGCCCCAGGCGCGCGATGAGATCATCGAGCGGCAGGATCGCGGCAGCGGCTCGTGGAGCGACCCGCATGCCGGCGGCCCCTATGCCACTGCGATGGCCCTCATCGTCCTCCAGATGCCCAAACGCTATCTGCCGATTTTCCAGAAGTGAGCCACGCCTCTCAGGTCGGCATGAACGCTCGAACCGCCCAATCTCTGCTCCGACTCGCGGCTGCACTCAGCGCCGCGCTGGCGTCCGTCGCCCCCGCCGCAGCGCAGGAACGTCCCGCCTTCCTCCTCATCGACCGCGATCTGCGCGCCGATACGGTCGAACTCGCCCGCATCGACGGGGAATGGGTCGAATGCCTGCGCTCGGGGCTGATCGATCGCCGGCCGACCGGGGATCTGCTCGCGCTGCTGCGCCTCGATGAAGTCGAATCGGCGCGGTTCGATGCCGGCGACCGGGTGATTGAACTCGTGGACGGCCAGCGATGGGTCGGGGCTCCCGCCCCCGACGGCTCGCCCGACCATCTGGCGTGGAAGATCGATCGAATCGGCGTGCTGCCGGCGGCGCTGGATCAGGTCCGGCGGGCGCGCTTCCTGCCGCAGGCGGCCCTGCCGGTCCTCAACGAGCACGAAGCAGAGGAGCGGATCATCCTCGCCAACGGCGACGCGCTCTCTGGCCTGCTCGTCTCGGTGGGCGCGGAGGTCGTCTTCGAGGTCAGCGGCTCGGCCGAGCCGACGCGCCTCCCGCTGCGGCAGGTCGCCTCCCTCGCGCTGGCGAACCCGGCGCAGCGGTACGCGGGGATGATGCTCTGGCTGGCGGACGGCAGCGTGGTGAAAGTGCAGACGTGCCGCTGGACGCCGGGCGCGCTCGAGTTCACCACCTCGACCGGCGGCCTCTCCGCGCGAGTCGAGGCCGACATGCTGCGCGGGATGACCTTCGCGGCCGAACGGCTGATGCCGCTGGCCGGCCTGACGCCCGAGGTGAGCCGCGAGTCGGCCCACCTTCGCGTCGTCGAGCCGCCGCGGCTGATCGACCCGCGGCGCGCCGTCGGACTGGCGGATCTGGAGTTGCGCGGACCGATCGAGGCGCGCTACGACCTGCCGCACGGCGCGACGCGCTTCACGGCGACGGCCGTCGTGCCGCGCTCCGCGGCGCAGTGGGCTGACCTGCAACTGACCATCCTCGTCGATGACCGCGTGGTCTTTGACGGCGCGATGGACGGCGCCGGCCAGTCGCGCCGCGAGATCGCGCTGACGCTTCGCGGCGCCTCAACCCTCACGATCCGCCTCGCCGAAGGCGGCCGGGGTCCGGTGCAGGATGTCATCGTCCTCCAGCGACCCATGCTCCTCTTTGACTGATCCCGCAGGCAACGGCGCCGTTGCCCGACGGCGACATCCCCTCCAATCGCGCCAGCCACCCCGGACCGGCCCCGCCGGTCTGTCGTCCGCCGCGCCCTGACGCAGGCGCAAGGCGGGGTTTATCGGCTGATCTTCGAGGCGCCGCCGCGGCCCGCTGGTTGCTCCCCGTCGCACGGAGTTCGTCGGCATCGATGGCCGCCGGAGGGGACACGCCCATGGATCAGCACCAGTTCGAGCAGCGATTCCGCCAGGTTGTGACGAGGCTCAACACGTGGCACAAGAGCCGTGACGCCGCGCCCGCTCCGCAACCGGCCGCCGCCGCGCCCGACGCCGCGCGCCGCGCGACCCGAACGCGCCCGAAGGGAAGGCGCGGCCGCTGAACCGCGCGCCGGCCTCACGAGCACAACCGCCACAGGATGATGCCCGCGGCGACGGCGACGTTGAGAGAGTCGTTGCCCAGGTGCATGGGGATCGTCAACCGCCGGTCGCACCACTGCACCCACTCGCGCGAGAGTCCCTGCGATTCGCTGCCCAGAAGTACGGCGAGTCGCGGGCCGCGCCGCGTGCGCTCATCGAGCCGTTCCGCGCGCTCGTCGCCGACGACCGTCGCGAGCATCTCGAATCCATGGCCCCGCAGCGCTTCGAGGTCGCGGCGGAGATCGACGCTGCGCACGATCGGGAGGGTGAAGACCGCCCCCATGGAAACGCGCACGACGCGGCGGAAGAAGGGATCACATGAACGCTCGCCCACGAGCATCCCCTGCGCCCCCAGCGCGGCGCTGATGCGGATGAGCGAGCCGAGATTCTCGGTGTTGTGCGTCTCGGGGCAGACGACGAGCGTGCAGCGGGCCTCGTCCGCCGGGACGAGCGACTCGAGGGGAGGATTCGCCGGCCGCTTCGCGCAGGCGATGACTCCTGAGTGGAACTTGAAGCCGAGGATGCCGCGGATGACCGCGTCGCTCGCGACGTACACCGGGCAGGACGGCGGCGCCAGCGGCGCAATCTCCTCGACCCTGCGCGTCGTGACGAGAATCGACTCGGGGATGATGGCGCTGGCGAGCAGGCGCCGGACGAGGTGCTCGCCCTCGGCGATGAAGCGATCGCCTTCCGCCGCCAGTTCGCGATCGCGCACGTTGAGGTAGGGGGCGATGCGCGGATCGTCGGGCGCGTCGATGGCGAGGCGCGGGGCGGGCATGGCGGATCATACCGCGGCGCACGGCGCCTCAGCGCCGGGCCTATGCTCATGACCCTGGACCGGCACGGAGAAGCGCATGCCCCTGGTCGTAACCGGCAGCGTCGGCATTGACACGATCCACACCCCGAGCAGCAGCGCCGCGGAGGTGCTCGGCGGATCGTGCACCTACTTCGCCGCCGCCGCGTCCTTCTTCCATCCGGTGCGCGTCGTCGCCGCCGTCGGAGAGGACTTCGACGAGCAGTTTCTCGCGACGATCCGAGCCTTCCCCGGCGTCGATCTCACCGGGCTCGAAACGCGCCGCGGCTCGGAGACCTTCCGCTGGACGGGGCGCTACCACGCCAACATGAACGACCGCGACACGCTCGAGGTCGATCTCGGCGTGCTCGGGGAGGCGCCGCCGCCGGTGCCCGCCGCCTTCGCGGACTCGCAGTTCGTCTTCCTGGCCAACGCCTTTCCGAAGAACCAGATGCAGTTCCTCGAGTCCTTTCCGCGGCGCCGCCTCGCCGTCGCCGACACGATGGACCTCTGGATCAGCACCGAGCGCGAGTCGCTCAATGAACTGCTCGAGCGCATCGACGGGCTGGTGCTCAACGACTCTGAAGCGGAGATGCTCACCGAGTTCGCCAACCCGGTCAAGGCCGCGATCACGATCCGCGAGCGTCACGGCCTCAAGTTCGTAGTGCTCAAGAAGGGCGAGCACGGCTGCATCCTCGCCCACGAGGAGGGAATGGCGGTGCTGCCGGCCTACCCCGTCGAGGCCGTCGTCGATCCGACCGGCGCGGGCGACTGCTTCGCCGGCGGGATGATGGGCTATCTCGCCTCGATCAACCGCACCGACTTCGCCTCCATCCAGCACGCCCTGACGCACGGGACGGTCATCTCGAGTTTCGCCGTCGAGGCGTTCAGCCTCGATCGCCTGCGGCAGATCAGCATCGCGGACATTCACCGGCGGATGATCCAGTTCGCCCGCGCGGTGCGGGTGGTGTGAGCGTCATGGGCTTTCGGATCATCGACATCGAGACGACGCCGAACCCCAACGCGCTGAAGTTCAACCTCGACCAGCCGATCAGCCGCGGCACGCTCAGTTTCGTCCGGCCGCCGGACGCGGGGCAGAATCCGATTGCGGCCTCGCTCTTCACGATCGACGGGGTCGTCTCGCTCATGTTCCGGGGCGACTTCGTCACGGTGAACAAGCGCGCCGACGCCGACTGGGGTCCGATCAAGGCCAAGGTCCGCCGCGCCCTCGCCGAGGCGCAGCCGCTGCCCGAGGCGGGGTTCTGAACCCGCGGACGAAACCGGCGGCGGTGCTCGAGCGCTTCCACTTCAAGTGGAGCGGGGTGGCACTGATCGCTCATCGCTCCGGACGGCAGTTCAGTGCGATCGGGCAGGAACGCTCGGCATCGAACTCCGCCCAAAGCGGCCGCGTTCGATGCTACTGGCTTCGACACGCTTGATGTGCAAGTGCGCTAGACTTGCCGCCCCGACCCCTTCGCGGGCGCAACCACGAGGCTGCCATGGACTTCAAAGAGCCGATCAAGTACGACGATTTCGCGAAGATCGACCTGCGGGTGGCGACGGTCCGCGCCGCCGCCCATCACCCCAACGCCGACAAACTCCTCATCCTCCAGCTTGACGACGGGAGCGAGGCGGGGCGGCAGATCTGCGCGGGGATCCGCGGCCACTACGAGCCTGAGCAGCTCGTCGGGCGGCAGATCGTCATCGTTGCCAATCTCGAACCGCGCAAGATCAGGGGCGAGGTGAGCAACGGGATGCTCTGCGCCGCCAGCGACCTCTCCGCGGGCGAGGAAGCCCGCCAGGTCGTGCTGCTGGGCGTCGATCGACCGGTTCCCGCCGGCTCGCCCATCAGTTGACGCCCTCCCCGGCGCGCCGGCCGATGCATCCGGGCGGCGCGTATCATGCCCCGGAAGCCCCGGTAGCTCAGTTGGATAGAGCAGCCGCCTTCTAAGCGGCAGGTCGCGCGTTCGAGTCGCGCCTGGGGCGTTGTGGTTCCGGCGAGCGGCGAGTCCCTCAGGGTGGACGAAAGAAAACGCCGGCCGCCTTTTGGCTCGGCCGGCGCTCTCCTTCCAGAAACTCTGCGTCGCTTCACCTCACGCCCACGATGTCGATGTCATCCACAAAGAAGGCGTCGCTCGTCGTGTTCATGTCGGCGTCGAAGGCGATCCGGAAGTTGTTCGTCATCGCGAACCCCGACAGGTCGATGTCGAAGAAGCGGTAGACGTTGTTCCCGTCGGCGCTGGTGAGCGTCCGGACAAGCGTGTAGTTCACGCCGTCGGGGCTGACCCACACCTCGGCCCGGTCAGTGGACTCGAACGAACTGACCTTGGCCCAGAAGGTGAGGCGGACGGAGGAAGCGCCGGCAAGATCGACGCGCCGCTCCAGGTAGCCGGTGCCGCGGCGGAGACGGACGTGTCCGCTGCCGCTGTGCGGACCGTCGCGGTTCCAGCGCAGGTTGACGTCGCCGCTGGTGATCCACGAGCCGACCCACGATCCGGTTCCGCCGGAAAAGTCGCGCGACTCGAAGCCGTCGAAGGCCAGCGAACCCGGATTGCCACCGGGGTCCGTCACGTTGATGGTGACAGAGTCGGTGTCGCTCGCCCCGCCGTCGTCGGTGATGCGCACCGTCGCGTTGTACGCGCCGGCGATCGTGTACGTCGCTGCGGCGAAGGGACTCGTGCCCGTGGACTGGTCGTAGAACCCGTCGCCATCGAAGTCCCAGGAGAAATCGACGATCGTTCCATCGGGATCGGTGCTGGCGGAGGCGTCGAAGGAGACGTTGAGGGGGGCGTTGCCGCTGAGCGGAGCCGCGGAGAGAGACGCGACGGGCGGCTGGTTGCCGCCCCCTCCGCCCGCGAGCAGCAGCGAGCCGTTCGTGTTGATCCGCCCATAGCCGAAGGTGTTGTCGATGCCTGACGAACCGAGGTCATCCGTTCCTCCCTTGAGGATCGCTTCGACCTCGGCGGAGGTCAGGGCCGGATTGGCGGACCAGATCAGCCCCGCCAGCCCCGCGGTGAGCGGCGTGGCGAAACTCGTCCCGCTCACCGAGGCGTAATCCGTGTCGCTGCCCGAGTCGGTCGTGAAGACGCTCACGCCCGGCGCGACGAGATCGACGAACTGCCCGTAGGCGGAGAACGACGCCTTGTTGTCGTTGATGTCGGTGGCGCCGACCACGATGATGTCATCGTTGTCGCGGTTGCCGAAGGTCAGGTTGCGGTTGTCATTGCCGGCGGCCCAGACGAGCAGCCCGCCAAGCGAGCGGATGTAGGTCGCAGTGGTCAGATTCGATGAACTGTCCACGCCGCTGTAGGAGACGCTGGCGACCTTGTCGCCGTTCTCGACCGCGGTGCGCGCCGCATGCTGAAGCGTGGAGAGGGACGAACCGCCGCCCGTGCTGTTGGAGACGCGGAGCATGCGGTGGCTGAGGTTCCAGCCGACGCCTGCGATGCCCACGCCGTTGTCCCCGTTGGCCGCGGCGCAGCCGGTCGTCATCGTGCCGTGCGGGTGAATCGGGCCGATGGCGCCGCCCTGATTCTCCCACAGGCGATCGACGGCGTTGTAGCCGAGCAGGCGATGCTGCTGGAAGTCTTCGTGCGTCGTGCGGATGCCCGTGTCGCAGATGCCCACGCTGACGGATGACCCGCCGGTGTGAATGTCCCACCCCGCGCAGGAGTCCATGTTCACGTGATGCCACTGGCTCGAAAAGCGCGAGTCGTTCGGGCAGGCGAGAGGGTAGACGATCCAGTCCGGCTCGGCGTACTGGATTGCGCCGGTGCTGAGCAGGTCGCGCGCCAGGTCGTTCTCCGTCCGGCCTTCGGGCACGCGGATGAGGTACTCGTCCGTCTGGGGCACGTACTCGACGAGCGGATATCGCGTGATGGCCGTGCGCGCTTCCGCCAGGCGCTGCCGCGCCGACGCCGCGCCAAGCCCGCTCTCAATCCACTGCTCGAACTGAATGGGGCGGACGATCAGCCGGCCGGAGAATTCCCGATCGCCGGGGACGGCGGTGAAGAAGGCGTGCGGCTCGGGTCGCGGCTGTTCCGCACTGTCCTGAGCCTTGCCGGCCGGGACGCCGGCCACGAGCACCGCCGCCGCGCACGCGATCAGGCGGTTCGAGAGAACCGAAAGAGCCACGTTCATTGTCTGTACCTCCGCAAGGTGGGACCTGGGCGGCCACGCTTCGAACCACTCGATCGGCGTACCGGCGGCGCCCGCTCCGGGGCGCCACGAAAGGCGGGTGAACCGCAGTGAGCCGAGACTACCACAACTCCGCGCCTCTGTCAATGGGGATTCGCGGGGCGAAGCGCGAATCGCGCCGCCTCGTCGCCCGGGCCGGGGAGCATCGGCTTTCCCGTCGGGGAGGCGGCTCTATCATGAACCTGAGGCGCGGCCAAAGGCGGCGGAACGAACGCTTCCGCCCCGCGGCCATGCCCGCCACCAAGGAGGTTGGATCATGCAGGGGGATGCACAGCGCAGGGGCGATCGGGTTCGGTTCGGCTCGGTGCGGTTGGGCGTGCTTGTCGCCGGCGCCGCGGCGCTTTGGGCCTTCTGGTCGGTGGCGCCGCTGGCCGCCCAGACCACGGCTTCCGGACGGGCGACGACGGCCGCCGGCGCGGCGGAGCGTCGGGTCGGCTCACCGGTCTACTCGGACATTCCGGCGCTCATCGAAGCGGCGCTGAAGCGCGCCGACGCGGCCGTGGCCGCCATCATCGCCGTCCCCGACGCGCAGCGGACCTTCGAGAACACGCTCGGCGCCATCGACGACATCGATGCGCGCGTCGAGGCCGAGACGAACATGATTCAGTTCATGGCCTACGTCTCGACGGACGCCGCGGAGCGCGACGCCGCCAGCGCCGCCGAGCAGCGCGTCACCGAGTGGTACATCGACCTGAGCAAGAACGAGGATCTCTACCGGGCCGTCAAGGTCTACGCCGCGACCAGGCCCACTCTCCAGGGCGAGCGGGCGCGGATGCTCGAGCACACCCTGCGCGACTACCGCCGGGCCGGCATGGAGCTTCCCCCCGAGCAGCGCGAGCGCCTCAAGGAGATCGAGAAGACGCTCAGCGAACTGGAGATCCAGTTCCAGACGAACATCCGCGAGGATGAAACCGTCGTCCCGGTGACGCGCGATGAACTCGGCGGCATGCCGCAGGAATACGTCGATGCGCTCCAGCGCAGCGGCGACCTGCACATCGTCACGATGGACTACCCCTCCGTCGAGCCGCTCTGGACGCTCTGCGAGAACGAGATGACCCGCGCCAAGGTGCGCTTCGCCTACGTCCGCCGCGGCGGGCAGAAGAACGTCCGCCTCCTCGAGCGCATCATCAAGTTGCGCGCCGAGCGGGCGCAGATGCTCGGCTACGCGCACACGGCCGACTACCAGACCGAGACGCGCATGGCCGGAAGCGCGCAGGCCGTGCGCGACTTCTACGACAGACTCAT
This sequence comes from Phycisphaerae bacterium, assembly GCA_039794345.1. GTDB lineage: Bacteria > Planctomycetota > Phycisphaerae > Phycisphaerales > UBA5793 > UBA5793. The sequence continues at coordinate 24,061 of JBDIVQ010000013.1, read as the reverse complement.
TCCGATCGTGAAGAAGAAGGCGGTGAAGGATTACGCCGAACTCACCGCCGCCAAACGCGAGCACACCGGCGACGGCAGCGCGGTCGCGCAAATCTGGGACGGCCGCTTCTACACCGACTACCTCCTGCGCACGAAGTACGCGGTCAACCACGAGGAGATTCGCGAGTACTTCCCCCTCGACGCGGTGATCGACGGCCTGTTCAGCATCACGCAGTCGCTCTACGGCATTGAGTACCGCGATGCGACGGAGTCGGCGGGGACCGCGGACCGCCCCCTCTGGCACGAGGACGTCAAGTACTACGAGGTCTACGACACGGCCAGCGGCGAGATGCTCGGCGCGTTCTACCTCGACCTTCATCCCCGCCCGAACAAGTACAACCACGCGGCGCAGTGGGGCCTCATGCAGCGCAAGACCTACATGGACGGCCGGGTGCAGCGCCCCCTCGCCGCGCTCGTGTGCAACTTCACCAAGCCCACCGCCGAGAAACCCTCGCTCATGCGGCACAACGAGGTCGAGACCTTCTTCCACGAGTTCGGCCACTGCCTCCACACCATCCTCAGCACCGCCACGCTCAACTCCTTCGGCGGGACGAAGTGCGAGCGCGACTTCGTCGAAGCCCCCTCGCAGATGTTCGAGAACTGGGTCTGGGACGCGGAGGTGCTCGCCACCTTCAGCCGGCACTACCAGACCGGTCAGCCCCTGCCGCGCGAACTGCTCGACCGGATGATCGCGGCGCGTCACCTCGGCTCGGGTCTGCTGGCGCAGGGGCAACTGTGGCTCGGCTCGATCGACTTCGCCTACCACACCGTCCCCGACGGCGTCGTGGACACCACCGCCGTCCAGCACGAACTCTACGAGAAGATCTCCGAGTATCCCGTCCTCCCCAACACCTGGTTCCAGGCGGGATTCGGACACCTCATGGGGTATCATGCGGGGTATTACGGATACATGTGGTCCCTCGTCTACGCCTCCGACATGTTCCAGCGCTTCAAGGAACTGGGCATGCTCGATCCCGAGGCGGGGCGATACTACCGCGAGAAGATTCTCGCGCGCGGCGGAACGGTGGACGGCATGGACATGGTGCGCGAGTACCTCGGCCGCGAGCCGGACATGAACGCTTTCCTCAAGCACCTCGGGCTGGAGGAGTAGTCTCCGTTTCCTTCCCCCCACGCCCACGATGAGGCTCTGCGAATCGTGGGGTGCATCTGCGAGTCGCTGGATGCTGTGGGCACGACCGAGCCTCAGTGACCGGGATGAAAGGTGCATGACATGGAAATGATCTCCCCGGAAGAAAAGCAGAAACTCCTGGACCAGTTGGAGGAACTCAAGGCCAAGCGGCCCGAGATCAGCCGGCGCATCGCCGAAGCGCGCGAACTGGGCGACCTCAAGGAGAACGCCGACTACCACGCCGCCCGCGAGGATCAGGGCGTCATGGAGGCGCGCATCCGCCAACTTGAGGAGCGCCTCAGCAAGGCCGTCGTCGCCGGCGCCGGCGCCAGCGTGCCCGACGACATGGTCTTCCTGGGCGCGACCGTCAAACTCCGCAACGTGGACAATGAGCAGGAGAGCCTCTACCGCCTCGTCGGCGAAGCGTCGGGGAACTTCAGCGACGAAGTCATCGAGGTTACCGCCACCTCGCCCATGGGCTCTTCGCTCATGCGGGCGCGCGTCGGCGAGGTCATTCGCGTCGATCTGCCGCGCGGCGTGCGGCGCTTCGAAGTCGTCGAAATCGTGGTCGAGTAACACAGCGAGCCGAGGTGCATCATGGGCGGATGGACGGGTGAGCGGCGGCGGGCGATCGGTCGGACACTTCTCGCACTGGCGCTCATCGCCGCGGCGGTCCCCGCCGGCGCCCAGGAGCCTGCGGCGCCCCCCGCCGAGGAGCAGCCCGCGCCCGTCAAGGCCGAGTGGAGCAAGGACCTCGTCACCACGGAGCACAGCATCGCCATCGGCGGCGAGGCGATCGCCTACACCGCCACCGCCGGCACCATGGCCCTGCTCGAAGAGTCCGGAAAGGTCCGGGCCAATCTCTTCTTCGTCGCCTACACCCGCGACGGCGTCGAGGACACCTCCTCGCGCCCCATTACCTTCACCTTCAACGGCGGACCGGGATCCTCTTCCGTCTGGCTGCACCTGGGGCTCTTCGGCCCCAGGCGCGTGGTGATGAACGATGACGCGACTCCCGTCGCGCCTCCCTTCAAACTCGTGGACAACGAGTATTCGCTGCTTGATGTGTCAGACTTCGTCTTCATCGATCCGGTGACGACCGGCTACAGCCGCGCCGCCGAGGGAGTGAACGCCGGCGAGTTTCACGGCGTCAACGAGGACGTCGAGTCAGTCGGCGAGTTCATCCGCCTCTACGCGACTCGCTTCAAGCGGTGGGACTCGCCCAAGTTTCTCGCCGGCGAGAGTTACGGGACGACGCGCGCCGCGGGCCTCTCGGGGCACCTCCAGGGCCGACACGGCATGTACCTCAGCGGCATCATGCTCATTTCCTCCATCCTCGATTTCCAGACGGCCCGTTTCGACGTCGGCAACGACCTGCCCTATGTCCTGTTCCTCCCGACCTACTGCGCCACCGCGTGGTACCACGGCCGGCTCGACGAGGCCCTCCAGCGCAACCTCCGCGCGACGCTCGATGAGGTTGAGCAGTTCGCCCTGGGCGAATACGCACAGGGCCTGCTTCTGGGCGACCGCCTCAGCGCCGTCGAGCAGTCGCGCCTCGCGGCGAAGGTGGCCCGCTATTGCGGCGTGTCGCAGGAGTTCATCGAGCAGTGCAACCTGCGCCCCTCAATCGGCCGCTTCGCCAAGGAACTCCGACGCGACGAGCGCCGCACCGTCGGCCGCCTCGACAGCCGCTTCGTCGGCATCGACCGCGACGCCGCAGGGGACGGCTACTCGTACGACCCGAGTTACGCCGCCATTCAGGGGCCGTACTCCGCCGCGCTGAATCACTACGTCCGCAGCACCCTCAAGTACGAAAACGACCTGCCCTACGAGATCCTCACCGGCCGCGTGCAGCCGTGGAGTTATGGTCGCAGCCAGAATCAGTACCTCAACGTGGCGGAGACGCTGCGCAGCGCGATGACGCAGAACCCGTCGCTGCGCGTCTTCGTCGCCAACGGCTACTACGACCTCGCCACGCCCTACTTCGCCACGGAGCACACCTTCAATCACATGGGCCTCGATCCGACGCTCCGAGGCAACGTGAAGATGGCCTACTACGAGTCGGGGCACATGATGTACATTCACACCCCCTCGCTCGCAAAGCAGCGCGACGACCTGCGCACGTTCATCCTCGAATCCCTGCCCGAATGACCGCTTCGCCTCAGACGCGGCCGGCGAACGCCAGCCCGCCGGTCATCGGCGCCTCCGCGATGCGCACCGGCGTCCCCGCGAGCACCTGCTCATACACCTCGATGGTGGATTGGGCGTAGCGGCTGCACGAGAAGTAGGAGAAGGCCTCCGAGCGCGCCGCGTCGCGCCGCGACCAGGCTCGCTGCGGATCGGCCAGTATCTCGCGCAGCCGTTCGACGATGGCGCCGTTGTCGCCGGGCTTGACGACGAGGGCCGTCTTTCCGTTCTCGACGATCTCGGCGACGGCGTAGCCCGCCTCGGCCATGATGGATTTTCCCGCGGCCGCGGCCCAGAGCATGGGCAGGACGCCGGGCAGCCGCCCCGGCGCGCCGCGCCTCCGCGGGCCGCACAACGCCTCAATCGCCAGCGATGCACGCGTCGGGCGCCGGCCGGCGAACAGCGGAGCCGTGTCGTCGCCGAGCACCAGCGCCGCGTCGCAGCCGGGCAGGACCGTCCACGGGCGCTCGACCCGAACGTCAAACACCAGCCGCTCCCCCGCCCCGCAGCCGCGCGCGATCTTCCGGGCCGTGCGCCGGTGCGAGGCGTCCGCGGGGCAGATGAACGCGGCGTCGAAACCGCTCAGCCGCGCGCTCCCGAGGATGTGCGCCGCGCGCCTCGCGTCGATGCACGGCCCGTGCTGGGAGAGAACGGCGATCACCGTCGTCTGCTCCGATCGCACGCCCCATTCCCGGCGCAGGGGGGCGCGGCGGCCCGCGTCGAGGCGCGACAGGTCCAGCCCCGGACGCAGGACGTGCATGAGCGCCGGCTCCACGCCCGCCTCCGCCCAGGCGCGCTTCACGCAGTTGCTCGCCGCGAGGATCGTCGGCGGCGCCGCACCGTGCGCCGCGAGCATGCGCAGCCACTGCCCCTGGCTCGCGTGAAGAGGGTGCGCCGCGAGCGTGAGCAGGCGCGGCGTCGTCGGGGCCGTGAGCGTCGCCAGCGCCAGCGAAGCCGGCGACCAGCAGTGAATCAGGTCCACGGGCCCAACGGCCGCGAGATAGCGGCGCAGCGGGCTGACGCCCAGCCACGCCCGCCCGCCGAATCCGGACATGCGGTCGAAGGTTGACACACCCAGGTCGTGCGCAAGCGCTTCCGCCCGGCCGCCGCCGAGGATCAGCGCCAGCAGATCGACGCGCCGCGCGGCGCTCGATGCCGCAAGGTCGGCCAGCATGGCGACGGCGCACGGACCGACGAGCGCCCCGGCCGGGTCGATGAGATGAAGGAGGCGCGGCCGTTTCGCCCCGTTCATCGTCTGGGCGCTCCGGCCGCTCAATCCGAAACCTGCGCGTCGAGCGGGTTGCGCTCGTGCTGATAGAAGAGTTGGGCGAGGCGCAGCCCGGTCACGTCCGCCAGTTTCTGCTGCAGTTCTTCCAGGCGCTCGTCCTCGTAGCGCAGCGGCGACTTGTAGGCCAGTTCGACGGTCAGCGAGTGATACTCCGCCTCCGTCGCCGCCGGCCAGAGGCGCTCGCCCGTCTGGCAGTCAACCACCTTGACGTCGAGGATGCAGGTAGGGATCGTGCCCCGCTCATCGGCGAGGGAGAAGGTGCGCGGCACGGCGTAGATGACGACTTCGGCGTTGACCTTGCGGCCGATTTCGTCAATGGCCATGAGCCGCCCCGTCGCCTCACGCGCCGCCTCGCGCGTGATCGTCGAGGGATCGAGCGCCCCGGGAACGACCTTGGCGACCTTGAGCAGTTCGTTCGTGGCGCGCAGCGCCGCCTGCTGGATGAGCCGCGAACGCGGAAAGACGTTGGCCCGGTCGTCGATGAAGACCACCGTCATCTTCTGCGGCAGGACGTATTCCGCGGGCTGCTTCTCCGGCCCGTGAATGATGTACGCCCCCGCGCCGACGAGATTGCATCCCCCCGTCCACGCGGCGATCGCGCCGAGCAGGCAGACGGCGCCAAGGGTCGCGCCGGGACGCGGCAGAGCACGGTGGATTCTCAGGCTCAGGCGGTTCATGATCGGTGACGCTCCTGCCGGACCTCGTCCTTGATGTCGCCCTTCTTGCGCGTGTAGTTGCGGAACAGGTTCACCGTCTCCTGGGCGAGCTTGATCTGCAGGCCCTGTTCGATCGTCGCCTGCGGGTACTGGTCGCGCCGGACCCCGTCCACGGGCGGGAAGCGCACCTTCAGGCGCTCCTGGAAGACGATGGCGGTCGGATCGAGGCTGTCGGCCTCGTAGACGTTGATGTCGCCGACGATCACGCCGTCCCACAGGTAACTGTTTCCCGGGGCCATGAGGCGGTACTCGACGAGGTCCACAATGACGAGACGCTCGACCTTGAGGGCCTTGGCGATGTCTTCGATGTCCATCGTGTGCCAGTAGACGTTGTTCGCCTGGTAGGCGACGACGTAGTTGGGAGGAAGAATCTGCGCTCCCTCGCACGACTCGCGCAATCCCGCGCTGATGAGGTCGCACAGGCCGGGGACCGCGCGCGGATGTTCGTACTGCGCGTCAAGGGGGGCGTCGATGAGGACCGCGACGCGCTTGCCGTTGAGCCCCGAGTACTTCGCCGTGAACTCGACTTCCTGTTCGCTGTCCACCGCGTCGCCGACGAACCCGATGACCTCGCACCCCGCCGAAGCGAGCAGCCCCGCCGCCAGAAAGGGCGCGGCGAGCGTGAGAGCGACGAGCCGGAGTCTGTTCATGGAACACCACCTTGCTTCATGGACCAGATCTTGTAGCCCCAGGAGGCGAGGATCAGCGCCGCGCCGATCCACACGACGCTCGGCCGCCACATCCGCGCAAAGACCCGCGCGATCGGCGAGCCGGTCACGCCGATGTAGAGCGACACCCAGAACGTCATCGCCGTGAGCATCGCCAGCACGAAGCCCATGGGCTGGGCGAGAAACGACCGGAGGAAATCACCGTCGGCGGCGTGGGCGAAGGCCGTCGTCATCCCGCACGTCGGGCAGGGAAGGCCCGCCACCTCGATCCACGCGCAACTTCGCAGCGGCACGATCTGCGTGTGCGTCCCGACGCCGCTGGGCGAAGGCTCCAGCCACGCCGCCACGAGCAGCAGCGCCAGGCATGCGGCCGCGATGATCGCCGCAACCAGCCGCTCCAGCCCCACGCGGCGCGCCCCGGCGCCGAGCACGCGATCAACGGACGGCATTGGATCCCGCAGCACTTCGTTCATGCCCTGTCCGATCTTCTTCCGGCGGCTCGCGGACGCGCCCCGGGCGGGGCGATCACTCCTGCATACGCGACTGGATGCGCCAACCCGGCGGACTACTCCAGCAACTCGGGCGCTCGCGGCCGATTCCCGCTCCGGCGCCCCGCGCCTGCCAGAGGCAAGGGTATGCCCGCGATCCCCTGACCGCAATCGAGTGCCGATCCGGGGCGGCGATGCGAAACTCCCTCAGGCCTCCCCGGCGGCGCCGCCCATGCCCCTCGAGCCTTGCGGCGGCGCGGGACACACCGCGCCTTCTCTCCCTGCCGACGGTCGAAACCCAATCGCCGGTCGCGGACCGCCAAGCCGGAATCGTCGGCCGGGACGGGTTCGGACACGCCCGCACGCCGTGGTTGGATCCAGCGAAGCGATTGCCGGGGTCAGCGCCGGCAGCGCACGAGGTGCCAGCGAAGAGCCGTCGTCGCCTGCCGTTCCGAATCGACCGTCGGCCGGAGGCGCGCCGCCCGAGCCGATCAGCGCGGCTCGACGACCGCCTCAGCCGGCGCTTCATCCGTCCCGGTGAGCAACTCATCGCATTTCGTGCAGTCCGGGTGGCGCTCCCACCGGCCGTGGAGAATGCCGTCGATCGCCTCGTCGATCTTCTCGCGCACTTTCTTCAGGTTGGCGTCCTCGAACTTGAGCACGCCTCGCTCGCTCGTGCGGGTGAGCCAGTATTCCGCGGTGCCGGGGAGGTCCTCGTCCTCGAAGAACTGCCGGGCGGCCATGAGGTAGATGCCCAGTTGGAGGTCGTCCTTCCTGGGCTCGAGTTTGCTCTTCGTCGGCTGGCCGGTCTTGTAATCGACGATGCGCACTCCCTGCTCCGCCTGGTCGATGCGGTCCATCTTCGCGGTGATGAGGTGCTCGACGCCGTCGCAGCGGTACGGGAAGCGCACGCGCTGCTCGATGTGCAGGACGTGGAGGGCGTCGGAGTGCATCGTCTCGTGGTACTGCCGAAGGGCGCTCTCGATGCGCCCGATCATGTCGCGCGAGCGGGCCTCCTCGGGGGGGCGCAATTCCTCGTACGCTTCGCGGCCGAGGCAGAGCAGGTCTTCGACGCCCGGCGGCGCTTCGCGGTCCGGGTGCTCCTCCGCGCGCCGCAGACGCTGATAGAAGAACTCGAGGCTGCGGTGGATGATCGAGCCGAAGTTCGTCTGCGCCCGCGTCGGCTCGGGCACGCCCACGACGTAGCGCAGCCAGAAGCACCGCGGGCAGCGAAGGTACTGGTCGATCTCGGAGAAACTCAGGTTCAACGGCGGGCGCGGGTTGGCGATGAGCGGCACGAGAGGCGCTTCGCGCTCCACCTCCTCCGCCGCGGCGCGCAGCCAGGGCTGATCGGCCGGGTCGGCAGCGGCGATGATCTCGGCCAGACGCTGCGGCGACGAGGCCGAAAGCAGCGGCACGCGCAGCGCCGCCCGCCGCAGCCGCTCGCGCAACTCCCCCAGCCGCGACGCCGGCGTCTGCACGTCGTCCATCTCGTGCAGGATCGCGAAGATCTCGTGGCGCAGCCGCAGACGCCGCCGGTCGCGCGCCGACCGCGCCCCGGCCGCCTCGCCCGGAAGCGGCGCCAGCACCGATTCATCGACGCTCTCTTCGTCCGCAGCGGCGTCGATCACCTCGATGCACGCCTCATCCTCCCCGGGCGCCTCGATCTCGCGCCAGAAGACGGAAGGCGAGGTCTTGCGCCCCGAGTCGAACATCGTCTGCGCCAGCAGGACCAGTCGCCGGCGCGCCCGCGTCATCGCCACGAAGAAGAGGCGCCGCTCATCGTCTTCGTGCGTGGACGTCTGTCCGCGCGTCAGGTCGTCGGGCAGCAGATCCTCTTCGCCGCCGCTGCGGTCCATGAGCGGGAAGCCGTGCGGCGAATTGACGCGCGCGATGAAGACGGTGTCGAACTCAAGCCCCTTGGCCCCGTGCGCCGTGAGCACGCGCACCGCGTCGCGGTCCGAGACCTCGACTTCGCCGTACAGCCGCGACTCGCTCGAGGCGGGAATGCCGGCCAGCGAACCCTCGGCCAGGTCGTCGAAGTAGCGCAGAAACGCCCCGACGCGCCGCGGGGGATCGACGTGCCCCAGCCGCTCCACCACGAACGCCAGCCACCGCCCGAGTTGTTCGACGCGCGCCCGGTGCTCGGCTGAATCGACGGGATCGATCGTCAGCAGCCCCGTCGCGTGAATGATGCCGCGCACCACCGCGTCCGCCGGTTGATCGAGGGCGATCTCCGCCAGCCGGCGATACAGCCGCGCGAATCGCTCCACTTCGGCGCTCGGGGGATCCTCGACGAGACGGTGCAACAGCGGGCGGCTCGCCCCTTCCTCGTCGCCGGCCCGGTGCGCCTCCGCCACCGACCGGCGATGCGCCGCCTGCCACGACGCCACGCTGGGCAAGCTGACGCCAAACGGCGGTCGAATGAGCACCCGCATCACCGAAGCCGCATCGTGAGGATCCGCGAGCAGGCGCATCCACGCCAGAACGTCGAGCACCGCGGGATGCTCGAACCCCGAGCCGCGCTCGGGAATCTCGACGGGAATCTCCATCACCTGCAGACAGGTCGCCATGCGATCGAGGTCGGCGTTGGAGCGCAGGAGGACAGCGAAGTCGCGGTAACTCGCCCCCGCCTCGACGGCGCTGCGGATCATGCGGCCGACGATCGGCCCGGCGCCCGACGTGCCGCGGTAGGTCACCATCTCCACCGGCAGGCGCACGTCGCGGTGCGCCCCCGCCGCGACCGTCGTCTTGTCCGGCGCGAACCGGTCGCCGCAGCCGCGGATGATGCGGTGCGCCCCGGCGAGGATGACCGGCGTCGAGCGGTAGTTGAGCGTCAGTTGCACCGTCCGCGTCCCGGTCCAGTGCTCGGCGAAGCGGTGGAAACTGCTCTGCATCGCGCCGCGGAAGGCGTAGATCGCCTGGTCGTCGTCGCCCACCACGCACAGGTCGTGCTCCGGCCCGGCGATGCACTTGAGCAGTTCGATCTGCGCCGGGTTCACATCCTGGAACTCATCGACGATCACGTGCCGGCAGTCGCTTCGCACGATGGCGCGAAGCGCGTCGTACTCGCGCAGCAGGTGCAGGGGCAGCGTCTGAAGATCGTCGTAGGTCACCGCACCTCGCTGCCGGCACAGTTGATCGTACCTCTCATAGAGACGCGCCAGGCTGGCGAAGCGATCCGCCCGGGTCCGCTCGGCCAGCAGGTCTTCGCCGATGAGTCCGTCGGGGTTCGCCTCGACGCGCTCGCGCCACCGCTGCGCGTCGTCGAGCGCCTCGGCCGGAAAGATCGCGTGATTGCGCGCTTCGCTCACGAAGCGCAGCGCCGTCGGCACGATCGAATATGGCTCGTAGAACCACTTCTCGCGCCCCAGCCCCGTCTCGTCCACGACGCGGCGCATCAGCGCCTTCTGCTGCGCCTCGTCGATGAGGTCCGGCTCGGCGCGGAGCCCCGCCCGGTCGGCGAACTGCCGGATCAGCCGCAGGCCGAAACTGTGAAAGGTCGAGGCGACGATCCGCTCCGCCGCCATCGGCGAGCCGAGCATCCGCCCCAGCCTGGCGCGCATCTCCTCGGCCGCCTTGTTCGTGAAGGTCAGCGCGAGGATCGACTCCGGAGCGGCGCCGTCGTCATGAACGAGCCGGTGAACGCGGTGAGTGATGACGTGCGTCTTGCCGGTCCCGGGTCCGGCGAGGACGATGAGCGGCCCGCCCCGATACTCCACCGCCTCGCGCTGCGCATCATTGAGCGCGACCTCGCTCTGCTCCTCGGCCTCAATCCGAAGATCCTCCATCACGTCATTCTAGAGCCTCTCAAATCCGGCGGAGCGGGCTGCACCGCGCCATTGATCTCCACCCGCAGCGGCAGCCTCGGACGCCGCCTCGCGGCGTTGCGCCCGGCGCGGACATGTGCTATGCTGTACCCATGCTCGCACACCCGGCTGACGTTCGGACCATGCTGGATGGATGGATCGAGTCGGCCCTGGCGGGCGAGTCGATCGGTCGGGAGGAGGCGCTTTCGCTCCTGCGCGACGAGTCGCTCCCCCTCCTGCCGCTCGTTCACGCCGCGGGGAGCGTCCGCGAGCGGTTCTGCGGCCGCGATGTCCTGATCCATCAACTGCACAACGTGCAGAGCGGCGCGTGCCCGGAGGATTGCGGCTATTGCGGGCAGAGTCAGTCAAGCGCCGCTCCGATTCAGGCCTATCGCCTGCGCAGCCGCGAGGAGATCCTCGCCGAGGCGCAGCGGGCCAGGGACAACGGCGCGTACCGCTACTGCATGGTCCTCTCGGGGCGCGGGCCCAGCGACGAAGAGATCGACCACATGGCCGGGTGCATCCGCGAGGTGAAAGACCGCTTCGGCCTGCGGACCTGCCTTTCCGCCGGCCTGCTCGACGAGGCGAAGGCGAAGCGTCTCGCCGACGCCGGGCTCGACCGCCTCAATCACAACCTCAACACGAGCGAGGCGCACTACGGCGAGATCTGCACCACCCACACCTTCGCCGACCGCGTGAATACGCTCGCGGCCGCGCGCTCCGCGGGGCTGGACCTGTGCAGCGGAGTCATCGTCGGCATGGGCGAAGGGATCGAGGACCTTGTGGACGTGGCGTTTCGGCTGCGCGGCTTCGAAGTGCCCTCCATCCCCGTGAACTTCCTCGTGCCCATCCCGGGCAACCGCGTGCGCGAGGCGGTGGTGGCGGGCCGGCCGATCACGCCCCAGATGGCCCTGCGCATTCTGTGCCTGTTCCGATTCGTCAACCCGCGCGCCGAGATCCGCATCGGCGCCGGCCGAGAGGGGCACCTGCGCTCGATGCAGGCGCTGGCCCTGCACCCGGCCAACAGCCTCTTCGTGGACGGGTACCTGCTGACGCGCGGCTCGAACACGCGCGACACGATCGCGATGATCGTCGATGCCGGCTTTGAGGTGCGCCTCGACCGCGCGTGGCCGGAGGAACTGGCCCGCTTCGTCGCCGACCTCAAGGCGGGGGGCAGCGCCGCCTTCGACATCGACCACAGCGGCGAAGTCATCCGCGAAGACCGCAAGCGCCTTCGCAACGCGCGGCTGTCGGGCGAGAGCGTCGCGGCGACGCTGAGCGTCAACGGCGTGCGCCGGGACTGAGAACATGCATGAGAAGCGCGGCCCCGTGGTCCGGAGGGAGGCTCGCCGGAGCGCCCTGACGGGCCCGGAGAGCAGGACAGCGGCCCGGTTCACTCGCCGCGCCGGCGGCTACTCCCACGGTTGACCGCGGCGCGGATTCGGCAGGCGATCCGCGAGGCGGGCAATGAGATCGCGATCCGCCGAGGAAAGGTCGCGCGGCGTCTGAACCTGGACCACGGCGTAGAAGTCGCCGCGCTTGCCGTCGGCGGTCTGCGCGCCGCGCCCCGAGAGGCGGAGCTTCTGCCCGGAGTTGGCCCCCGCGGGCACCTTGAGCGAGACGCTGCCCTGCGGCGTGGGGACCTGGACCGTCGCGCCCGAGACCGCCTCGGCGATGGTGATCGGCACGTCAAGGTACACGTCGAGCCCCTCGCGCCGATACCACGGATGCTTGCCGACACGGATCGTGAGGATGAGGTCGCCGCTCTCACCGCCTGAGGGTGAAGGCTGTCCCTTGCCGCGCAATCGGAGTTTGGCCCCGTCGCTGATGGCGGGAGGAATGGTGATCTCGATGGTCTCGGACTCGTTGCCGCGCATGAGGCGGAGCGACTCCTTGCCGCCGCGCAGCGCGGTGTCGAAGGTGATGTCGAGGGTGTGGGGGATGTCTTCGCCGCGCATCGCCGGCGCCGCGGCGCGGGCGCCCCGTCCGCGGCCGGCGCCGCCGCGGCGGCTTCGCCCGAAGAGTTCCTCGAAAATGCTGCCGACGTCCCCGCCGGCGCCGAAGTCAAAGCCCTCGGCGTCAAAGCCCCCCCCCGGCCCGCCGGTCGAGGTCCAGGTGTACGTGCGCCCTCCGCCCGGCGCGCCGCCGACGCCCGCCGGCCCGCGCGTGTGGCCGAAACGATCGTACGTCTTGCGCTTCTCGGGGTCGGAGAGGTGGTCGTACGCTTCCTGAATCTCGGCGAAGCGCTTCGCCGCGTCCGGGGACTTGTTGCGATCCGGATGCCACTCGCGCACCAGGCGCCGGTGCGCCTTCTTGATCTCGTCGGCCGAGGCGCTTCGCGGAACACCGAGGACTTCGTAGTAGTCGCGCTGACTCATGGGCAAGGTGGCAATGATAGGTCCGGACCGTCGAGATCCGTGCCGGAACGCGCTTCGCCTGGCGCCGCCTCCGCGCGGCGCGATCTTCCGACGCCCGACACGCGGCGTATGATCGCCAGCGATGGGCGAATGGTGGGTCCAGGAAGCGCTGCGGGTTGCGGGATACGTCTACCTCTTCAGTTGGATTTTCTGGGTCATTTTCTCGATCTGCCTGCACGAACTCGCCCACGGCTGGGCGGCGATCGCCCAGGGCGACGACACGCCCGCGGCGCTGGGCCACATGACGATGAACCCTCTGGTCCACATGGGGCCGACGTCGCTGCTCGTCTTCGCGATCATCGGCATCGCGTGGGGGCAGATGCCGGTGACGCCCAGCCGCTTTGTCGAAGGGCGACTGGGAGAGGCGAAAGTCGCCGCCGCCGGACCCGCGATGAACCTCCTCCTGGCTCTGACCGCCCTGACCGGACTGGGCGTGGTGGATGCGATCGCCGGCCCGCAGAACCACTCCGCCCTGGTCACCCATGCGCGGACCTTTCTGCTGGCTGGGGGCGTCCTCAACATCGCCCTCATGCTCCTCAACCTCCTGCCGCTGCTGCCGCTGGACGGTTCAGCCGTGCTCGCAGGACTTTCGCCGGCCGCGGCTCGCTTCTACGCACGCGAGGGGGTCGATCGCGCCTGCCTGCTCGGGCTGGTGATCGTCTTCTTCTTCGGCGGCCGGTATCTCTGGCAGGCCGCCTGGACCGCGTCAAGCCTGTGGCGCGACTTCATCGTCGGGGCGCTGACGTAGAGCGCCGTGCCGCGACGCCGGCGCGTCGGAGCGGGCCCCGGCGGCCGGTCGAAACCCGCGCCGCCGGACTACGATCGCTCGATCATGCCGGCGCGACGTTCCATGCAGGACCGTTACGAAGCGCTCATCGAGGAGATGAAGCAGGCCTATGGCCTGCGCGTGCGGCGGTGGCGCACTTCCATGACCGGCTGCGCCTGGATCGTGCGCTACCACAACGGCCGGGAGAGCCGCCTCATCGAAGCGCCCTACCCGCGCGGACCGATGAGCGCGGCGATCTTTCTGCACGAAGTCGGCCATCACGCCATCGGCTTTCGCACCTACTCGCCGCGATGCCTCGAGGAGTACCACGCCTGGCGCTGGTCCCTCGAGGCGATGCGCCAGCGCGGATTGAACGTCACGCCGGCGGTCGAGCGGCGCATGGCGGAGTCGCTCCACTACGCGGTGGCGAAGGCGAAGCGCCGCGGCCTCAAGAACGTGCCGGAAGAACTGGTCCCCTTCGAGCACCTCGCGAGACGCCCGGCGCGGCGCCGGACCGCGGCCGCGCCGGACCGCACGCTCAGGCCATCGCCCGCGACCTCGCCCGCCAAGGTCGCCGCCCGCGTTCTCGGGGGCGCCATGCGCCAGTTCTGGCTCTTCGGCGCCCCGGCTGACCGATGATCGGACTCGATGACGCCGCGAGGAAGGTGACGTCGGCTCCTCACCTCGCCAGCAGCGCCCGCAGCAGCGCCGCCTGCGCCGCGACCGTCCCCTGATGCGCGCGGATGACCGCCAGGCCGCGCCCGGCGATCGCGGCCCGCTCATCCGCATCGCGGAGGAGGCGCTCGATCGTCGGCGCGAGTTCTGCCGCCCCGACCTGCACCAGCCCGCCGCCGTCGAGCAGCGCCCGGGCCACACTCTCAAAGTTCGAAACGTCGGGACCGACGATCACGGCCTTTCCCAGCGCGATCGGCTCCATCATGTCGCTTCCCCGCTGGCGGCTGAACGTGCGGCCGACGATGACGAGATCCGCCAGCGCGTAGGCGGCGCGGAGTTCGCCGATCGTGTCCAGGAGATAGCGGCTTGCCCCGGCCGGGGCGCTGCGGCCGGCGCCCGCAGCGGATCGCCGCACGCAGGGGCTGAGAATCCGCGCCGCCTCGGCGAACCGCTCGGGCTTGCGCGGCGCCACGATCAATTGCACATCCGGCGGAACGGCGTCGCGGATGAGTTCCTCTTCACCCGGCCCCGTCGAGCCGGCGACAACGATCGGTCGGCCGCGGTCGATGCCCAGTGCCGCGGCAAGACGCGCGGCGCTCGCCTCGGCCCCGGCCGCTCCGGCGAGGGCATTGTCCCACTTCATGGTGCCGACGATGCGGACGCGGTCGGGCGCTGCCCCGAGATCGATGAACCTCGCTGCGATCGTCTCGTCCTGCGCGATGACGAGGTCGAGTCGTCGAAACGACGGCCGGACGAACGGGCGAGCACAGCGGTAGCGCGGGAAACTCCGGGCCGAGAGGCGGCCGTTGACCACCGCCAGCGCGATGCCTCGGCGCCTGCACTCGCGCGTGAAGTTCGGCCAGACCTCGAGTTCAACGAGGGCGACGGCGGCGGGGCGCACGGCATCGAGGAAGCGGCGGACGCTGCGGCTGAAGTCCAGCGGGTAGCGCACCACCGCGTGCCGCGAGCCGAAGAGCGCCTTCGCCCGCTCGATGCCGGTATCCGTGGTCGCGGCGATGACCACGTCGAAGTCCGCCTCGACCTGCTCGACGAGCCCGCGGATCGCGTTCACCTCGCCGACGCTCACGGCATGGAAGAGCAGGCGAGGACGCCGGGGCGAAGAGAGGGCGGGGGTGCGACCCAGGCGGCCGGCCCAATCCGTCTTCGCCTTCCCGGCGAGAATCCGGCGCGTCAGCCAGAGAGGAGCGCTGATGAGGGCGGCCAGGAAATAGAGGAAGTCCACGATCAGCGCCATGCCCGCCATTCTAAGCGGCGCCGCCGCGGGGATGGCGTCTGGTCAGGCAATCCGTCCAGACCGCCGGGCAAGCGTCAATTGGCACAATCCCGCAAATGTCGCAGCCGCCGATCGCGGATATTTTCTGGAGGTCATGACGCCCGAAACCGGGTCGGGCGTCTACTGTTCCTGACCGGCATGGTCCGTGGGGGGACCGGCCGCATCGACGCTTATCAGACGCCCCCGGGCGTCCCAGAAGGGGTAGACCACCATGAACCGGATCATCTCGACGTGTCTGTGCGCTTCCGTCGCGGCCCTGACCCTCCTTGCGGCGCCTTCGACGGCCCGCGCCCAACTCTTCGGCCGCACCCAGCCCGGGCCGGACGGCGACATGACCAACGTCCGCGCCGCCCGCATCGAGTTCGAACAGGAAGCGCATGACTTCGGCGTCATCCCGGACACGGGCACCTCCACGTGCTTCTTCCGCTTCACCAACGTCGGCAACGACATGCTCATCATCTCGCAGGTGGACAGCGAATGCGGCTGCACGGTCCCCGAACTGGACATCCGCGATTACCTTCCCGGCGAGAGCGGCGTGATCGAAGTGCGCTTCGACCCCAAGGACCGTCCCGGCAAGCATCACAAGTTCATCACCGTCAAGTCCAACGACGTCGCCGCCGCCGAACGCAAACTCGGCATCGTCGTCGAAGTGCAGCAGGCGGTGAAACTCTCCGTCCCGGCTGTCTCGATCGGCCGGCTCGTGCAGGGCCACGGCGGCAGCGGCGAAGTCACCCTCACCTCCGAGCGCGAGGTCTTCAACATCAAGGAAATCGTGATCGGCGGCGCCCATGTGACCAGCGAAATCGTCAAGCGCGAGAAGACGACCAACGCGCAGGGCAAGCCCGTTCACGCGGTGACCGTGCGGTACAACGTCGCGCCGACGGCGCCGCGCGGATTCCTCGACCGCCAGATCACCTACATGACGGAACTGAGCCGCCTCGAGGGCGAAGGCACCATGGAGCACATGGTCCGCCACCACCTCAACGCCCACATCGCCGGGCAACTCCAGGTCACGCCCGAAATCATCTCCATCGGCACCATCCCCGTCGGCGAAGAGTTCACCCGCGAAGTCCGCATCTTCAACCTTCTCGACAAGCCCTTCAAGGTGACGGGCGTGCGCCTCGAGACCGAGGCGGACGCCGGCATCACCGTCACGCACGAGATGGGCGACGTCGGCGGCAAGCAGGTTCCGCTCATCCGCATGACGGGCAAGGCGCCCGAGCAGCGCGGCGCGTTCAACGGGTCGATCTGGGTGACCACCGATCTGCCCGACGAGAAGGAAGTGCAGATCAAGTTTTTCGGCAGCGTGCGTGCCGCCGGCAGAGGCCCCATCATCGTGCCCCCCGCCAAGCCCGAGGGCCAGCCCTCACCCGCCACCAGTCCCACCGGCGATGACACCGAGGGCGGAAAGTAATAGCCCGGCGGCGCTGAGGCGATCCCGCCGGAAAGGGCCCAATCCATGCCCTGCTGCAATCCGCTCAAGTGCGCTTCGATGCAGTTCGTCATTCTCGCTGCCGTCGCGGCCGGGGCCGCGGGACTGCACCTGCGCACCCACAATCAACGCAGCATGATCGAAGCCTCCCTCCAGCGCCCGGCCGCTGTGGAAGGCGGCGCGGGCCCGGCGGTTGATCCTCCGCCCCATTCCTCCCCACTTCAGAACGACGGCGGCAACGAGCCGTCCGGCGCGAAGGATGGCGCTGACGGCGCGCCCGCCGAGCCGGCGGCGCCCGGCCCCTTCAACCTCGCCTCCCTCGGCGAGATGATCACCGTCGAGCAGGCGCTGCACATCTACAACCTGCCCTACAGCGACGAGCCGACCCCCCCCACGGTCATCTTCGTCGATGCGAGGGAACACGAACACTACCTCAAGGCGCGCGTCCCCGGCGCGTACCACCTCACGCCCCAGTCGTTCGTCAACAACACGCTGCCGCAGGACATGGAGTTCTGGCCCAAGGATTCGATCATCGTCGTCTACTGCAGCGGCGGCGACTGCGACGCTTCTCATCTCGTGCGCACGCGTCTCATGCACGAGCGCCTCTTCGAGCGCGTCTACATCATGGAGGCCGGGTTGCCAGGGTGGATTGACGCCCAACTGCCGACGGAGTCGGGTGAAGCAGGCAACTGAAGTCCGCCCATTCGGAGATCTCCTTTGACCAGCCACTGCTGCTCCCCGAACGCGATCTCCCCCCGCGCCGGCGCCGTCCTTCTGCTCGCGCGCTGGCTCATGGCCGGCCTCTTTCTCTTCAGCGGCGCCGCCAAACTCGGCTGGCTCGACTCGATCACCAGCGCCGGCATCGACCCTTACACCTTCGCCGGCTCGGTGAAGGGATTCCGCCTCCTGCACAACGACCTCATCCCCTACGTCACCTTCCTCGTGCCCTGGCTCGAAGTCGTGAGCGGTGCGGGCCTGCTGCTCGGGCTGTGCACCCGCGGCGCAGCGCGGGTCATCGCGCTTCTGCTCATTCTCTTCTGTCTCGCCATGGTGAGCGTGATCGTGCGCGGCCTGGATGTCGAATGCACCTGTTTCGGCAAGTTCCTCGGCGGCGCGGTGAACGGCTGGAGCATCCTGCGCAACGTTGTGCTGCTGGCGATCATCTGGCCCGTCGCCCGCTACGGCGGCGGCATGCTCGCCCTCGAGAATCTGGTCCGCGCGCCCGGCGGCAAGGCCGGCAACGGCTAACACCCTTCCACGTCACACGTCTCGCGGCGGGCGGCACCGAACGCCCCCGCCCGGGGCGGAGTTCGATATCGAGCGCTCCTGCCCGATCGCGCTGAACTCCCGACCAGTGCAACGAGAGTTGAGCGCCGCCGCGCTCCACTTGAAGCGGAAGTGTTCCAGGCGCCGCCGGAAGGCTCGGCAGGAAGCCGCGAAAGCGCGCGGGGCCCCCTCGCGCCCGTCGGCTGAAGGCACGGCGCTGCGCCGCCGCAGCAGCGCACCACGCCGACGGGGCGACCGCATCCGGCACGGGGGACGGGCTGCGCCGGCGAAAGGCGGCGGCCGCGGTCGTAGACTTGCCGCGCCCCTGCGGGCCGGAGGCGGGCATGATGGAAGAGAAGCGACGCTGCACCTTCGGCCGGTCCATGCGGCTCGGGCAGGCGCGCGAGTTCGCCGCGGTCTACAACGCGCGATGCCGCAAGGCCCTCGGCCCGCTCGTGGTCCACGGCCGGCCCAACGGGCTGGACCATCCGCGCCTCGGGCTGAGCGTCGGCCGCAAGGTCGGCGCCGCCGTGGAACGCAACCGCATCAAGCGCCTCCTCCGCGAGGCCTTTCGCCGCATGCAGCACGACTTTCCGCGCGGCTACGATCTGGTCATCGTCGTCCGGCCGCACGAGGCTCTCTCTCTCGCCGCCTACCAGCACCTGCTCCACAAGGCCGCCAGACAGATTCACCAGGAATGGGACAAGCGCGACACATCACCTGCGAATTGAGCGCCCTCGGCGGACCGGAGGCGTCGCGCGGCCGGCGCGCGGCCGCGAGTCTGCCGGCGCGCCCCCTCATCCTGCTCGTCCGCCTCTACCAGCTCGCGCTCGCCCCGCTCATCGGCGGGCAGTGCCGCTTTCGACCGACCTGTTCGCACTACGCCATCGAAGCCCTGAGCCGCTGCGGCGCGTGGCGTGGAACGTGGCTGACCGTGCGGCGGCTGCTCCGTTGCCATCCGTGGGGCGGCAGCGGGCACGACCCCGTTCCCGAGTGAACAGCGACCCACAGAGACCGACTCCTGCTGATTCCCAAGAACCGTTCAGCCGCGCACCGCAACGTGCCGCACCCACCCCGTCTGGAGCGACTCGATGACGACTTTCCCGGCCGACGAGTCAACCGTTGAACTCGCGGGCGCCGCCCCCGTCGCCGCCGCGAAGCGGATCAACTCTCTCGATGCGCTGCGCGGCTTCGCGGTCCTGGGCATTCTGGTCATGAACATCCACTCCTTCGGCCTGCCGATGGCGGCGTACTTCAACCCGACGGTGGCGGGAGGATTCGAAGGCGCCAACTACTGGATCTGGGTCGTCGAGCACCTGCTGGCGGATCTCAAGTTCATGAGCATCTTCTCGATGCTCTTCGGCGCGGGGATCGTCCTCTTCACCAGCCGCATCGAGGCGCGCGGCGGCAGCGCCGGCGGACTGCACTATCGCCGCATGGCGTGGCTGCTGCTCATCGGGCTGCTCCACGGCTATCTGCTCTGGCTGGGCGACATCCTCGTCCTCTACGCCTTGTGCGGCCTGGTGATCTACTGGGCGCGGAGGCTGCCTGCGACGCTGCTGACGCTGCTCGGGACCGCCTCGCTGCTCGTCACCGCCCTCTTCGTGATCTTCTTCGGGTTCTTCTTCGGAACGCTTCAGACGGCGCTCGACGAGCACGACCGCCAGGCGGCGGCGCTCGTCGCGCCCGACACGGCGGGCGGATCGTCCGCCTCTGATCCGCCCGCTTCCGAACCGCCGGCCGCAAGCGACGCCGAGCATGATCCCGCCGCATCGGACGATCCGACGGCCGTTGCAGACGGCGCGACGGCACAAGCCGGGGAGGACCGCGAACTGACAATGGGAATGACCGTGGCGGAGGCTCGGCAGACGCTGCGCGAGATGCGCGCCGGCTGGAGTCCGCCTCCCGACAAGGTCGCCCATGAGATCGCGGCGATGACAGGCTCGTACTTCGACGAGATCGCCTACCGGGCGCCGGTGCTCGTCGAGATGCAGATCTTCCTTATCGTGCTCTACTGCTGGCGCGCAATCGGGATGATGCTGCTGGGCATGGCGCTGTTCAAGTGGCGCGTGCTCAGCGCGGCCCGGTCGGGGACGTTTTACTCGGGTATGGCCGTCGCCGGCTTCGCCGTCGGTCTTCCGATCATCTGGCTCGGCTTCCAGCGCAACGTGCAGGCCGAGTTCGACTTCGTAGCCGCGCAGTTCGTCAATTCGCACTTCAACTACTTCGGCAGCATCTTCGTGGCGCTGGGGTGGATCGGCGTCATCATGCTGCTGTGCCGCACCGGCGCGCTCGCGTGGCTCACGACCTCCCTCTCTGCCGTCGGGCGCATGGCCTTCACCAACTACCTGCTGCACACGCTCATCTGCACCACCATCTTCAACGGCCGCAGCGGCCTGGGGCTGGCGAAGTTCGGCGACTTCGACCGCGTGCAGTTGCTCGCCGTCGTCGCGGGCATCTTCGTCATTCAGATGATCGTCTCGCCATTGTGGCTGAGCGTCTTTCGGTTCGGCCCCTTCGAGTGGCTCTGGCGCAGCCTGACCTACTGGCGGCTTCAGCCGATGCGCCGTTGAGCCGGCGCGGCGGCGCAGCGCCTCACGCGCCCCCGGCGCCGCCGCGGAGCACGTCGGCCATGGAGTAGAAGCCCGGCGGCTGGGCGAGGAGCCACCGACCCGCGCGCAGCGCGCCGCGGGCAAAGAGCGTGCGCGAGGTGGCGCGGTGGAGGATTTCGACGTACTCGCCCTCGCCGGCAAAGCGGAGGGTGTGCTCGCCGACGACGTCGCCGCCGCGCAGGGCGTGGATCTGCCCCGGTTCAATCGCGGCGCCGCCGCGCCGGGCCGACTCCGCCAGCATCAGCGCCGTGCCCGAGGGCGCATCCTTCTTGCGGCTGTGATGCGCCTCGACGATCTCGACTCGATACGCGGGGCCGAGCAGGCGGGCGGCCTGCTCGACGATCGCCGCGCACGCCGCCACACCCACACTCGTGTTCGGCGCCACCAGGATGGGAATGCGCCGCGCGGAGGCTTCGAGAACCTGGCGCGTCGTTTCGGGCAGGCCCGTCGTTCCCACGAGCAGCGCCGCCCCCTCCCGCAGCGCGATCTGGATCGCCGTCTCCGTGCCCGCGGGCGTGGAGAAGTCGATCACGAGATCGCACGGCCCGCCGAAGTTCGGCGTGATCACCGGCGCGTGGTCGGCGGAACTGAACGAGGGCTGGCCGAGGCGGCTGCTGCGCGGATGCGCCACCGCCGCCACAACTTCCCACTGCGCTTCATCCGACCCCGCCAGTTCGCAGATGAGACGACCGACGCGCCCGCTCGCGCCCGTCACCACGAGGTTGATATGCTTTCCGCTCTTCACGGTGTTCCAATCGCGGCCGTGCGGCGCCGGTCACTCGATGTCCGGCCGGCGCGTGATGGTGAAAGTCGCCACGTGCGGCCCTGACAACACCGTCAGGCCGGTCAGGTGGTCGAACGAGACCGCCTTGCTCGTGATCCCGCTGCCCAGTTCGACGCTGTCGAGGTCGAGGTAGGCGAAGACCTTGATCTCCCGCGCCTTGACGCGGTTAATGAGATCGCTCGGGCCGCTCAGGCGAATCTCCGCGATCACCGGCTCGGCGAGGGTCACCTCGAAGTTCTGGTCGCGCGGCAGGATCACGATCTTGATCGGCACGGGCCCGAAGGTCGTCTGCGCCTGCCGCGACTTGAGGCGGAAGGTCAGATTGACGCGGCTCCCTTCGGGCAGGCGCACCTGCTCGGGACGCAGGACCGTGCTCAGCGCCACCCGCGCCGCCACCGTGTGCGACTGACCCTCGGCCAGTTGGGCGAGGTCCTCCGGCGCCGGCGTGGCGATGAGGCGGAGTTGATCGGGCGGGATCGGCCGCGCCACCGACTCCCACACTTCGACGCCCAGCGACGCCGGCTCGACGAGCACCGGCCCGTCGATCGCGAGATCGCCGAATTCGCCCGGCGAAACGTCCACCTCCACCTTCGTCCACCGGTCGATGACCACGCGCAGCGTCTGGACCTGGGCTTCGCTGATGATGATCTTCGTGCCCGCGAACCACTCGTGGTCGGCGAGCAGGTCGCGCAGCGGAAAGTCATACTGCCCCGTCGTCGGTTCGATGTCGGCGCCGATCGCGAGGCTGATGCGGCCGTCGCTCCGCTGCAGGCGGGCCCGGAGTTGCTCGAGTTCCGCCATCGGGCCGGAGAACTCGAAGCGATAGGCGCGGCCCGGCTCGCCGAGGCGGGCGATCAGGTCCCCGCCGGGGGGCACGACGAGTTGGAACGTCACCGACCGCTCCATCGGCTTGGCCGGATTCGCCTGCTCGGCGTAGAGCCAGATGAGCAGCGCCACGACCGTCACGATCAGAATGGTCTTGAAGCGGTCGCTCACCGGTCGGCCGCCTTTCCGCCGCTCTCCGCGGCTGCGGGGGCTTCAGCCGTCGCCTCCGCCTTCTCGGGCGCTTCGTCGGAAAAGCCGGAGACCTCCGCCAGCCGCCCGTTCGCGGCCGGCTCGGTGAGCAGGCGCTCGGCGAGGAAGCGGCGGAGATGATCGACGCTCTCCATGCGGTGCAACTGGCCGCGCTCCGCGACCGAGATGCCTCCCGTCTCTTCGCTGACGACGACGGCGAGGCAGTCGGACTCCTCCGTCACCCCCAGCGCGGCGCGGTGCCGCGAGCCGAGACGTGGATCGACGTCGGTGCGCTTGGTGAGGGGGAACTGGGCGGAGGCGGCGAGCACCTTGCGTCCCTGGATGACGACGCCCAGGTCGTGCAGCGCGCTGTTGGGCCAGAAGATCGTCTGGAGGAGCGGCGCGGAGACGTCCGCGTTCAGGGCCGTGCCCCCTTCAACGATCCCGCTGAGACCGACGCGCCGCACGATCGCCACGAGCAGCCCGATGCGGTTCTTGCTGTTGAACTCGCACGCCTGCACCAGCGCCTCGATCATCGGCGCCAGTTCGGAGCGCGTCGTGCGGAAGAAAGTCGCCTCGCCGAGGCGGATGAGCACGCGGCGCAGTTCCGGCTGAAAGATGACGAGCACCCCGATGGCCGCAAAGCCCAGCGCCTTGTCGTAGAGGAAGTTGAGGCGCTGAAAACTCTCGCCGTTCTGCGCCAGCACGCGGACGAAGATCGTCCCCACGATCAGCAGCAGCGCCAGCCCCTTGATGATGCCCGCTCCGCCCGTGTCGCGCAGAAATCGGACGACGATCCAGACCACCAGCCAGATGATGGCCAGTTCGATCGCCACCTCGAGTTTCGAGTAGTTGTTGAGGCGGGTGAGAAGTTGGGTGAGGTTCTCGAACACGGTGCGGCGACAGGAGAAGGAGGCGGGGCGTCGGTGTCCGCCCCAGGCGAGTCCCCGGATGGCGGCCGAGGCGGCCGGCCCGCCCGCCCCGCGCCGGGGTCGAGCGGCGTTCGGCCTTTCGGCCCGGTTTCCGCTCCGCGACAAATATAGCCGCCCGTCTTGGCTTGACCGACTTTTCGCCTATACTTGCCGCCTCAAAAACCATGTTCAGCACGACTTTCGCGGAGCCTTCCCGTGTACGCCATCATCGAAGACAGCGGCAGCCAGATCAAGGTCGCCAAGGGCGACGTCCTCCAACTCGACCACCGGCCCGTCGATGACGGCGCCGAGATCGTCTTCGACCGCGTCCTCCTGACGAGCGACGCCGCAGGCCAGGCGACCCTCGGCCGCCCCTACATCGAGGGGGCATCCGTCAGGGGCAAGGTTCTCCGGCACGAACTGGGCGAAAAACTCGACGTCTACAAGTTCACCCGCCGCACCGGCTATCGACGCAAGACCGGCCACCGCCAGCCCTACATCGCCGTCGAGATCACCGACATCAAGGCGTAACGCCGCCGGAACCGGAGCATGGGCGTCGTGCCCGT
>JBDIVQ010000012.1:0-47918 GCA_039794345.1 Phycisphaerae bacterium | reverse complement strand
GACGCACCCCACGATTCGCTCGAAGACTCGCTCATCGCCGACGCACCCCACGATTCGCTCGAAGACTCGCTCATCGCCGACGCACCCCACGATTCGCTCGAAGACTCGCTCATCGTGGGCGTTGAAGCCCTGAATGTTCATGCCCCGCCGCAAGCGTCCCATCCCGGTCTGGCTCAAGCGGATTCTCCTCACGCCCACGGTCGAGTTGAACCGCTGGCAGTACTTCGTGCGCTTCGTGGCGGAACTGATCCGCACGGGGATGAAGCAGTTGCAGGAGGACCGCGCCGGGCAGATGGCCGCGGCCCTGGCGTTCCGGACCATTTTCGGGCTGGTGCCGGTGAGCGTGATCGGCCTGCTGATCTTCCGCCTGCTCGGGGGCATCGATCGGTTCGAGTCGTTCATTACGGACCTGCTCGCCGCCGCGCAACTGGATGACCTGAAGATTCCCCAGGCTGCTCCGACGGAGGGGGCGGAGGCGAGCGCCGTCTCCGTCGTCGAATGGCTCACCGGCCTCATCCGCCAGATTAACGAAACGGTCAACTTCGAGTCGATCGGCATCATCGGCCTGCTCGTGCTCATCTGGGCGGCGATCGGGCTGATGACGACGATCGAGCGCTCCTTCAACACGATCTGCCGGGCGTCGGAGAACCGGCCGCTCTCTCGCCGCGTGCCGCTCTATGGGTTCACGGTGATCATCGGCCCCGGACTGCTCTATCTCAGTTTCTTCCTCGACCGGCGCTTCGAGGAGATCGTGACGCGCTTCGCCGACAGCCTCGGCCCGCTGGCGGCGTCGAGCATCGTCGCCGCGGGCATCGTGACGTCGCTCGGCTCGGCGTGGCTCTTCATCCTGCTCCTCTACACCTCGGTCCCCAACACCAGAGTGAAGTGGTCCGCGGCGGCAATCGGCTCGCTCATCACCGCCATCTGCTGGTCCCTCGGCGCCAGGGCGCTCGGGGCGTACATCTCGACCATCTTCGGAATGAGCTCCAACTACTCCGTCCTATACGGCACGCTGGGGCTGATCCCCGTCTTCCTCTTCTGGGTTTACGTCATGTGGTTGCTGGTTCTGTTCGGCCTCGAACTCACTTCCGCCCTCCAGGCCGTCGGAGTGCGGATGGTGCAGTCCATTCCCGACCGGCCGCGGATCCCGCCCGTCATGGACCCGGCCCTGGTCGTGCCGATGCTGCGGGTGGTGGGGGAACGGTTTGAGAAGGGCCAGCCCACCGATGCCCGTCACATCATGCAGGCCACGCACATCAACGAGCGGGCGATCGAACTTGTCCTCGCCGCCCTCGCCAAGAAGGGACTTCTGCACCGCGTCGAACCCGCGGACCGCCCGACGTTCACCCTCGCCCGTCCGCCGGCCCGGATTCTCCTCGGCGAGGCGGTCGCGTGCACGCAAGACCTTCTGGGGTCAGAAGATGCCATCGGCGCGGACTGGCCCCTGGTGGCCAGTCTGCGGCAGGCGCAGGTCGGGGCGCTGGGGAACCGGGCGCTGGCGGATGTCCTGTCCGACGGGTCAAAAGCGACCTAGGTTTTCACCATCTTCTCACTTTGACCCTGCGGGCAGGCCGACTATCCTTCCGTCTGGACTGTAGTGGCGTTTTTTCGGACTGCTTGCGCGGGAGTACGCGGATGCACGGTTGGGAAGAACCCAGTGCGTGGTGAGCAGCGAGTCAACTCGCACGTGGCCCGCACGCCCGAAATCGGGATTTGCGAGGGGCGCGTCATGACCTGAGGCACGGCCACAGGTTGGGTTGACCGGTTGCGAGGCGCGGAATCGCCCCGCAGCCGAACTACAGGCCACAGGCGCTGCGGATGCGCCGGTGGTTTTTTGTTTACCGGATGGATGGGCCGGACCTCGACGTCCGGCGGACCTCACAACTGAATAACAACTCGGTGAAAGGACAATCAGCATCATGAACCAGGAAACCCTCCGAATCATCGACTCGATCGCGCGCGACCGCAAGATCGACCGCGAAGCCCTCTTTCGTGACATCGAGACCGCGATGATCTCGGCCGCGCGCAAGCACTTCGGGTCCCTCGACACGGACGAGTTCCGCTGCGCCATGGATCGCTTCAACGGCGAGATCCGCCTCTGGAGGCGCTTCCCGCCCGCGGAGACCGATCCTGAGACCGGCGAACCCGTCGGCGAGTGGACCGAAATCGAGATCGACCTGCGCGAACTCGGCCGCATCCCCGCCCAGACCGCCAAGCAGGTCATGATCCAGCGCTTCCGCGAAGACGAGCGCGAAGCCCTCTTCGAGGAGTTCTCCAAGCGCGTCGGCGAGATGGTGACGGGCACGGCCCAGCGCTACGAAGGCGGCGCGCTCGTCATCCAGATCGACCGGGCCGAGGGCTTCATGCCCCGCAGCGAGCAGATCCCCGGCGAGAACTTCCAGCCGGGCGACCGTGTGCGCTGCCTCATCCTCGACGTGCGCGACATGGGCAACCAGGTGAAGATCGTCCTGAGCCGGGCGCACCCCGACTTCATCCGCCGTCTCTTCGAGGTCGAGGTGCCCGAGGTGAGCGAGCGGATCATCGAGATCAAGGCGATGGCGCGCGAGCCGGGGTTCCGCACCAAACTCGCCGTGTCGTCCATCGACTCGAAGGTGGACGCGGTCGGCGCCTGCGTCGGGGTGCGCGGCAGCCGCATCAAGAACATCGTTGATGAACTGGGCGGGGAGAAGATCGACATCGTCCGCTGGAACGATTCGAGCCAGATTCTCATCCAGAACGCGCTCAAGCCGGCGGAGGTCAAGGACGTCTCGCTGTGTTTCGAACTCGGCCGGGCCACGGTCGTGGTCGAAGAGGACCAGTTGAGCCTGGCGATCGGCAAGCGCGGGCAGAACGTGCGCCTCGCGGCGCGTCTGACGGGCTGGGACGTGGACATCCTCACCCCCGCTGAATACGCCAAGGGTCTCGAGATTCTCGTCGAGACGCTGCGGCAGGTGGAGGGGGTGACGGAAGAGCAGTTGGACCGCCTCGCGGCTCTGGGCATGGTGAGCGTTTTCGACGTCGAGGAGGTCGGGGCGGAGGTTCTGTCCGAGGAACTCGAAGTGACGCCGGAGCAGTCGGAGAGGATGGTCGAACTGGCCGCCGCCCGCGCCAAGGTCGTCGCCGAGGAGCAGCAGCGCGAGAAGGAAGCGGAAGCGAAGCGGCGCGAAGAGGAGCAGCGCCTTGCGGCTGCCGTCCTCGAAGGTCCGGGAGGCGGGGCGGGCGAAGGACCGCCGCAACCCCTCGCCGACGACGGGCATGGCGCCGCGCAGGCGGCGACGATTCTCGGCCTGGGACAGCGCTCGCCCGCACCCTCCGGCGCCAACGAAGGGGGAGCCTGAGCGCCGCGCCGGCGCGGATTCGCAGCGTCGCGGCAATGAGGTTCGGCGCCCTCGGCCGAACCGCGGAATGACCTGAGGAGCAGCCTTTGGCTAAGAAGATTCATCAGATCGCGAAGGAACTCGGCCTCAAGAGCAAAGACCTCGTGGCGCGCTGCGAGGCCGAGGGTATTCCCAACATCGTCAACCACATGTCCACGGTCTCCGCCGGCCTCGAGCAGACCATTCACTCCTGGTACGCCGGCGGCGTCGGAGAGACGGAGAGCGAGGCCACCGACGAAGCCGGAGCGCTCACCGCCGTCGTGGCGCGCAAGTCCGCCAAGAAAGTCCGCGCCACCGCGAAGAAGAAGTCCGCCACCCAGCCGACCGAGACGGTTGACGAGTCCGCCTCCATTCAGAAGGCCCTCGAGGAGACGAGGAAGATCGCCAAGAAGGGCGCGGCGGAGTCCTCCGAGGAGGTCATTCGCCGGGTCGAAGCCCAGACGGCCGCGAACGAGGCGGTCGCCGCACCTTCCCCCATCGAACCCGACCAGGCTCAGCCGCGGACGCCCATCGAATCTCCCGCGCTGGCGCCGGCTGCCTCCGCGTCGCCTCCGGCAGAGGCGCCGGCGGAAGTGCGCCCGGCGGCGGAAGCGCCGGCTCGCTCGACGCCCCTCCGACGCCGCGCCGTCGCCGTGCCCAATGTCCCCAAACGGCCCGACGAAGTGGCTCCCGCGGGTCCGATGCTCGAAAACGTTCAGTCGCCCGCCCGCCTCTCCGGACCGAAGGTCGTGCGCATCGAAGAAGCGGAGGTTGTGGATCGCCCGCGTCGCCGGACGCTCGGAGACGGCGGGCCCGGGGGCCGTGGAGGTCCGGGCGTTTCGGGACCGCCCGACGCTCCGGCTGGAGGCGACGTCTCGCGGCGCAATACGCGGCGCAAGAACCGCAGCGGCCGCGAGGGGCGCAGCGCCTCCGCCGAAGGGCCGGGCGAGCGCCCGGGACGGATGCGCAACTGGGGTCAGCAGGATCTTCTGGAGCGCGAAGAGCGCCTGCGCGGCGCGCATGGCTACATCAAGACCGTGCGCCGCGACGCGACGCGCCCGGACCATGGCGGGGAAAAGGCCAAGACCGCAGTTCAGACCGGCGGCGTCGTCCGGATTCAGGAGCCTTTCTCCATGCGCGACCTCAGCGCCGCCACCGGCGTGCAGGTCAACCAGATCGTCCGCGCCATGATGAGAAAGGGGATCATGCAGGCGAATCCGAACGCCGGCATGCCCGTCGATCTCGCGGTCGAACTGATGCTCGAACACAACATCGAACTCGAGGTGGAGGAGAAGAAGACCGCAGTTGACGTCGTCACCGAGGAGTTCGAGACGCGCGAAGCGGTGGACGTCCAGCCGCGCGCTCCCGTCGTGGCGATCCTCGGCCACGTGGACCACGGCAAAACCTCCCTGCTCGATGCGATCCGCCAGACGAACGTCGCGGCCGGCGAAGCGGGCGGCATCACACAGCACACGTCCGCCTTTCGCGTCAGCGTCCGCGCCGGCGACGACGAGAAGACCATCGTCTTCCTCGACACGCCCGGGCACGAGGCCTTCACGGCCATGCGGGCCCGCGGAGCGCAGATCACCGACATCGTCGTGCTCGTGGTGGCGGCGGATGACGGCCTCATGCCCCAGACCATCGAGTCGATCAACCACGCCCGCGCTGCCGGTGTGCCCATCGTCGTCGCCCTCAACAAGATCGACAAGCCCGAGGCCACGGACGCGAACATCCAGCGCATCTACGGCCAACTCGCCGAGTATGAACTCTCCCCCATCGAGTGGGGCGGCAAGACGGAAGTCGTCAAGACCTCCGCCACCAAGCGCCTGGGCATCCAGGACCTCCTCGACACGCTCGACTTCCAGGCGCAGACGATGGAACTCCAGGCGGACGCCTCCGGCCCGGCGCGCGGGACGGTCATCGAGGCGCGGATGGTCGAGGGACGCGGCCCCGTCGCCAACGTCCTTATCCAGGACGGGCGCATCAAGGTCGGCGACTTCATCGTGATCGGCCGGGCCTACGGCCGGGTCCGCGACATGGTGGACGACCGGGGCAACCGGCTCAAGGAGGCCGGCCCTTCCACGCCCCTGGAGATTTCCGGCATCAATCTCGTCCCCGACGCGGGCGACCGCTGCTACGTCGTCTCGAGCCTGCGCAAGGCCGAGGAGGCGGCGGAACAGCGCGTCGCGCAGGAGCGCGAGCGCGCCCTCGCTGCGCCCAAGGTCACCCTCGACAACATCTTCACCCAGTTGAAGGGGGCCGATCGCAAGGAACTCAACCTCGTCGTCAAGGCCGACGTGCAGGGATCCGTCGAAACCCTCAAGCGCTCGCTCGAGGAGATCTCGACGGAGGAACTGCAGGTCCGCGTGCTTCACGCGGCGGTGGGCGGCATCAACGAGTCAGATGTGCTGCTGGCGGAGACCTCGGGTGCGATCGTGCTCGGGTTCCACGTCATCGCCTCCGCGCGAGCCCGTGAACTCGCCGAGACGCGCGACGTCGAGATCCGCACCTACCAGATCATCTACGAACTGCTCGATGATGTGCGCCAGGCGGCCTCCGGCCTGCTCGCCCCCGAAATCCGCGAGGAGGTGCTCGGACACGCCACCGTGCGCGAAGTCTTCAAGATCTCCAAGGTCGGCATGGTCGCCGGCTGCTACGTCACCGACGGCACCATCGAGCGCAACGCGCGCATCCGCGTCACGCGAAACGACATCGTCGTCGAGAACAACCGCGTCCTCGAACAACTCAAGCGCTTCAAGGACGACGCCCGCGAAGTGCGCAGCGGTCAGGAGTGCGGCATGAAGATCGAAGGCTACGACGACATCAAGCCCGGCGACGTCCTCGAATGTTACCGCATGGTCGAGGTCAGCCGGAAGATCTGACGCCCGGATGCGGGAGGGTGCGTGGGACACCGACGGGAACAACTCGCCTCCATCCTCCGCCGCACGGTGCAGAACGTCCTCACCCGCGGGCTGGGCGATCCACGCATCCGCGGCCTGATCACGGTGACCGAGGTCGAGGTGACGGGTGATCTCCGGGAGGCCGTCGTTCATGTCTCGATTCTCCCCCCGGAATGCCAGGCGGCGACGATGCAGGGATTGACGGCCGCGACGCTGCACCTCCAGAAACTCGTGAATGATGAACTCGATCTGCGCCGCCCCCCGCACCTCCGATTCCGGCTCGACGAGCGCCTCAAGAAAGAGGCGCAACTGCTCTCGGCGATCCGGCACGCCGTCGCCGAACTCCCGCCGACCGCCGGCACGGATGATCCCCGCGGCGAGTTTGAAGCCCGCGCCCGTGCGGATGAGGCTGGATCGCGATCGGAGGATGCGCCCGACTGACGCCCGCCCCGCGCGCTTCGAGGGGAGACCGCGTTGAATAGCGCCCGCGCCCATGCCGCCCGGCTTTCCTCACTCCTCCAGTCCCTCCGCGCGCAGGGGCCGCCGCCCGAATGGCCGGAGGCGCCTGCGGCGCATGAACTCGTCCGCGGTTTCCTTCTCTGGGAAGCCGGCCTCGATCGAGCATTGCAGGCCTACGACCGGCTCATGCGGCGCCTCGTCGATCTCAACGAACTTCGCATCTGCCTCGTCGATGAGATCGTCGCCATCATCGGGGAGCGCTATCCCAAGGCGCGGCAGCGCGCCTCGCGACTGAGGCGCACGCTCAGCGACCTTCTCAACCGCGACGCGCGGGCTTGCCTCGACCACCTCCGGGAGATTCCGGCGCTCGACGCGGTCGAGTACCTCGCTTCGCTCGATGGCATCCTTCCTTGCGTTACCGCTCATGTTCGGCTGCACGCGCTCGGGCATCCTGTTCTCCCGATCGACCGCCCCATGCTTCAGGCCCTGGCGCAGCACGAAATCGTCGATCCCCTCGCTTCGCCCGAAGAGGCGGCCGAGTGGATCGTGGATCAGATTGAGCCCGATGAATGCGCCGAAGTCCACCTGCGCCTGCGGCGCTGGGCTGAAACGGCCCGGGCGGCCGGAGGCTGACGGATCCCGATCGCCGGGCGGGAGAATCACGCGCCGGGCCGCACGCCGGCGTTCGGCGCCCCGTACCATTGAGTCGTCGCGAAGCCCGGCGCGCCGAGGAAGGCCGCCGCACCCGCGCCGAGATCGGGAGCACGCCGTTCATGCCGCTACTCCGTCCTGCCCGCCCGGGCCTGTCGCTTCTGCTGGCTTCGCTGCCCTTGTGCCTGAGCGCGTGCGCCTCGGCGCAGGTCGAGCCCGGGGATGGTCTCGGCGCCGAGACCGCTGCTCTCGTGGATCACCTGCCGCTCTCCGAGCAGGTGCTGCGCGAAGCGCCGGGGCGGCCGCTGGCGCTGGCGCCGCCGCCCGGGATTGAGGCCGAGCGCCTCAGGCCGCACTCCGCGGAGGATGCCCGCGCCCGGCTCGGACTGGACGAGGCGCTCACGGTCCTCTCTCCGACCAACGTCTTCCCGCCCGTGCGCTCCGTCATCCCGCCCACCGACCAGGTGCTGCGCGACACCACGCGCCTGTACCTCGAAGCGCGCGAGATGGCCATCGACGGCCGCTACTTCGACTCGATCCGCACCCTCGAGCAGGCGCTCAAACTTGATCCGGGCTCGGTGGCCTGCATGCGCCTGATGGCCGAGAACTACCTTTCGACGACCGGCCCGGCGCAGGCGCTTCGGCTCTACGAGAACATCCTCGCGATCGAACCGGAGGATGTCGATGCGCTGTGGCGCCTGGGTTCGGCGGCGTGGCAGCGGCGCGACGTGGCGCGCGCGGCGGCGATGCTCGGGCGGGCGCACCGCCTGCTCTCCGCCCCGGAGCGCCGCGCCGCCGATCGCGACGTGTGGTGCCTCACAGCGCACGGACTTGGGCAGGTGCTGCTCGCCGAGGGCTGCGATGAAGCGGGTGTGGCAGTCTGGCACGAACTCATGCAGCGCCTGCTTGCGCCGCCGCCTCCCTCGCCCCGGTACCAGCGCGACATCGACCGGCTCTACCGCGCCGCGCCCGACATGTGGCGCGACCTCGGCGACGCCTTCTCCCGACTTGAACGCTTCGACGACGCGGTGGAGGCGTACGCCCTCGCGGCGGACGTGGCCCCGCGCGACGATCAGGCCGTGATCGCCCGGCTCGTCTGGGCGCTCGCCCGGTCAGGACGGAACGACACGGCGATGAACCTGCTCCTCGCGCAGGTGGACGATCCCCGCATCGGGCACGCCGGCGGCCTGCTCGCGCTGTTCCGCGGCACGCCGCTGGGGGACCGCCTCATCGCCGCCCTCCGCGCGAGGCTGGAGCGGCGGCCCGCGGAACTGACGTACGTCAAGGCCCTCGCCGCCCTGCTCGATCCCGAGCGCAGCGACGCCATCATCCTCGACTACCTCGCCGAGCACGGGGCCGACCTTGAAGTGGCCCGCGATCTGCTCCCGTGGACGATCGAGCGCCTCGCGCCTGCGCAGTCGGTCCGACTGATCCTCGGCGTGGCGCGATCGACCGGCCGCGTGCCCGATGAGTTGCTCGATGAACTTGTGGCCCGCACCGACGATCCCGATCGCTTCCTCGCCGCGTGGAGCGATCTGCCGGAGGATTCTCGAAGCGAGCCCGTGGCCGAACTCGTTCGCGCCGGCCTGCTGATGCGGGCGTTCCGCTGGGAAGAGGCGGCGGCCGCGCTCGACGCGCTCATCGAGGTCCGGCCGGGACGTGTTGAGCCTCGCCTCCGCCGCGCCTCGCTGCTGCTGGCGCTCAACGAAGTGGACGCCGCGACGGACCTCCTCGACCGGACGCAGCCGGCCGAGAGCGATCCCATCGACGCGGTCTACGACAAGGCCGTGCTGCTGGCGCAGGTGGGGCGGACGGATGAAGCGCTGTCGCTGCTCGACCGACTCGCAGCCGGGCGCGGCGATGATGTGGACCTCGTCGAGCACCTGCGGCGCCGCGCCGGACTTCTCGTCAGCGTCGGCCGCCATGAAGAGGCCGCGGCCGAACTCGACCGCGCGATCGAGATCGATCCCGCCAACGACGCCGTCTACGCGGCGCTGCTTCGTCTGTACGGCTTCACCGGCCCGCTGCGCGATACGGATCGCTTCGGCGGGATCATCCGCGCCATCATGACGCACGCGCCGCAGGGTCGCACCGCCCGCCTGCTCCGCGCCGAGCAGGATGCCCTGCGCGGCCGGTTCGATGATGCCATCGCGGGCTTCCAGTCGCTCATCGAGGACGACGACCCCGACGGCGCTGCGCTCGAAGGACTGGTGAAGACGTGGCTCGCGGCGGGGCGGGCCGGCGAGGCGGTCACGTGGCTGGCCGAGCGCCGCGCGGTCCGGCCGGGCGACCGCCGACTCCGCGACGCCTGGCTCAAGGCCCTCGTCGCGGATCATCGCGGCTCCGAGGCCGTCGAGTTCCTCGAGCGCGCCGTCGCGTCGCGCCCGTTCGACGTCGATTCCAGCCGCCGGCTCGAGGAGGTGCTCAAGTCTCTCGGCCGGGAGGAGGAAGCGCGCGAGGTGATGCGGCGGCGGTGGACCCGCATGCCGCCATCCGTCGCCCGCAGCCTGGCGCTCGTCGAACTCGAGGTGCAGGCGCAGCAGGGCGCCGAAGCCCTGAGCCATCTCCGCGAAGCGCTGCGACTCGCTGATGAGCATCTCGACCGGCATCTCGACTCGATCATGCTCATGGCGACGCGCGTCGCTTCCGCCGGTCCCCGACCGGAGGCGATGGAACTGATCCGCGAGGCGGGCGAGCGCCTCATTGCCCGCGGCCTCAAGGCGCCCACCACGGCGTTTCTCGCGTACATCACCGCGCTGGCGGAGTTGAACCGGCCTCTTGACGAAATCCTCGCCGCCATCGAGGGCGTCGCGGCCGTCGATCCTTCCATCGAGCACGAGATGTTCGCCGTGGCGACCGTGGCCCTGGCGCGGCAGGAGCGGGTGGATGACGCGTGCGCCCTCGCGGATCGCTGGCTCAGCGACGAGCGGCCGCTCGAGGCGCGCGAGGCGGGGCTCGTGGAGTGGCGCCTCGTCCAGAGCGTCGTGCGCAACGAGCCGCTGCGCGCCGTCAACCTCACCACACGCGCCTACGCGGGCGAAGCCCATCGGTCGATGCGCCTCTTCTCGGAACGGCTCCCCGGAGCGCGCGGCGAGGGGAACTCCCTCGCTGACTCCCTCTACCTCCTCAGCGGCGAATTCTCCGCGCGCGGCTTCGATGACAGCCACGAAATCCTGCTTCTTGAAGCCCTCAAGGCCGACCCCGATCACGCCTCGGCCAACAACGACTTCGGCTACCTGCTCGCAGATCGCGGCGAACGCCTCGCGGACGCGGAAGCGATGCTCGTCAAGGCTGTCCGCGCCGATCCGTCCAATTCCGCCTACCTCGACTCGCTCGGCTGGGTGCGTTACAAACTCGGCCGCCTCGAGAACATGGGCGACGAGGTGCATGAACAGGGCGCCGTGGCGCTGCTCGAAGAAGCCGCACTCCTGCGCCGCGGCGACGCCACGCGCACCCTCGATGATGACCCCGTCATCCTTGACCACCTCGGCGATGCCTACTGGCGCGCCGGGCGCAAGGAAGACGCCGTCGCCGCCTGGCAGCGGGCCTTCCGCGCCTACGACGAGCAACTCAAGGCCACGGCTGAGGTCGTCGAGGAGGCGCTGCCCCTCGAAGTCTTCAAGGAGTACTACGGACCGGTGGCGGACGCGGCCCGCGCCAAGGCCGAGGCCGCCGCGGCCGGAGGCGCTCCCGCCGTTGCTCCCGCCCCGGGGCTGGACGAGGCGGATCGCTGAGCCCGGCCCGTCGTCAAGGACCGGTGGTCGGTTCCGGTGCGGCCTTGCGACCGTTGCGCACCGCGCGGTCCTCGAAGATCGCGCTCGATGGCTTCTCGTCGCCGATCAGGTGAACCGGACCGCTGCGGATGCGCTCGAAGGCCGACGCGGCATTGCCCTTGCCGAATTCGATGCCGATGCTGCGCCGCTTGAGCGCCCGCGCCACGGTGCACGTTGTCCCGCTTCCGAGGAACGGATCGAGCACGAGGTCGCCCTCGTTTGAACAGGCGCGGATGACGCGTTCGAGGTAGACCTCGGGAATCTGGTTGTGGTGGAGGGGGCGGCGCTCCTTGTTGTTGCCCTGAATGCGCCCCCAGTACTTGCCGTACCACACGTCCATCGGCACGCGCAGTCCCTGGTTCGAGTCCTTCGCGTGCGTGCGCGGATCGTTGTAGATCGCGGCGCGGTCGGATTGCTCGAGGACCGCGTCGGGATTCCACGTGCGCGCCTCGGGGTTGAGCACGAAATAGAGCGCATGCACCTTGCTCATGATGAACGAGGTGTGGCGGTGCTGCCCGAAGCGGAAATGCCAGATGCACCAGTTGATCATCGTGAGGCCGCGCCGCTTGAGGTGCAGGACGATCTCCGCCGCGGTGTCATCGGGGATGTTCACCCACAGGCTCCCGTGCGGCGCCAGCGCGGCGATGCACCCGTCGAGCCAGTCGAAGGTGAAGCGTTCGTATTCGGCGCGGGGCATGCCGTCGCGCCACTCGTCATAGGGCACGTCCCAGTTGAAGGGCGGGTCTGCGAAGATGAGGTCCACCTTGCCCTTGTCCGGCAGATTCGCGAGCACGTCGCGGCAGTCGCCGAGGTAGACGCGCGTGTCGGGATCGTCCAGCGCGTGTGCCGGTGCAAGCGGCTGCCCCGTCGTCGGCTGGTGAGGCGGCACGCGGTCGCCGAAAAGGCGAATCTCGCCCGCCTCGGCGGCGGCCTTGACATCCCCCGCGGCGCGGCGCTGAACCTGCGTCGCGCCCGAGGGCATCGCGTATCCGCCGGGGCGCACTTCCACGAAATGGTCGATCACCTTCTTCTCAGCCATGGCGGCACAGTGTACGCCGGTCGCCCGCTTCGCGCCACCGGAGGCGATCGATGCCGTATCATGCCGCCATGAGCGCAGACCTCTTCCTGGGGATCATCGGCGGCAGCGGGCTGGGCGAGCGCCTCGCGGCCGAGTTCGGCGCCGAAATGCAGCCGTGCCGCCCCGAGACCCCTTTCGGCGCCCCCAGCGGGCCGATCCTCGTCGGGGAACTGCTCGGCACGCGCCTCGCCTTTCTTGCGCGGCACGGCCCGGGACACCTGCTCAACCCCTCCGCCGTGCCCTATCGCGCCAACGTCTTCGCCCTCAAGTCGCTCGGCGTCACCCACCTCATCGCCAGCGGCGCGACCGGCTCGCTGCGGGAGAACATCCATCCCGGCGAGATCGTCCTGGTAGATCAGTTCATTGACCGGACGATCGGACGGCCGCGGACCTTCTACGAGAACGCCGCGGTCCACGTCGAGTTCGCCGAGCCGGTCTGTCCGGTGATGCGGCGTTGGCTGGCGAGCGCCGCCCGGCGCGAAGGAATGCCCTTCCATGACGGCGGCACGTACGTGTGCATGGAGGGGCCCGCCTTCTCGACTCGGGCCGAGAGCGAGATGCACCGCGCGTGGGGAGGTGATCTCATCGGCATGACCGCGCTGCCCGAAGCCCGACTGGCGCGCGAGGCGGAAATCGCCTACGCCCTCATCGGCCTGCCGACCGACTACGACTGCTGGCGCCCCGTCGCGCACGAGGCGCCGCGCGAGTCCCTGCTCGAGGAGATCATTGGCAATCTCAATCGCGCCAGCGAAGCATCGGTGCGCCTCATCCGGGCCGCGCTGCGCGACGTCAGTCCGCTGCGCCAGCAGGCCAGCCCGGCGCACCAGGCGCTCGCGCTGGCGATCTGGTCTGACCGCAGCCGCATCGATCGTGCGGAGGCGGAGCGCCTCAAACCGCTGTGGGGCAGGTACTTGCAGGCCTGAGCGAGTCTCGCCTCTGCGGACGACCCGCGACGGCGCGAACCGACGCCCAATCAGAAACAGGGAAACCACCCCGCTGCATGGGGGTCCGCTCTGGCCGATACCCTTCCAAAGGCGACGTCCCATACGTAAACCCGACCGTCATTCTGGGCAAACCAGGCTGAGGTCAGATTCGTATAGCGGTTCGGAGGTGGGTGATGCCGACGAATGCACACCGAGCCGGCGCCCGGCGGTCCCGTGGAGCCTCTTCTCGCAGGCCGCCGCGGGAGGGTGCGACCTACGCCCCTCTCTCCCGGGAACCGGCAAAGGAGGGGGTGGATCTTGCACCCCAACTCCCGCCATGCGGTCAGATCCGCCGCGAGATGATCGAGGATCTGGCGCATCGCCTGTGGGAGTCGCACGGCGGGAACGCGATTCTGAACTGGCTCGAGGCGGAGCAGTTGCTCGGTCGGCTGCGCGCCTGCTCCACCTCCGCCCTCGCGCCTGAGGCGCGATTCTGCGAACTGTCTGCGCGCGGCGGCTGAGAGAGCACCCGCGCGCCCAACCACATGCTCTGGTGAAAGGAGAAGCACGATGAACCTCATTCCCTGGAGAAGGTCGAGAGAGTCCGCCTCCCTCGTTGAGCCCGTCGCCCCGGCCGCGACGCTGCAGCGCTTCCGCGAGGAGATGGACCGGATGTTCGATGATCTGTTCAACGGCCGGTGGGGGCTGGCCGAGCCCTTCGCGGGTCCGCGCGAGTACCTGCCCGCCCTCGACATCGAGGACGCCGACGATCGCGTCATCGTGCGGGCCGAGGTGCCGGGCGTCGCGCCCGAGAATGTCAACGTGACGATCTCCGGCAACATGCTCACGATCTCCGGCGAGAAGCAGGAGACCAGTGAGCACCGCGAGGGCAACTGCTGGCACAGCGAGCGCCGCTTCGGTTCGTTCAAGCGCGTCGTCGAACTCCCCGCCGACGTCGATCCGCAGAGCGTCAATGCCGAGCACGACAACGGCGTGGTGACGATCACGGTCAATCGCAAGGCCGCGGCGCGGGCGAAGTCGGTGCCCGTCAAAGCGGCGAGCAGGAACTCGGGCAAGTCCCGCGCCATGGCGACGGCGGGATGAGCCTCCCGCACGGTCAGATTCGCGAAGCGGAAATGCCCGCCCGCTCCGCGCGCCGAAGGCGCGCGGAGCGGGCCCAGGCAGCGCCGCGCGGCCCCGAGGGCCGGAGAAACCCGGCACCGGCCGCCACTCCGCGGCCTGCGGCCGCATGAAAGGGAGGTGCACATGCCCCTTCTGATCGAGGTCACCTGCCGCGACGTCGAGGTGACGGACGAGATGCGCTGTTCGGCCCTGCTGCACAGCGGCGCCGTCGATGAGTTCCACGATCTCGTTCGGATCTGCCACGTCATCATTCGCACACGTCGCGGCGGTCCGTCCGAAGCGCGGCAGTGGTCGATCCGCATCAACCTCGTGCTCGCTCAAGGCCTGGCCGTCGCCGCGAACCTCATCGACCGGCATCGCTGGTTCGACGACCTCGACGAGGCCCATCATCAGGCGTTTCGCGAACTTCGTGCCTGGCTGCGCGAAATGGCGCCGGCGTGGAGGGCGCGGCTTGCAGCCTGCGAGAAGGAAAAGGAGGCGGGACCGGCGGCGCTGCGGCGCGAGCGCCCGGAAGAGGGCAGCCTGCCTCCCCTCGTCCTGCAGGGCACGCACCATTACGTCGGCTGAGCGACGACCCTGCCTCCGCTCCGCGGGCTACGATCCCGCATGAACGCCACCCTTCGCCTTGCGTGCGCCGCGGCGCTGATGGCGCCGGACGCGATCGCCCTCGCCGCGCCCCCGACGGTCGTCGTTGATCGCGACAACGTCGAGATCAGGCAGTCGTGCATTGTCGAAATCGCCGCGGAGGTCATCCCCGACGCGGACGGCAACGGCGTGATTCACGTCAAGTCGGACGGGATCACCGTCGAGTTCGCCGCCGACCGCGCCAAGGGCGAACTCTACGGGGCGCCGGAGGGCACGCCGTGGGATCAGGTCTCCGGCATCGGCATCATGATCGACGGGCATCGCGACGTGACGATTCGCGGCGCGCACTGCCACCGCTACAAGGTCGGCATCCTCGCACGGAACGCCGACGGCCTGACGATCGAGAATTGCGACGTGGCGGGCGGCTTCGCACAGCGATTGCGCTCGACGCCCGCGGCCGAAGAGGGCGCCGACTGGCTCTTTCCCCACCACAACGACAACCGCGAGTGGGTCACGCAGTTCGGCGCCGGCGTCTGCATCGAGCGGTCGCAGCGCGTCACGATCAGCGGCACGTTTGCGCGACGGCGGCAGAACGGCATCATCCTCGACCGCGTGAACGACTCGCGCCTCTTCGACAACGACTGCTCCTTCCTCTCGGGCTGGGGCCTGGCGATGTGGCGATCCAGCGGCAACATCATCACCCGCAACGCGTTCGATTTCTGCGTGCGCGGCTACAGCCACAAGGTCTACAACCGCGGGCAGGACTCCGCCGGCATTCTCATGTTCGAGCAGTGCAACGGCAACGTCATTGCGGAGAACTCGGCGACGCACGGCGGCGACGGTTTTTTCGGCTTCGCCGGCCGCGAAGCGCTCGGCGACGCCCCGCCGCGCGAGGGCATGACGGAGGAGGAACTGATCGCCTTCTGCTTCGAGAAGGGCAACAACGACAACCTCCTCATCGCCAACGACTTCTCCTACGCGCCGGCGCACGGCATCGAGATGACCTTCTCCTTCAACAATCGCTTCATTGAGAACCGGCTCGTCGAGAACGCGATCTGCGGCATCTGGGGCGGGTACTCGCGCCACACCACCATCGCGTACAACACGTTCATCGGCAACGGGGAGATGGCCTACGGCCTGGAGCGCGGCGGGATCAACATCGAGCACGGCGCCTTCAACTCCATCGTCCACAACACCTTCGAGCGCAACAAGTGCGGCGTCCACCTCTGGTGGGACAACGACGAGCAACTCCTCAAATCGCCCTGGGCCAAAGCGAACTACTCCGCCTTCGGAACGCAGAAGAACACCGTGATGTTCAATTCGTTCAACGGCGACCTGCTGGGCATCCACCTCCGCGCCGCGAAACCCAATTTCATCGGCGAGAATACGTTTACAAACGTCCAGAAGGAGATGGACGCGGATGAAGCGAGCCTGCCCGTCGAAGTGCCCCTCATGGCGGCGAGCGTCGAGCGGCCGACGTACCCGGTGTACGGCGAGACGCGGCCCGTCGGCGCCCGCAACCACCTGCGCGGCCGCGACAAGATCATCATGCACGAGTGGGGGCCGTGGGACCACGAGTCGCCCCTTGTGCGCCTCAGCAAGGCGACGGGGCAGGGACATGTGTACGAAGTGCTCGGCGCCGCCGCGCCCGTGCGCCTCGGCTCCGCGCCCCCGGGGGTTGACGTCGAGATCGACGAGACGGCGGAGGGTCGGTACGCCCTGCTCGTCAAGCCCAGGCGCGACGGCGTCGCCGCATATTCGATCCCCGTCGCGGTCGGATCCGACTACTCCACGACAATCTCCGGCACGATCATCCTCGCTGCCTGGGACGTGACCTTCTTCAAGTGGGAGCGCGACAGGACCGATCCGCGCAACGATTTCGACGCCTGGCGCGCCCTGGCCAAAGGCCCCTCGGCGATTGCCCTCAAGACCGACTCGCTGAGCCTCCCCTTCGCGATGGGCGGGCCGAAGGACGTGCCCGATCTGCCGCGGCGCGAGGCGCTGGCGCCCCTGGGAGGCGATCTCTTCGGCACCATCGCCCGCACCCGCCTGCCCCTGACCGCCGGCCGCTGGCGCCTCACGACGCGCAGCGATGACGGCGTGCGCATCACGATCAACGCGCCGGGACTGAACGACCAGCGCATCATCGACAACTGGACGTGGCACGGCCCGACGGTCGATCACGGCGAATTCACCCTCGCCGCAGACGCAGAAGTTGACATCCTCGTCGAACATTTCGAGATCGACGGCTACGCGGTGCTGGAATTCTCGATCGAGCGGGTGGAGTGAGCGTCAAGCAACGGGCCCGTCGGCGGCCCGACGCGTCTGAAGATTGATCACTCGATCCGAACGGGGTTGCTCGGACCGCAGGTGGAGAGATCCAGCATCTGAAGGAACGCTCCACATGCGGCGGGGCCGGCCTCGGCGAGCAGACGGCGCGAACCATCCGGGCCCGAGACGCCGGTGAAGACGACTCGCAGGCCGCTGCCGTCCAGATCGAGGATGGTGCCGGCACAGAGGCCGCCCCCGGAGATCCGGTAGGAACCGCCGCGCGGGGCCGAGAGCAGCGCGATCGGACCGCTCAACGTGGCGCCCTGCCATTCGATTTCAATGGGCCCACCCTGGGGGCACGACGGTGTCACGAGCAGCAATCGTCCGGACTGCCCGGAAACCTGGGCGAGGAATCCCTCCTCGTTTCCGTGCGGCGTGTTGCGCTGTCCGATCAGGCTCGAGGACTCGCTTCGCCCCGCGAGGTAGGCCGTGCCGTCCGGAGCGGCCGCAATCGCCATGCCTCGATCCTCGTCATTTCCTCCCACGTAGAACATCCAGTCTACCTGCGCGGCGAGAGTCACTTCGGCGATGAACGCGTCGGATACTCCGCCGGCGAACCGGTTGCGTGCGCCCTCGAAGTCGGTTGACGAGGTCCATCCAGCCAGAAGCACGCGGCCCTGTGCGGTGGTGAACACGGCTCGGGCCACGTCAATGCGCGTCCCGCCGAAGAACCGCATGAAGCGCTGACTGCCGCGGGTGACATCGAGATTCACGATGAACGCATCGTTGGCGCCGCCGATGAAGGAGTTGGATTGACCGAAGAAGTCAGGAGATTGAGTGGACCCGATCAGGACGACGCCGGCCTGCCCGTTGAACTCCACGTCATAGCCGGTCTCGATGTCGGAGCCTCCGACGTATGCAGCCCAGACTTGTCCTCCACCGGGGTTCACCCGGACGGCGAACGCATCGTAGATTCCTCCGTGATAGGCGTTGCGGGCGCCCTCAAGATCCTGCGATGAGAGGTATCCGCACAGATAGGCGTTGTCCGACGCGTCGAGCGCGACGCCATTGGCGAAGTCGGCGCCCGACCCCCCGACAAACCGCATCCAGACGATCTCCCCGTTCCGGCCGAGGCGGACGATGAATGCGTCGCCCGCGCCGTGATACGCGTTGACCTGACCTTCCCACGCCCCGGAGGAGGTGAATCCGACGGCCACCACCTCACCCGACGCACCGCCCCTCAGGTCGTACGCGATTTCGTTGCTGTCGCCACCCAGGTAGCGCATCCAGATCAGCGACCCGAACCGGTCCATTCGGAGCACGAACGCGTCGGCGGGGCCGCCGTGGTTCGAGTTCAGCGCGCCGGCGAAGTCGGTGGATTGCGTGTAACCGGCCGCGTAGAGATCCGAGTCTGCTCCCTGGCAGAGCGCATAGGCGAAGTCGAGCGCGCTGCCGCCGCAATAGGCCACCCAGACCACTTCCCCGGATTCATCCAGTTGAGCCACGAACGCATCCTGTCGGCCGCGGTATTCGTTGATGCGCCTTTCGAAATCCGCGGACAACGTGCTGCCGGCCACGTAGACACCGTCCTCTCCCACCCAGGCGGCATTGATGAGGTCCCCGTCCGACCCTCCCACGTAGTGCACCCACCGCAACTCCGGATCAATGACCAGTTCGTGGTCCGGAGATACGGGGTCGTCGAGAACGAAGCGGTATGACCGCTCGTCGATGAGTTCGAACCGAGCTGCGATGTGGATCCGCTCGCCTGCGATATCCTGCCAGACGCTCGGAGCGGCTTCGACGAGCGTGCCACATGAGGTCTCGATGCGCAAATCGCCAGAATCGCCGGCGCAAAGGCGAGCCCGCTCGCCGACATCGACTTCGATCTGGGTCCAGTCGGCGCCGGCCGCGACCCGGAATTCGTACTTGAGCAGGGCCGAAGGAAGCGGCGCGACGCGAAGTTCGACTCCGTCATAGAGTTGCCGGTACACGATCGCCCCGAATGTCGGCACATCGCGGCGCCACTCTCGCTCCTCGGCGCCGGTGTAGTAGTGCAGACGCGCAGCGCGCAGATCGGCGCCTTGCGGATCCACCGCGTTCGATCGGGGAAAGGTCACTTCGAGTTCTGCGAGCGCGTCCTCAGGGCACCACGGCGCGGGGCCATGCGTTGAATCCGGGGAGTTCGTTGCGCCCCCAATTTGCACGGCGTGAATCCTGAAAGACGACCGCCGGAAAGAGATGCTCGCCATGCCAGTCTTCAGCGCGAAACGAATCGACTCGTCGGGCCATTGGCCGGCATTTGGGACGAAATGAACACGATTCAGGATGGCCCCGTTCATGGGAGCAGGAGCAGGGAAGGCCGGCTCGCAATCGTCAGCGCCGCAGCGCTCGCCGGCGGCCAGGCATGCCACGATGATGATGAGTGTTGCTGCCAGCGTGCTCTTGGACATGCTCGCTCCTCCGTGGTGTCGGGTAACCAGGCGATGCCGGCCTTCTTCTGCTGCGTCCCTCGGCTCGCCATCATAACTGGCGGCGCCTGGAAGATGTTCCATTGTCCTGGAGGGGCGGTGCCGGGATCCTCAGCGAAGGCGGCTACCATTGCTCCCATGCCGCGCCGCCCTCCAGATCGTCCATTCGCCGATAAGTCGCGCGGAGTGCGCATTCAGAAGGTTCTCGCCGAGGCGGGCATCGACTCGCGCCGACATTGCGAGGAGCTCGTCCACGATGGGCGCGTCCGGGTGAACGGCGAGATCCTCACCGCCCTCCCCGCCTGGGTGAATCCGGAAACGGATCGCATCGAGGTGGACGGCCGGCCGATCCGGCGGCGCAAGGCGTCGCGCCCGGTCGATCGTTATTACATCATGCTCAACAAGCCGGCGGGCGTCGTTTCGACCAACAGCGATCCCTACGGCCGGCGGCGGGCGATCGACCTCGTCGCGCTGCCGAACAATCCTCGCCTCTTCTGCGTCGGTCGGCTCGACGCCGATTCGACCGGCCTGCTGCTGCTCACCAACGACGGCGAA
Source organism: Phycisphaerae bacterium (assembly GCA_039794345.1). Lineage (GTDB taxonomy): Bacteria > Planctomycetota > Phycisphaerae > Phycisphaerales > UBA5793 > UBA5793. The sequence goes on along the minus strand of JBDIVQ010000012.1, from coordinate 27,756 downwards.
CTGGCGAACCGTCTGACCCATCCGCGCTACGAGGTCTCTCGGACCTATGAGATCGCCGTGAAGGGCGCCCTCGATGAGGCCGGCGTGGAGTCGCTTGAGCGCGCCATCGCACGGCGCGACCGCACCCGGCGGAGCGTCCGGCGGGGCGAGCCGATCCGCCTCAGACTTCTCAAGCGAGAAGGCGAGCGAGCCCACCTGCGGCTGGAACTGCGCGAGGGGCGCAACCCGCAAATCGGTCCGATCATGGCGGCGCTCGATCATCCGATCCGCCGGATGCGGTGCGTGGCGCTGGGTCCGCTGAAACTCAGCGGCGTGGCGCTGGGCCAGTGGCGTCTGCTGCGCGCCGCCGAGGTCGGGGCGCTGCGCCGCGCCGCGGGCATGGGGCGAGCGGCCACGGCCATCTGACCCCCAGCGCGAAGGTCAGGTCGTGGCCTGACGATTGCCGCGGCGCGTGCTTGGCGCGCCCATCTCTGTCGTCGCGTCGGATGAACCGAGCCCCGACCGTAAGGGAGGGTCTTCGCCGAACACCGGTCTTCGCCGATCGACTCGGCAAGCGTCGCGCCCACGCGCCCGCCCTCGCCGCACACGCCCGATCACTCTACATCCAACACCCGTGCTTACGCGTGGGGCTCGGTTCATCGCGCGGCGATGAACCGAGCCCCGACCGTGAGGGAGGGTCTTCGCCGAACACCGGTCTTCGCCGATCGATTCGGCAAGCGTCGCGCCCACGCGCCCGCCCTCGTCGCACACGCCCGATCACTCTACATCCAACACCCGTGCTCACGCGTGGGGCTCGGATCATTGCGTCGCGCTGAACCGCCGCGTGTATGACCTCGAATCGGATCGAGCGAGTCAAGCCGCTCAGTCCGCCGGCTTCTGGTAGGGAGGGATGACCAGTTCCCAGCCGATCTGCAGGTCCGTGCCGTTCTTGAGCAGATCGCGATTCGCCTCGGCGATGAGCGTGTGCAGCGAGCCGTTTCCGTAGACGCGGGCGGCGATCTTCCAGAGGCTGTCGCCGTCGGCGACGACATACTTCGTGCTTCGCGTGAGCCGGCGCAGTTCCTCCGTGGGAATGCCCTCGACCCGCGCGCCGCGCGGCGGGAGGCGCAGCGTGACGCCGGCCTTGAGTTTCAGCGGATCGACGAGGGGGTTCTCGTAGGCGATGAGCACCCACTTGGACTTGGAGCCGAACCACTCGAGCGCGATCGACTCCATCGTGTCGCCGCGTTTTACCACGTAGGGCGTCGTGGGCGGAGGCGGGGGAATGGGGTCGCTGTTCGCGCCGCTGCCGCGTGGGTCGCCCTCGCCGCTCTCCGCGGCGGGTGCGGCCTCGCCCGACGTCCCGCCCGCATGATCACTCTGCGGGATGTTCGCCGGATTCGCCGGCTCGTTCTGGGGCCGGGCGGATTCGTCCGGATTCTGACCGATCGAGTCAGTTTCGAGGATGGTGAGCCCGCCGTCCGGTGCGACGTCATCGCGAGCGATGGGCGCAAACAGGAGGTAATAGAGCACCACCCAGCCGGCGAGCAGCAGAAGAAGCAGAATGCCGATGCGGCTTGTTCCGGTCATGCCCGTCTCCGCACTCGATCCGTCCCCGCGCGTCGCGGGGGCCGGACCTCGCTCGATCTTATCGCCGCCTCCGCTCCGATCACGCCCTCGCCGTCGCGGCCGGACTCTTCCTGCCGGTGCGGTGCGTGAGGACCATGGGCGACGCCACGCCGATTGAACTGTACGTGCCGACCATGATGCCGCAGAGCATCGCAAACGCGAAGGGCCGGATGCCGGTGCCTCCCTCGAAGTACATGATGACCAGCGCCAGCAGCGTCGTGCCCGAGGTGAGCAGCGTGCGGCTGATCGTCGAGTTGATCGAGCGGTTGACGACGTCGGCGGTGGCGAGGGCGAGTTTGCCGCGATTCTCGCGGATGCGGTCCATCACGATGATCGTGTCGTTGAGCGAGTACCCGATGATCGTCAGCAGCGCCGCGATGACGCCCATGTCGATCTTGAACGGCTCGATGAGCAGCACCCGGCCGAGAACGGTGTCGTAGAGGTAGTGCGTCAGGCTCAGCAGCCCCAGCGTCACACATACGTCGTGGATAAGCGCGACAACCGCCGCCGCGGAATAGCGGAACGAGCCGAACCGCACCCAGATGTAGGCGAGAATCCCCAGCAGGCTCAGGCCGATCGAGACCAGCGCCGTGGCGCGGAACTGCTCCGCCACCGTCGGTGAAATGGTCGTGATCTGGTCGAGGGTGGGCGGCTCCGTGAGCGCGCTGCGGATGAGGTTCCATTCGCGGTCGGCGACGAGCGCCTTCCAGCGGTCGGGATCATCGTAGTAACTCACCCCGCCGACTGATCCGTCCACAACGACCGCCACTTCCGAATAGAGCGCCGCACCCGGCGTCGCCGCTTCGGTGGCGCGCGTGATGCCGACGATCGTGGACGTGCGGCCGAGGAGGGACTCGAACTCGGGGCTGCGGCGCTTGATGTCCAGCCGCCGGCGGATGTCGTCGATGGACATCGGCGGGTCGAGGTTGCTCAGCACCACCGCCACGCCGCCGCGGTAGCGCCGCACGTTCGTCCGGACCGTCGGCCGGTTGATGTCCTCGCCCAGCGCGTCGCTGAGGACGGGGTAGACCGGGGGCGCCTCCTCCGCCGTGAGATCAGAGCCGTCAAACTGAACCACGGGCGGGATGTCGAGCAGGTCGTCGAAGGATTCGACGATGGCGCGCTCGACCACGTCCTGCTCGTAGACCGTCGTCTTGATGACGAACGCCGAGCCGGCGAATCCTTCCCCTTCGATCTCGTCGGCGTTGAGGTTGAAGACGTTGACGCCGAGGAGGGCGCGGTATTGCGCTTCCGTCACGTCGCCGGCGGCGAACGCCTCGGCCGCGTGCGCCTTGATGCGTTTCTCAACTTCGGCGCGGGGGAGTTTGACGGGCTGTCCGTTTTCGTCGCTGCGGAAGGAGAAGGTCACGGTCGTGCCGCCGAGAAACTCGGTGTCGAGCATCTCGCGCCAGGTCGCCCAGGTGAGGGCCAGGCCGGCGACGACGGCGACGGTGCTGAAGGCGTACCAGAACTTGCGCATCGCCACCCAGTTGATGTTCGGGTGCAGCGCCCGGCCGAGGGCGGCCCAGGCCATCGGCAGCATGCTCAGGCGGTGGATCGTGCCGGTGGCGATGCCGGCCTCGAAGATCGCGCGGGTGATGAACAGCGCGGTGAAGAGCGTGGAGACGACGCCGATGCCCAGGGTGATCGCGAAGCCCTTCACGTCCGCCGTCGCCGTGAAGCCGAGGACGAAGCAGACGATGAGGTTCGTCACGTTGCCGTCCACGATGCTGCTCATCGCCTTCTCGTAGCCGAGGCGCACCGCGGTCTTCACGTCCGCGCCCTTCTCGAACTCCTCGCGCATGCGTTCGTAGATGAGCACGTTGGCGTCCACCGCCATGCCGAAGGTCAGCACGACGCCGGCGATGCCGGGCATGGTGAACGCCGCCTGGTTGAAGGCCATGGCCCCGAGGATGAACAGGCCATTGAACGCCAGTGCGACGTCCGCGACGGCGCCGCAGCGGAAGTAGTAGAGGATCATGAAGGCGGCGACGACGATGAACGAGAGGATGCCCGCTTCGAGGCCGCGCTTCAGATTGTCGAGGCCGAGTTTCGGCCCCACTGTGTTCTGCGCGATGGGCGTTTCAGTGAGTTGCGCCTGGAGCGAGCCGGAGTTGAGCACCTTGAGGAGGTACTCGATGTCCTTGTCGCTGAAGTTGCCGGTGATCTGCCCCTCGCTGCTGATGCGCGACTGAATCGTCGGCGCGGAGTAGATGCGATCGTCCAGGACGATGGCCATGGCGCGCTCGAGGTTGTTGCCCGTGAGTTGGGCGAAAAGCCGCGCGCCGCCCACGTCGAGGCTGAAGGAGACGGCGGGTTGGCCCGTGCGCGGATCCTGCGTGCGCCGCGCGCCGGTCAGTTTCCACTCGCCGCTCGTCTCGTCGAGGGAGCGCTGCGGCGTGCGGTAGAGCAGCAGGTAGATCCGGCCGTCAAATTCCTCGGCGATGAAGCCGCGGGCGCTGAAAAACCCGACGGGATCCTGGCGGAGGAAGGCGAGGGAGCGCTCGTCGTCGGCCCAACTCTCGGGATTGTCCACGGCGAACCAGCGCACCTCCTGCGACGATCCGGCCCCGCTCGGACCGCGCTGCCGCAATTCGTCGCGCAGCGCCTCCACCGGCAGGGGGTCCGACGAGCGCGCCGCGATCCGGAAGGAGAGCACGCCGGCGCCGCGCAGCAGCGCGATCAGGTCCTTCGGATCGTCGTAGCCCCGCGCCCGGCTGCGGTAGGCGTCGTACAGCGCGACCGCCTGGTCGATCTCCGCCTGCAGCGCCGAATAAGTGCTCTTGAGGCGCGTCAGCGCCTCTTCGCGGATGCTCGGACCTTCAATCTGATTGCCGGTGGCGGCATCGCGCTGGAGGCGCGGCTTGGTCTCGAGCGCCAGCACGCGGCGGAAGTCCTCGATGTTGATGCTCGTCCGGAGGATCTCCTCGCGCGCCTGCTCGAGTTCGTGATCCGCCGCCGCCGCGGCACGCTCGAGGGGTTCCTGCCGCAGGCGCCAGAGGGCCTCGACGCGCGGCAGTTCCTCGCGCGCCGCTTCGTACGTGCGCCGGGCGGAGAGGTAGGCGTCGATGGCGGCGCGTGCGGCGGCGACGTCCGCCTCCGGCTTGGCGCTCGTCAGCGCCGCGATGAGGTCGTCGATGGACCTGGCGAGTTCCGCCTCCGAAGCGTCGAGCGCGAGCGCGGAGAGTTTCAGGCCGTCGATGCCGGTCTGCTCCGCGGCGTTGAGGGCTTCGTTCATCGCCTTGAGGGCGGCGTCCTCGGTGTCGCGGGCGGCTTCGATCGCCGCCTCCGCCTCGCGGTAGAGCGGCTCGTATTGCGCTTCGACGCGCTGGAGGCGGTCGAAGGCCTGGATCGCCGCCTCGAGCAGCGGCCGGCGGGCGGGGACCGCCGCGGAAAGCGCCTCAATGCGCGCCGCCCGCTCCGCGGGCGCCAGGCGGAAGATCTCGTCGAGTTCGTAATCCTCGATCGCGTTGGCCACCAGCGTATCGAGATGGGCGTCCAGCGCCTGCCGCGCCGCCTTGACCTCGGGCGAGGGCAGCGGCATGGAAATCTCGATCTGGTTCGTGCCCAGCGTCTCGATCGCGATGTCGTACACGCCTGCGGGATCGACGCGCTCGCGCAGCACCGTCACCATCTGCGTGATCTCGGCGCTGGAGGGCTGGCGGCCGGTCTGCTCATCGGGCTTGATGCCGTAGAGGATCGTCACGCCGCCCGCGAGGTCCTTGCCGAGTTTCAGTTTCTCGCGCGGCGGGAAGACCGCGTTGGCGCAGAGAATCGCAATCAGCAGGATGAGAATGAACTTCCACAGGTGCGTTCGCATGGGACGTGGTTCCGAAACAAACGGCCGACCGTCTGGCATCCGGGGCGGTCGACCTGTGAAGCGCGGCCCGATCTCAGGCCGCGAGAAAGCCGGGATGTCGCGCTCCGGCGGCGGCGCCGCCGCCGAAGCGCACGAAGTTCAAGATCGGCCGGGCGCGTCGTCGCCCGCGCCTTCCGTGAGCACCTGCTGAACGGCCGATTTGGCGAAGCGCATCTTGACGTTGTTCGCCTCATCCACCTTCAAGACCACTTCGTTGTCCTTGATCTCCACCACCGAGCCGATCAGCCCGCCGATCGTCTGCACGCGATCGTGGCGCTTGAGGGCGGAGAGCATCGCCTCGCGCTTCTTGCGCTCCTTGCGCTGGGCGGAACTGCTCGTCCAGATCATGAAGACCATGATGAGCAGCAGCGGAATGATGAAAACCCACTGCCCGAGGGGGGAAGTGCCTGTCGGGCGGGCCCCGGTCGGCTGCCCAGGCGCCGATTCACCTGCGTTGCCCCCGGGGCTGAGCGGCACGCCGCCGGGGTTGTCCGCCTGTCCGAGGAGCAGGCTCGTCAAATCTGGTTGCATGCGATTCCCGTCCATCCGGCGATCCAGCGCCATTCGTGCCCGCGGGTTTCCTACTCATCCGCCGGAACGGATCACGGCCGGCTACGGCTCGGCGGCGCCCCGCTCCCGGCGGTTCAAGACCGGCCACTGGGCCTCAATCCGTCCCCAGTCATCATCCACCACGGCCCGGCGCAGGTCCGCCATCAGCCGTTGAAAGTGGGCTATGTTATGCAGGCTGACGAGGATGGGACCAAGCATCTCCTCCGCCAGGAACAGGTGCCGCAGGTAGCCCCGGCTGAACCCTCCCCCGCACGCCGGGCACTCGCACCCTTCCTCAATGGGATCGGGGTCGCGGGAATTGCACGTGTTTCTCAGCCGCAACGGACCGCGGCGCGTGAAGGCGTTGGCGTTTCGCCCGTTTCGCGTCGGCAGGACGCAGTCGAACATGTCCACGCCGGCCCGGACCGCCGAGACGATGTCCCACTCGTAGCCGACCCCCATGAGGTAGCGCGGCCGGTCGTCGGGCAGCAGTGCCGCGGTGTGCTCGACGACCCGCCGGATCTCCTCCGTCCCTTCGCCCACCGCCACGCCCCCGATCGCGTAGCCGGGCAGGTCGATGGCGCAGACCTGGGCAGCGCTCTTCGTGCGCCGCTCAAGATCCGTCCCGCCCTGCACGATGCCGAAAAGCGCCTGCTCCTGCGGGCGCCGGTGCGCGGCGACGCACCGCTCAAGCCACCGGATCGTCCGCTCCATCGCCAGATCGAGGCGCGCGGCGTGGGCGGATCCGGGCGCGTCCTCGCGCGACGGAAGCAAAGACGCAAGCGGATCACGCGCGTGATCCGAACCCGCGTACGTCTTCGCTTCACTTCCGCTCGGCGGGCAATCGTCAAACGCCATGATGATGTCCGCACCCAGTTCGTTCTGCACCTGCATTGAGCGTTCCGGCGTGAGTTCGACGGGCGAGCCGTCGATGATGGAGCGGAACACCACGCCTTCGTCGCTGATGCGGCTGATGTCGGACATCGAGAAGACCTGGTAGCCGCCGCTGTCGGTGAGGATCGGCCCGTCCCAGCGCATGAAAGGGTGCAGTCCGCCGAAGGAGGCGATGGTTTCCGAACCGGGGCGCAGCATGAGGTGGTAGGTGTTGGCGAGAACGACCTGCGAGCCGGTTCGCCGCACGAGTTCGGGGAGCAGCCCCTTGACGCTCGCCTTGGTGCCGACGGGCATGAACGCGGGAGTGTCGAACGAGCCGTGCGGCGTGTGGATGACTCCCGCGCGCGCAGCGCACGACGGGGAGCGCGACGTGATGTCGAATCGCAGCGCGGCCACGGGGCTAGAGGCCTCGCTTGCGCTCGGTGTCGCGCTGGAGGATGCCGCGCTCCCGATCCGTGAGGCTGCCCATGCCCTGCGTGGCGATCTTGGCGAGGATGCGATCGACCTCGTCGAGTTCGGACCGTTCGCGCTGCAGGCGTCGGCGTTCGAAGAAGCCGGGGCGGCGGCCGGATGGACCCGTGAAGTACTCGCGCGCCTCATCGGGGCTGGCGTAGCGCCGGAAGGCATGGTGCCCCTTGCGCTTCAGTCCGTCGAGGGGCAGCCAGAGCGCCCAGTTGAGCCAGGACGCATGCCGGATGAGCAGCCAGCCGACCAGGGCGCCGCCGACGTGCCCCGCCTCGCCGCCGGCGTTCTGTCCCCTCGTGAACATGACAAAAAGGGCGATCAGAAAGAGGCTGATCACCAGCGTGCGGATCCTCATGCTGATCGGCAGCACAAAGAAGAGCAGGAGGGTGATGACCTGGTTGGGGCGCAGGTACGCCGCGGCGAACAGGACGCCGAAGATCCCCGCCGACGCCCCCACCAGCGGCATCGCCGGGTCGTTGACGAGCAGAAACGGCAGCCCGTGCTGACCGGTGGACTTGTAGTACAGGATCCCGCCCACGTTGAGAATCAGGTAGAGCATCGCCCCGCCGCATCCGCTCAGCAGGTAGAACGCGAGGTAGCGCCGGCTGCCGAGATAGTGCTCGACCAGCGGCCCGAACACGTACAGGGCCACCATGTTGAAGAAGATGTGCAGCAGGTTGGCGTGGAGGAACTGGAAGGTGAGAAACCGCCAGACCTGGAACTCCTGGAGCGCCGTGGAGGTCGAGAAATGCCCGAAGTACTGCAGCACCCCCATTGCGATCTGCACGGGTCCCTTCGCTTCGAGGCTGTAGACGGTGATCACTCCCTGAACCATGGGCTTGAGCAGCACGTCGAGCACGAAGATGGCGACGTTGATCACGATGAGCCAGGTGTTGAAGGACCACCCGGACATCCCCGCCAGGCCGGTGGGGAAGGGGTTTCCACCCAGACCGCCCGGTCCGCCGTGGGGGTCGCGCACGTAATGCCGGTCGTAGAGTCCCATGGAGAAGAGGAGTCTAGCCCCGGCGGCGCCGGGCCGTAACCGATTCGAGAATCTTCCTCTCCTGTTCGGTCAGTCCCGCCATTCCTTCCGCGCTGATCTTGGCGAGAATGCGGTCGAGCACCTCCTCCTCGGAGGGCAGACGGTCTGACGCGGTGGGGCGCGCGGGCGTGACCCGCTGCCTGGTCTCGGGCGACGCTTCGAGGCGCACCGGAAAGGCCGTGGTCTCCAGGCTCGAAACGGATCTCGGCGTCCGCGTGATGAAATCGTCAACCTCCTCCGGCAGGAGGTCGGGGGCGGCGCGCTCGATGAGGCGGTTCTGCTCAACGGTCTGTTCGGCGAGGAAGGCATGGCGCCGCGCCGCCGAAAGGCAGCACAACAGCGCAAAGCCGCCGAGGAACACTCCCATGATCTGCTCGGCGAAGAGGGCGATGAACACCATCACCCCCGCCAGGGCCAGGCTCAGCGCGATCGAAACCGTCCGGGCGCGCCGCGGGCCGATCATCCCCGAGAGCATGCTTTCGAGCACCCCCGCCCCGTCGAGCGGATGGATGGGAAGCAGGTTGGCGGCGAGAACGACGAGATTGGCGTAGCCGATCCACCAGAGAAGTGAAAGCCACCACGCCGGCCGGCCGTGCAGCAGCACCCATTCACCGTACGACCGGCCGGGGTTGAAGGGATCGGAGACGGTGTGGTACCAGTTGGGCGTGTGCTCGATGAGCAGCGGCCAGATCGCCGACGCGAGCACGACGCTCAGGAGCAGGCCCCCGCACGCGGCGGGGAGCCTTCGCCTCCACGAGGCCGGCTGCTGGTGTTCGGACAGGCCCCCCAACGGCCAGAGGACGATCGTCTCGGCGGCGCCTCCCATCCAACGCGTCATCAGCGCCCGGCCGATCTCGTGCGCCAGCGTCGCCGCCAGAAGCGCCAGCAGCGCCGTCGCGGTGATGGACGGCCCGCTGGCCGTCTCGCCTTCGGATAGCAGCGTCGAGCGAAGCAACTCCGCGGCCGCGAGCATCAGCAGCAGGACGTGAACGCGGATGCGCACCCCGAGCAGGCGGCCGACGGGAATCGACCACGCCGGCGCATCGTCGAGAAACTGGCGCAGCGCCCGGCCATCGGCCGCTCGGCCGCCCCGGCCCGCGCGAGATGTCTTTCGCCAGAAGGTCATGCTCTTCGCTCGTGCAGCGTCAGCGCGACGATGCTCTTGGCATCGACGAGTTCGCCGCGATCAATCATGGCCCAGACCTCATCGGGCGTTCGAGCCAGGACTTCAATCTCCTCCCCCGCCTCGAGGTGCTGCCCGACGTGGCGCAGCCCCACCGCCCGGAAGGCGTGCATCTGCTCGTCGCAGAAGCCCGGCGAGGTGTAGAACGTCCCGAGGTTCTCGATCGCGTCCGCCTCATAACCCGTCTCTTCGATGAGTTCGCGGTGCGCCGCGTGCCGCGGGTCTTCACCCTGCTCCAGCCCGCCCGCACAGAACTCCCAGAGGATTTTATCGACGACGGCCCGATGGTTGCGGATGAGCACGAGGTGCCCGTCATTTCGCACCGGAATCACGACCACCGCCCCGGGCCCGCGGATGGCGTCCAGCGCCGCTATCCGGCCGTTTCTCCTGACCCGCAGTTCCTCGAAACGGAAGCGGTGGCCGGCGTGGATGAGCCGAGATTCCGCCTGCTGCGCCATCACCTGCTTCCTCCGCAACTCCGGATGGAGTTTAGGCGTGGCGGCCGGCTCGACCTCCGGCACGCGCCCACTGGGACGGCTGCCGCCCCTCCCGTACAATCTCCGGTGCTTCCCCCAACCTGCAAGGAGGGCCATCATGTTCTTCATCCGTGCCTGCGTCGTTCTTGCCGGCGTCTTCGCGGTCGGCGGGCTTTCATCCGCGGCGACGGCGTCCGCCACCCAGGATCCGGCCCAACCGGCCTCCTCGGCCGCCGCCCAACCGGCGCAGCCGAAGATCTATGACGAGGCGGCCGATGCGAAGGAGCAGATCGCCGCGGCCCTCGCCCGCGCTAAGAAAGAGAACCGGCGCGTGCTCATTCAGTGGGGCGCCAACTGGTGCTCCTGGTGCCATCTCCTTCACGAGACGTTTGAGAAGAACCGCTCCGTCAGCCGTACGCTGCTCTACGAATACGACGTGGTGCTCGTGGACATCGGCCGCTGGGACAAGAACCTCGATCTCGCGGAAAAGTACGGCGCCGATTTCAAGAGCGCCGGCGTGCCCTACCTCACCATCCTCGATGCCGACGGCAAGGTCGTGACCCATCAGGAGACCGCGTCGCTCGAAGCGAAGATCGAGGGGAAGAACGGTCACGATCCGGAGAAGGTCGATGCTTTCCTCAAGGCGCACCAGGCTCCGCACCTTCGCGCCGGCGAGGTCCTTGAAGGCGCGATGAGCGAAGCAGCGCGCAGCGGCCGGCGCCTCTTCGTCCATTTCGGCGCGCCGTGGTGCGGCTGGTGCCACCGCCTCGAAGACTGGCTCGCCCGCCCGGAGATCGCCCGGCTCATCGAGAAGGACTTTGTCGAGGTCAAGATCGACACCGATCGGATGATCGGCGGCGCGGAACTGCTCACGGGCTACCGCGAGTCCACCCGGGGCGGCATCCCGTGGTTCGCCTTTCTCAGCCCCGAGGGAAAGAAGATCGCGACCAGCGAAGGCCCCAAGGGCAACGTCGGTTGTCCTTACACCGACGAAGAAATTGACGCCTTCGGCGAGATGCTCCGCCGCGCCCGACAGTCGCTCACTGACGATGAGATCGACGTGTTGCTCAAGTCGCTGCGCGAAGGCCGGGAGCAGTAGCGCCGGACCTACACCGGACTGAGGGCCCGCAGGCGCATGCCCGGCTCAAACCGGCGGCCGTGGCGGTATGCCGCCAGCGACATGCCGCGCCCGCCCTCGGGCTGGATCTCGATGACCTCGATCGCTCCCGGCGCGCAGGCAATGCGCAGATCGGCGAGCACCGTGCCGGGGGGCTCGCCGGCCGCCCCGTCTCCGTGATCGCGCACTCGCCGCAGGCGCACGGGTGTGCCATCGAGCGCGGCGCGGCAGCCGGGCCAGGGCGTGAGGGCGTGAATGCGAGCCCGCACCATCGCCGCGGGCAGGTTGAAGTCCGTCGTGCCTTCCTCCTTGCGGAGTTTCGGCGCCGCCGTGGCGAGGGACTCGTCCTGCGCCACGGGCCGCAACGCGCCGCGCCGGTGGGCCTCTAGGACGCGCTCCACGGCGCCGGCCCCGAGGAGCGCGAGTCGATCGTGCAGTTCGCCCGCCGTCTCCATCGGGTCGATCGGCGTGGATTCTGCGGCGAGGATGTCGCCCGCGTCCATCCGTCGGGCCAGGGTGATGACGCTCACTCCGGTGGTGGCGCAGCCGTCCATCATCGCCCGCTGGATCGGCGCCGCGCCGCGGTACTTCGGCAGGAGCGAGCCATGCAGATTGATCGCGAAACGGCCTTCCAGCAGGGGCGGGCCGATCTTCTGGCCGAACGCGATGACAACGAGGGCATCGGGCTGCTGAGCCGCGATCTCGGCGACGACGCCGGGTTCGTTCACCTCGGGCGCGGTCAGGAGCGGCACGCCGTGGGAGACGGCCCACGCCGCCGCGGGCGTCGGCGTCCGACGCTGTTTCCGTCCTGCCGGTTTGTCGGGCTGAGACACGAGGAGGGCGATGGAGAAGCGATCCCTCTGCCGCGCGAGTTGCTCAAGCGTCGGCAGGCCGAACGCTCCGCTCCCGAAGAAGACCACCCGCATTGGTCGATCAGCGCCAGCCACGATTGTCTCGATGCGTTAATGCCGGTGAATTGGTTCACGATGGCACCTGGTCGCGCTCCCCTTCGCAAAGCCTCCGGGTCGCGGCTAGACACAGCCGCTCCCCAGTGCCCAGTGCCCACCGCCTGCCGCCTCGCCTTCAATCCCTCGAAGCCTACTTCTTCCCCGCTCTTTCCAACTCCTTGAGAATCCTGCGGTTGGCCAGTTTGGCCATCTGGCCGAATCGGTGAATGATGAGTCGCCCATCGAGGTGATCGCATTCGTGCTGCCAGACGCGGGCGAGGAGTTCGCCGCTGCGCAGCGTGAAGCGCCGGCCGTCAAGATCAGTGGCTTCGATGGTGATGATCGGCGGCCGCCAGACGTCGCCGAGAACGTCGGGCAGGCTCAGGCAGCCTTCTTCCGCGGCCTCGAGGCCGCCCTCCGGTTGGCGCAGGACGGGATTGACGTAGACGCGGTCGGGTTCCCCCTCCTGGCCGCTGTTGGCGACGAAAAGGCGCCAGGCGAGTCCCACCTGCGGGGCCGCGAGCCCCACGCCCCGCGCCTCGCGCATCAGTTCGAACATGCGCGAGACGACGCTCCGCACCTGCGGCGTGATCTCTTCGACCGGGCGGGCCGTCCTGAGAAGCATCGGGTGCGGGTAGCGAAGAATCGTGAGAGCGGCCGGATCGACGGTCATCGGCCGATGGTAGGCCGGAGCATTCGAGACTTATCGAACCCCGAGGCAAATGCGCTCGTATTGACGGGTTGACGATCCGCTCGGGAATCTCTATTGTGTGCGCCGCTTTGCCGCACGCGGCAGACAGGTCCGCCACCTGGTTCCATCCAATAATCTGGACGATCGGCAGCGAGTGCGACAGGCCAGACCCGGCAGCAGAGGAATGTGCATTGGCGTGGTTCAAGCGTAAAGACGGCGGCAACGGTTCCGGAGGCGCCGACGACGGTGGCGGACTCAACATCCAGCCCGAGAAGGCGCGCGCCTGGTTCAATCAGGCCCGCACCGCCGCCGACACCCGCAACTACGCCTATGCCATCACCTGCTACCTCAACGGCCTCAAGTTCGACCCCACCAACATCGACGCCCACAAGAGCCTCTACGAGATCGCCAGCCTCTACGTCCGTGCCGGAGGCAAACCCGCCGCGGGCAAGGAGATCCGCAGCATGCTCGGCGACAAGCGCCCCGTCGATCGCCTTGCCGCCGCCGAACTCGCCTGGATCACCGACATCCTCAACAGCAGCCTCAACCTCCGCTTCGTCTCCGAAGCGGCGGACCTCGGCCTGACCGAAGTCGCCTACTGGGCGGGAGAGATCGGCGTCAGGGTTCTGGCCCGCAACAAGAAGCCCGCCAAGAACGCCTTCGTCCAGTACGTGGACATCTTCGAGCAGATCGGCGCCTACGAGATGGCGGTGCAGGTCGGCGAGATCGCCCTCAACATGGACCGGACCGACGCCGCGCTGCAGGCGCGCATCCGCAACCTCTCCGCCCAGGCCACGATGGACAAGGGCCGCTACGAAACCAACGCCGGGCAGGAAGGCTCCTTCCGCGGCAGCATCCGCGACGCCGAGGCTCAGAAGCAACTCATCGAGGAGGACACCTTCGCCGCCGGCACCGAGGCGATGGCCCGGCGCATCCAGCGCGCCCGCGCGGAGTGGGAGGCGAACAACCTCGACACTGCCGCCATTCAGCGCCTGGGTGATCTCCTGGGCAAGTCCGGCGATGAGAAACTCGAAAGCGAGGCGATCGAGGTCTTCCGCAAGGGCTACGCCGACACCTCCGAGTACCGCTTCCGCATGCAGGCGGGAGACATCCGCCTGCTCCAGAAGCGCCGCCGCATCCGGGCGATGCGCGACAAGGCCGAGCAGTCCGGCGACCCGGCCGACGCCGCCCGCGTCCAGGCCGCCGAACGCGAACTGCTCGAAACCGAGGTCGTCGAGTTCCGCGACCGGTGCGAGAAATACCCGACGGACCTCGGGCTGCGCTTCGAACTCGGACGGCGTCTCTACGACCTCGGCCGCTACGACGAGGCGATCCCCGTCCTGCAGGAGGCGCAGAACGACTCCCGGCACCGCGCCAAGGCGCAGCATCTCATCGGGCTGTGCTTCCTCAACCACGAGTGGTTCGAAGAGGCGACGGAATCGCTTCGCCTCGCCGTGGACACCTACGAGTTCAAGGACGACGATCAGCACCTCGCGATGCGCTACGACCTCATGTGCGCCCTCGAAGCCCATGCGCGCGAGGATGGCGACCTCGCCGCGGCCGAGGAAGCGGCGGAGCACTCCAAGACCATCGCCCTCAAGCAACTCTCCTTCCGCGACATCCGCCAGAAGCGCGACACCATCCGCCAGTTGATCAAAGACCTCAAGGCGAAGCAGACGTGACGGCATGAGCGACGTGGTCGTGGTCATTCCCGCCCGTTTCGCTTCGACTCGCTTCCCCGGCAAGCCGCTCGCCTCCCGCACGGGGCGGCCTCTCATCCAGCATGTCTGTGAGCGCGCGGCGCTGGCGCGCACCCCCTCGCGCATCCTCGTCGCCACGGACGACTCGCGCATCGCCCGGGCCGTCGAGGCCTTCGGCGGGCAGGTCGTCATGACCCGCGCCGATCATCCCAACGGAACCAGCCGCCTCGCGGAAGTGGCGCGCGACCTCGCGGCGGGCACGGTCGTCGTCAACGTGCAGGGCGACGAACCGGAGATCGACCCTGCGATCATCGACAAGGCCGTCGAAGCTCTCGGCGACGCGGACATCTGCACCGTCGCCTCTCCCTTTGCCGCCGACGAAGACCCGGGCGATCCCAACATCGTCAAGGTGGTCGTCGATCGCCTCGGCCGGGCGCTGTACTTCTCGCGCGCCCTGATTCCTTTCCGGCGCGACACGATCGGGCCGAGCCAGCCGCTCAAACACGTGGGGCTTTACGTTTACCGCCGAGAGTTTCTGCTCGAATACGTCGGCCTCACACCCACGCCGCTGGAGCGCACCGAGCACCTTGAGCAGTTGCGCGTCCTCGAGCACGGCCGGCGCATCCAGGTCGTTGTCGCGGAGACAAAGCACCACGGCATCGACACCCCCGAGCAGTACAACGCCTTCGTCCGAAGGTGGCAGGCGGGGCAGCAGGGCGCTTGAGCGTCTCGCGGCGAGGCGTCGCGCGCCGCGCCCGGGGCCGAACACGAGTCGGCGCCGGTCTCCTCAGCCGCACGAAGCGCCCTCACGGCACGCGCAGCATCAGTCGCTGCTTCGTCCAACTCAGGAATCCCAGCGCCTTGACCTTCTCTTCGCTCTCCTCGACGGCAAGGCCGAGCGCGGGCACGTACCAGGCGGTCGTTGTCTCCTCCACGTCCGCCCGGCCGAGGTCGAGAATGAGCACGCGGCGGAAGCGAGCAGCGCGGTAAACGCCCCCGTCGGGCAGCAGAACATCCTGGTCGTCGAGTCGCGTGAGCGTCTGCGTCGCCGTCCCGCGATCGATGAGGCGCGAAACGTTGTGCAGCGAGCGGACGACGACGCTGTGGCTGGTCGGCAGTTCGGACCCGCCGGCCAGCGCGCCGCTGAGCAGCGGCAGGGGCGGCTCAAAGGTCGTGACGGCGCTGTTCGGATAGTCCGTCGTCTCGATGAGCAGCGACTCGGTGTCGCTCACGCTGACGACGGAAGCGCGGTCGCCGCCGATCTCGCTCTTCCAGAAGTCGTGCCCGCTCGGCGCGGTCGTCATCGTGAGGAGGGCGGCCACGGCCCCCTCCTCGACGAGGGCGTAGGTGCGCTCGCCCGCGGCCGGGGCGAGAAGCGCGCGATCGACGGCGATCTCCGCAGGCCGCTCATCGGCGAAGAGGTCGGCGGGGTCGTACCCGGGCAGGAGGCCCGTCGCCCCGGGCTTGGCGCAGCCTGCGGCGGCCAGCAGCGCGGCCGAGAGGCCCGCGAGGAACCACGAGCCGCGGCCGGCGGATGCGGGGAATCGGTGCATATGCAAAGGCTATGAACGGGCCGCCGCCGCGTCGATGCGGGCCGCAGATTCTGCGGCGTCCACGCCCCGGACCGCCTTAGGATTGGACGGCCGACCAGGCCGGCTCCGCATGTCCGCACGCGATCCCATCCCGACGACGCGGCAGCGCCTCGACGGCGCGCGCCGCGAACTGGCGCTCAGTGCCGTCGCGCGGCGTGCGGGGGCGGTGCTGTGGCAGTGGCTCGCGCTCGCCGCCGCGATCGTCGCGCTGGACGTGCTCTGGCCGCTGCCCGCGGCGGTGCGCCTCGCGGCGGCTGCTCTGCTCGCTCTCGGCGCCGGGCGGCTGCTCTGGTCCTGCGTTCCGCCGCGCTTCGTGCGGGCCGCGTCGCATGCGCGGCTGGCGCGCGAGATTGAACGGCGCTGCCGACTGGTGCACAACCCGCTCATCAACGCCGTGCAGTTGCAGACGGCGCCGGCGCACGGGGCGGCCCCCGATGTCCAGGCCCTCCTGCTCGATCGCTCCGCGCAGCGGGGCGAGGAGGCGGCCCGAGCCACCGGCGAATCGCGCCTCGTCGATCCGCGATCGCGCCGCCGCTCGCGCTTCCTGCTGCTCGGCGCCCTCGCCTTCGCCGCGGCGGCGGTGCTTCTCGCGCCGCGCCAGATCGACGCCGTCGCGCTCCGCCTCATCGATCCCTGGGGCGAGCATCCGCCCTACACGCCGCTGACGTTTGAGATCGCCACCGAGCCGGCGGCGCCGGATCTGATCTACGGCGATTCGGCGCGGATCACCGTCGCGATCACCGGCGGGGCCGTGCCTCACGCCGATCTCGTCTGGCGGGCGTGCGGCGAGCGCCGCGCCGTCCCCCAGCGCCAGCCCATGAACCTCGCGGCGGGCCGCGCGCCGCAGCAGCCGCCGCAGTACTCGACGCTCCTGCGCGACTGCCGCGAACCGATCGAGTTCATGATCGACACGCCGCGCGGCCGCAGCGGGTGGCAGGGGCTCGATCCGCGCCTCGTGCCGCGCTGGGCGTCGCGCACGTTGACGATCACCGGCCCGGACGACGCCGCCGCACCGGCCCCGCGCCGCCTCCCACTCGCGGAGGCGCCCGATCCCGTGCGCGTTCTGGAGGGCAGCCGCCTCGAAGTCGATGCGACGTCAACGCTGCCGCTGCGAGCGATGAAGGTCACCGCCGCCCCCGACGCCGTGGTTCTCTCCGCCGATTCATGCGAAGCGGCGTGGTCGTGGCGGGCGTCTCCTCCCGGTCGGCGCGAGATCGATTTCACGCTCATCGGTCCGACCGGACTGGCCTCGGCCCCGATGCGCGTGGAGGTGGAAGTCGTGCCGGATGCGCCTCCGGTGGTGAAGATCGAACGTCCTCCCGCCCGCGCCGCGGCGCTGCCCGATCAGCAGTTCACCGCGCGCGTCACCGCGAGCGATGATGTCAGCCTCGCCGACCTCACGCTTACGACGCAGGTCGAGCGCAACGGCGAGGTCATCGAGGCGCACGAGCAGCGCCTCGGGCCGGCCGAGGGTCAGGCCGTGAACCGGGCCGGAGCGCGCGTAGACGTCGATCTCCTGGCCTTCGACGTGCAGCCCGGCGACATTGTGCGCCTTCAGGCCCGCGCTTCCGACCGCCGCGGGGAGGACTTCGGCGGTGCGCAGGCCGCCGATTCGGACCCCACTGACATTCTCATCATCGATCAGGCAACCTTCGACGCCATGTGTCAGGGGGAGGGAAACCAGGCGGGCGAGGGCGAAGGTCAATGTGAGGGCGACGGGCAGGGACAGGGACAGGGACAGGGCGCCGGCCAGGGCCGCGGGTCGGGCCAGGACGAGGGCCAGGGTCAGGGCGCATCCGGCGGCGACATGCCCGGCGCCGCTTCGGGGTATTCCATCGGCGGGCAGCACGGGAGCGGTGCAGAAGCAGGCCGCGCCGCGGACGCGGGTGCGGCATCGCCGGAGTCTTCCGCGGCGCCGGGGAAGGGCGCATCTCCGGGCGAGGCGCCGTTCGGCCGCACGCCGGTCGAATCCGGCGCGCCGCCGGGCAGTGAACAACTCCTCGCCCGCGCCCGGGCAGAGTCCCGCTCGCTCATCGAACCGGAGAGTGAGAGCCGCGCGCAGCAGGGGGAGAGCAACCCGGATGCGCCGCGCCGCCACCTCGATGCTCCGGGGGATGAAGGAGGAGCGCCGCCGCCGGCTGCCAGCCGGGCCACGCAGCGCTTCGGGACCGCGAGAGCGCCCGAAGAGGCCGGGCCGAGCCAGGGCGTCCCCGCGCGATACCGTGATCTCGTCGCCCGGTACTTCAAGCGGCTGGCCGAGGCGGCTTCCCCTGAGTCGGAGAGGAGCGAGAAGCGCGATGAATAGAGTTGTCGCCCGTGTCATCGTCGCGGCAGGTGTGCTTGCGGGCCCCGTGCTATCCCCCCCTTCAGCCGCGGGAGAGGCGGCGCAGCCGCCGGCGGAATCCGCGCCCGCTGAGGCGCTGGTGCGCGTCGCCCACCTCGTCTACTCGACGAACAAGACGAGCCAGTGCTTCGCCACCGGATACCTCGAACTGCTCGCCCGCGAGACGGAGATCAAGGTCGATCGCCAGGCGGTTCGCGTCGAACTCGACTCGGATGACTTGTACCAGTACCCCTTCGCGGTTCTCAGCGGCGAGGGAGCATTCCGCTTCACCGATGCGCAGTTCATGGCCCTGCGGGAGTACATCGAGCGCGGCGGGTTCATCCTGGCCTCGGCCGGGTGCTCCAACGCCGAGTGGAACCGGTCCTTCCGCGAGGAGATGCGGCGCCTCTTTCCGGAAGGGGCGCTCGAACCGCTCGATCTCTCCGAGGACATGTTTCAGACCGTCTTTCGCATCTCGCAGTTGCGAACCAAGTCGCACAACACGGAAGTGAAACTCTTCGGACTGCGCATCAAGGGACGCCTCGCGCTCGTCTACTCACCCGAAGGGCTCAACGACACCGGCAACGCCGGCGGCGGATGCTGCTGCTGCGGCGGCGATGAGATCCGCGACGCCAAGTACATCAACGCCAACATCCTCGCCTGGGTGCTCATGCATTGAGGCGTCAAGGCGTCAAGGTATCGGGGGTTGACGGTGAGCCGCGACCCGGAGGCTGGGCGCAGGGGAGCGCTCCGGAGGGCAAGCGCCTCCTCACCGCGCGTGCCACCGATCAAGCAGCCCCGCCGCGGCATCGTGGTAGAGACTCGCGAGCAGATCGGCGGGCAGACGCTTGCCTGTCAGCGCCGGGGAAGCAAGCGCGTCAAAGCGATCCGGCTCGACCATGGCGAGGTCGGGGTCGGCAATGGGAGAGGGGCCGTCGTGCGCCGTCTCCCACATCGTGCGCAGGGCGTAGTAGCGGCTCGCGTAGAGGTCGAACGCCTCCTCGGCGCTTCCGGCCAGATGCCCCATGCCCATCGCCGAAGCGGCCGGCCGGAGATGCTCGTCCGTCGTCACGATGTCAGAGCCGAACATGATCCGCCCGCGCCAGCGCGTGAGGAACTCGATGATGCGCTCGCGGGGATGGCGCGAGATCTCGCGCACCATCCACTTGGTCGCGGAGGTGTCGAGGGAGAGGTTGTCGTGGCGCGCCAGCAGCGCATCGAGGAAGTCGAGGTTTTCGGGGTACCCCGCCAGATGCGCCGCGATCCACGGCACGTCTCCGTACTCGTCGAGGAGAACCTCCAACGGCCGGTACTGGTCGAGTTTGCTGCCGTAGCGCGCGGCGTCGGTGTACTTCGCCGTAAACCAGGTGTCGGGGTCGGCGACGTGGGTCATGAACATCATGCCGCACTCGCGCGCCAGGTCCATTGCCCGCTTCCGCCACGGCCCATCGAGCGCGAAGAGGTCCGGCACGCCGAGGTCGCGGCCGATGTCGCGCGCGCGCGGCGCCGCCCAGAACTTGCAGATGCGGCAGCCGATGGCCGCGAACCGCTCGATGCGGCCGAGCCAGTCGGTGGTGAAGGCCCGGAGGCGGTCGGCGGCGCCCCACTGCGGCACCGCGATGAAGCGGATTGAATCGCCGAGGATCGCGCGAACCTCATCGACGTGCTCGAGGTGCGTCATGGAATAGACTTGCCGCACGCCGAAGCGCTCCGCCGCCTCTCGATAGATCGGCGCGGCGAGAGCGCCGTTGATGTGCGTGTGCACGTCGATGATCGGTCTGACCGGCGGGCCGAGGCGTGCGGCCTGGGCTCGATAGTCGAGGCCGTGGAGGTTCGCGGCGTGGACGGTTCGCTGCTGAGTCATTGGTGGAATCGATGGTAGTCGCGTCCGCGAACAACGACCGCGCCCTGACAGCGCCTCCGGGGGCGCGCGTCGCTCTTGCTCACGACTGGCTTGTCGGGATGCGCGGCGGGGAGCGGGTGCTCGACCGCCTCGCGGTCCTCTTCGGCCCGACGGACCTCTACGTCATGGTCCGCGACCCCTCATGCCGCCACACTCCGGCCATCGAGTCGTGCCGCGTGCATATGAGTTCGCTGCAGCGCTGGCCGGGCGCGGGCGGACCGCTGCGGCGCTGGTACCTGCCGCTCTATCCATGGGCGGTGGAATCGCTCCGCATCGAGCCGCGCTTCGACCTGCTCATCTCGACCAGTTCGGCGATGATCAAGGCGATCCACCCGCCGCGGCGCTCCGACGGCCGAGGCCGCGCGCCGCACCTGTGCTACTGCCACTGTCCGCCTCGCTACCTCTGGTCCCTCATCGACGAGTACGCCGCGGGCGGACTTGCCGGGCGCGTGAGGCGTTTCGGCCTCGGCGCGCTGGGCTGGCGCCTGCGCCGCTTTGACCGCGCGGCGTGCAGCCGCGTTGACGTCTTTCTCGCCAACTCCTCGCATACCGCGCGGGCTATCGAGCGCTGTTACGGCCGTGAAGCGGTTGTTGTGCATCCTCCCGTCGATACCGAGTTCTTCACTCCTGATCCCGCCGTGCCGCGCGGCGAGCACTTCCTCATCCTCTCCGCCCTTGAGCCCTACAAGCGCATTGACCTCGCCATTGCCGCGGCCCGGGCGCTTCGCGTGCCGCTGCGCATCGGGGGAGACGGCTCGCAGCGGCGCTTCCTCGAGCGCCGGGCCGGACCGGGCGTGACCTTCCTCGGCTCGCTCGATCGCGAGCAGACGCGCCGCGAGTATCGCACCGCCCGGGCGCTGCTCTTTCCGGGAATCGAGGATTTCGGCCTCGTGCCCGTCGAGGCCATGGCGTGCGGTTGCCCCGTCATCGCCTTCGAGCGCGGCGGCGCCGAGGACTGGATGGCCGACGACGTCGGCGTCGCCTTCAGCCCGCAGACGCCTGCGGCCCTCGCGGACGCGATGCGAGCCTTCAGCAATGCGCTCATCGACGCTGCGGCGTGCCGGCGCAACGCGCTGCGATTCACCGTGGCGCGCTTCGACGATGCCATCCGTGAGCAGGCGGCCGCAGCGCTGGCGCTGCCCGCGTGACGCCGGCGCAGGCGGTTTCAGGGGATGACCGCGGCGTTGCTCACCTCGCAACCGCCGACTTCGATCAACTGAAGCGCCAGGCCGCAGGCGCTCGTCCCGCTCACTCCGCTGAGCGAACCGCTTCCCGTGCCGGTGGAAAAGAACCCGGGCGGATCGAGGAGTCGAACGCGCCCCTCAATTCCGAGCAGCGTGCCCCCGCAGGGCAGGCCGAAGGGAATCCTCCAGCGCCCGCGGACGGCGCCGAGGAGCAGCGCCGCCGGGCGATTCGGTCCTGCCCCGCGCCACTCCACCGTCAACAGGCCGGGACATCGCCCCGTGACGCTGATCGCTCTGTCGCTCGCCGAGCCGATGAAGGCGATGCCCCGCACGTCGGCGTAGCCGCCTGAGCCGATCAGACTTCGCGCGCCCGAGATCGGATCGATCTCAAAGAGAGAGTACCGGCAGCCGAACAGGCGGCCGTCCGCGGCGAACGCGAGCGAATGAACATCGCGCGATCCGTCCGCCTCGCCGTTCACGTCCGCGGTCGCCCCGGTCGCGAGATCGAGGGTGAGCAGGCCGGCCTCGGTGTCCCAGGCGAATGCCCGGCCGGCGCGGTCGATCGCCATTCCCTGCATCCGCGCGTGAGATGCGGCGCCGATGAGGTATGCCGCGCCGCTTGCCGGGTCCACGAGATAAAGAACATCGGGAAGCGCCACGCCGCCGTCCTCGATGGCATAGAGCGAACCATCCGGCGCGAAGGCCAGGCCGCGCACATCGTTGATCGGCATTGAGGCGATCAGGCTCGTTCGCCCCGTCGCTTCGTCAATGGTGATGAGCGACTCGCCTGAGGCGGAGTGCATGACGCCCAGCGCATCCTTGCCGAGGCTGTTGAGCGCCGGGAAGTGGCGCGCTGCATCGAGCAGCCGCCCCGCCCCGGTCCGCGAGTCGATCGTGAAGATCTCCCCCGTCGTGCCCGTAGCGAGAAGATCATCCGCGCCGCCGGCGAAGGCGCCCGCCGAGAAGATGAACAGCGCCGTCGCCAGATTGAGCGCCTTGAGGTGTGGTTCCACGTCTTGCTCCCCTGCGGCCGCGCTGCGCACACGAGGCGGCGAATGGCCGCGTCGGTGACTCACTGAGAGAAAACCGCGTGCCGGCGCCGGACATTCCGGGACTCCTGCCTTCAGGCCTTGACCTGCACATCGCCGTCCACGGTTTGTCCACATTTGCTCGGGGACTCGGGGCTGGTCGCTGCGCCGAACCAGATCTCGGCCTATCGGATAAGTGTCTGAAAAATAAGGGACTTGGCGTCGGTGCGCAATCATTGCCGAGTCGCAGCCGGTCAGAGGTGTGGGTGGCAGGGGAACTTTTTGCCCAATTTGCTCCCGGATTTGGTGGAAAGTGTTGCATTGTGTCGCATTGTGGGGTAACCTATCCGCACTCGCATCCGCGTGGGTGGGAGCAGACGCGATTGAGACTTGCAAAGGCGTACGGTCGTGCTGTTCACCGGCGAATTCGAACACACGATCGACTCAAAGGGAAGGATGGCCATTCCCTCTGAGATCCGCAGCCGGATGAAGAAGGAGGAAGACGGCGAGGCTTTCTACCTGACGATCGGCTCGAACCGGGCCTTGCGGCTCTACCCCGAGAAGGGCTTCGAGCGCCTCGCCGCGATGATCGAAGAAGGGCTGGTGACGGACGAGGCGGTGCAGGAGTTTGACCAGTTGCTCTTTCCGCTGAGTCGAAGACTCGAAGTGGATTCGGCCGGGCGGATCCGCCTGCCGGACCGGATGATGGAGCGGGCGGGGATCGGAAAGGACGTGGTGCTCATCGGCGTGCGCGACCATCTGGAAATCCGCGACCTCAGGCAGTGGAACGCGGAACTTGAGCAGCGCCTCGCCAAGCAGGATGAGATCTTCAGACGCTTCGTGCGGCGCGACCGCACGGGCGGAACGGTTCGGGAGTGAGGCAGCATCGATCGAAGGAGAGAGCGGTGCCGATGAACCGGCAGTCACCCATCATCATCATCGGGCCGCACGGGCGCTGGAGGGATCGCCCGTCGGAGCAAGGTCGATGATCACGCCGCCCGCCCTGAACAAGGGTCGGCGACGTTTTGACAAGTCGAAGTTCGGCTCATCGCGCCGCCGCGATCAGAAGGAGAGCGGCGGCGAGGGTGGATGGAGGCGAACGGACTCGCACGTCGCCTCGGCGAAACCTCGGTGTGCCCGCGGCAGTCGGCCAGGGATCGGCTGATTAACGACTGTCCGCGGGTCGCGGCCGCCTTTCGCTCGATCACCACTGATCTTGGGCCTCATTGTGTACGAGTTTTCGTGCCGTGGGCCGGGTTCACCGTGGCGGCTCCTCCACCATCCGACGGATGACCGGACAACGCCGGTCGGCCAAGAGGCCGGCGTGAATCGTGTCCGACCCGCAGGGAGGCGTCGGCACGATGGCGGTCCCGGGCCCCGCGCCTACCCCGCGCGGACGCCGCACCCTTTCAAGTCCGCTCGCCATCCCACCATCGCGAGCGGACTTTTTCATGCGCTGCGCCTCACGCGCCGCGCCCGGCCTGGCGAATCCACTGCGCCATCGCCCGCGCGGCCGCGCCGCGGTGCGATCGCGCGTTCTTCTCCTCAGGCGACAACTCGGCGCTCGTCAGGCCGACCTCGGGCAGCAGGAGCAACGGGTCGTAGCCGAAGCCGTTGCTGCCGCGCGGCTCGTCGATGATGAGGCCGGGAAACTCGCCGCGCGTCTCGGCCAGCACGGTCCCCGCCTCATCGGCGAGGCACATCGCGCAAATGAAGCGCGCCCCGCGCTGCGCGGGCGGCACGGATCGCAACTCGCCAAGCAACTTCGCGTTGTTCGCCGCATCTCGATCGGCGCGCGTCTTCCCCGCGCCGGCGTAGCGGGCGCTGTGGACGCCCGGCCGGCCACCCAGCGCCTCCACCTCCAGGCCGCTGTCGTCCGCGAGGCAGGGGCGCTTCGCATGCCGGGCATAGTACACTGCCTTGAGGCGAGCGTTCGCCTCGAACGTCGCGCCGTCCTCCTCGGGTTCGGCCACGTTCACGCCCGCTTCCGCCAGGCCGATGACGCGCAGGCCGATCTGCGCGAAAACCGCCGCGATCTCCCCGAGTTTGTGCGGGTTTGAGGTCGCGATCAGAATGGGCGACTCGACGGACATGCTGATTCAGCGGGGCGGGAGGATTTCGTAAAGAACGCGGCGGTGATCCGAGGTGATCGGCCATGCCGCCGCCACACGCGCGTGCGATGCGAAGAAGCCGCGCCAGTCCGCGGCCGCGACGTCGGGATCGTACCAAGGCTTGAAGTCGATGAGGCGGTGCATCTCCGCCTCATTGACGAGCACCAGCGGCAGGCCGCTCTCGAGCAGCGCCGCCGCCCAGGCGCGGTGATCCTCGCCGTGCGCCCGGATGATCTCGCCCAGCGGCGACGTGTCCCATGTCGTGTGCCAGACCACGGGGCGGAGAATGTAGAAGGGAGTCGCGTCGCCGAGAAGATACACGCCGCGACGGCCGTCAATGAAGTGCGTGAGGTACACGTCGCTGTTCACGAGCGCCAGTTCGCGCTGGAAGTGGGGATCGAAGGCGGGGGAATCCACGCCGGTGCGCAGGTCCACACCCTCAATATACGTTGCCGGCTTGCCGCCGCGCTCCTGCTCATAAAGGCGAATGCTCCAGCCGCCGAGACCGATGGGAATGACGACCGCCAGGGCGACGGCGAGGCGCTGCGCGCGACGGGCGATGGAGTCGAGCGCCAGCGCTGCGAGAACCGCCAGCGGCGGCAGGCAGGGCAGCAGAAAGCGGCTCTGGAGGTGCGTCAGCGCCAGCCAGAATCCCAGTTGCACCGCGAGGATGAGCAGCGCCGCACCGGCGCTGCGCCGATGCGATGAACCGCCAAGCGCCAGCAGCCCCGCCGGCAGGGCGGCGAACCACAGCCCCGCCCACTGCGCGTGCGCAAAGCCCATCGTCCACAGCGCGCCGAAGCGGTCGAGCCACGGTTTGTCGGGCGCGTGGGCTGTGTTCCATCGCTCCATCTGCTCAGCCGTCCAATGCGCCGAGCCGAGCGCCTTCATGAAAAGTGGAAAGAAGGGATTGCCGCCCTCGAGGGCGGCGAAGTTGCGGATGAGAGAGGGCCCCAGCGCGATGACCCCGCCGAGCGCGCCGGCGAGCGCCATCCGCGCCCACAGCGCGGGCGAAGTGCGCACGAGCAGCAGGACGGCGAGGGGCAGGGCGACGCTCCCGAGCGCCGTCAGTTTCGCCCCGCACGCCGCTCCGACAAGGAACCCGGTGAGCGCGAAAGCGCGCACGCTCATCGCGCGGGCCTCAATGAGTCGCCAGCACAGGGCCAGCAGGCCGAGCAGCACCGCTTCGTTGTAGGCCATCGAGCCGGTGATGATGACCCACGGGACGCTGACCGCGATCGCTCCCGCCGCGAGCGTCGCGAGGCGCGAGGTGAATTGCGCGGCGAGGAGCGCGACTTCATACGCCGCCCAGACCATGAGCATCGCGTGGAGCAACTGGCACGCCGTCGCCGCCTGGATCGCGCCGTCAGCCGGGCGCGTCGCGAAGGGGTCAAGCAGGATGGCGAGGTGGTAGTACGCCGCCTCGACGTAGGAGGGCGCGAAGGAATAGACGTTGTGCGTCAGCGGCGTGAGCGAGCCGCGCGCCAGCCACTCGCGCGGCTGCTGAAGGTGGTACTCGAGCACGTCATAGCCGTGCGCTTCAGAACTCCACAGCCAGCCCGGCGCGCTCGTCGCGGCGACGAGCATGAGAGCCACGGCCGGAGCGGCCGCGAGCAGCAGCGCCGCCGAGCCGTCCATCCGACTTGATGCGATCGACCGCGAGGCCAGCCGCGACCGCAACGTGATCAGGGCAGGGATCCAGCCGGCGGCAAGGAGCGCCCAGGCCCCGACTCCGCCGCCCGCCTGGAGCAGCCCGGCGGCGCCGAGCGCGTGATCGAGCCAGAGCATCGCCGCGATGCCCAGGCCGATCTCACCGCCTGGCGTCATCGAGTCGCCCAAGCGCAGCGCGCGCCAGGCAAGCGAGCCGAGGCCCCACGCCGCAATGAGCCAGCCGAGAACCAGCGGCGCATCGGCGAGAAGCACGGACAGGGCGTGCGGGAACTGGCTGTAGTCAAAGGCGCTCAGGCTCGGCCGCGTCAGCCAGACCGCCGTCGCGGCGAGCGCGATAACCCCGGCGGCGACGAGCGCAAACGTCCGGGCGCTCGGGGCGGCGGAAGGGGGAGGGCAGGCGGCTCGCGTCATCGCGGCGCATTCTAGAGCACTTTCATGTCAGGTGCGGCGGGTGCCACTGCACGCTCGCTGCTCTGGGCGAGAGTGCAGTGCAGACGGCAGGGGTCTTCGTTCGCGCTTGCACCCTCGCCATCGATCTCCGCCCAGAGCGGCGGCGATCGATGCCACCCGCGCGGTTGTGAATAGTGCAGTGCGAGGGGCAGGGGTGTGCGGTTGTGAATCGAGAGGGTGCCACTGCACGCTCGCCGCTCTGGGCGAGAGTGCAGTGCAGACGGCAGGGGTCGTCGCAGGCGCTTGCACGTTCGCCATCGATCTCCGCCCCGAGCGGCGGCGATCGATGCCACCCGCGCGGTTATGAATCAAACGGGTGCCACTGCACGCTCGCGGCTCTGAGCGAGAGTGCAGTGCGAAGGGCAGGGGTCGTCGCACGCGCTTGCACGCTCGGCATCGATCTCCGCCCAGAGCGGCGGCGATCGATGCCACCCGCCCAGAGCGGCGGCGATCGATGCCACCCTCATCCGCACAGGGTGCCACTGCACGCTCGCCGCTCTGGGCGAGAGCGCAGTGCGAAGGGCAGGGGTCGTCGCACGCGCTTGCACGCTCGCCATCGATCTCCGCCCAGAGCGGCGGCGATCGATGCCACCCGCACCTGCGCAGGGTGCCACTGCACGCTCGCGGCTCTGAGCGAGAGTGCAGTGCCGAACGGCAGAGGTGCGCGGCCGCGAAGAACGAGGGTGGCACTGCACGCTCGCTGCTTTGAGCGAGAGTGCAGTGCGAGGGGCAAGGGGCCGTCGCTCGCGCTTGCACCCTCGCCATCGATCTCCGCCCCGAGCGGCGGCGATCGATGCCACCCGCCCCGAGCGGCGGCGATCGATGCCACCCGCCCCGAGCGGCGGCGATCGATGCCACCCGCCGCGGAGCCGTGTGGCGCCGATTGTCCGGGAGCGTCAAAGAGGGGGCTCCACACATCGACCCGCTTCGGGCGAGGTGTGCGGGGAGGGCAATGGCGAACGT
>JBDIVQ010000011.1:0-48619 GCA_039794345.1 Phycisphaerae bacterium | reverse complement strand
TGCGGCTGCGCGCCGCGCGGCGTGACGGGATTTGACCCCGGGAAAGTGATCGTGAGTGTGAGGTGCTCGTGCTCCACAGGCGCATGAAGCGAGCCCCGACCGTCAGGGAGCGGGGTTGGATCATCAAACGCAAGAAGACCTCGCTCACGCGTCGGGCTCGCTTCGGGCGCGATGGCGCTTTCGTACGGGCGGGACGCCCATTCCACCAGTTCAGATTCGTACGGGCGTGACGCCCATTCCACCAGTTCAGATTCGTACGGGCGGGACGCCCATGCTCCGCGAGCAACCGCGACGGGGACGTCGCCGCTCACCTCGCGCGAAAGATGCATCGTGAAGGACGACTCGCGGAAGGCGACGTCGAGGCCGCGCGACTTGAGGCCATAGTGGACCGACTCGTCGCCCCACTGTCCCTGATTCTCGACGAAGTAGACGCCGCGCAGGCCGAGGTTGAGAAGTTCGGCTCGGCTGGCCGGTCCGGGCGACTGGGATCGGGCGTCCATCCCGGCGGGCGGCGCGGCAACGGCGAACGCGGCGGCGGTCAGAAGGGCGAGTGCGGCTGCGGGTCGGAACGGCATGGGGACGCCTCCATTGAACACAACGCGATCCGGTTCGGCTGCTGGGACCGGCTCCAGCGAACGCACTTCGGATTATGGCGCACGGCGGTCCCCGCGCCAAGGGGTTTGCACAGGTTTTTCAAAGAAAACCGGCGACCCGGGCGAGGGTCTGATCGCGAAGCGCGCAGCCGGCAGGTTCGCGAAGAGGCGTCGGACGGCCCCGGAAATCAAGGAAACGCACTTACCGCCGCCGCCCGGAGCGGCACGCTAATGTTGCCGGCGGGGATCAAGCCCCCCGGCGCGCTCCCCTTCGCAGAGCCTTCGGGTCGC
Organism: Phycisphaerae bacterium; assembly: GCA_039794345.1. Taxonomy (GTDB): domain Bacteria; phylum Planctomycetota; class Phycisphaerae; order Phycisphaerales; family UBA5793; genus UBA5793. The sequence goes on along the minus strand of JBDIVQ010000011.1, from coordinate 47,735 downwards.
GGGTAAACGATCCCCTGGTGCCTCGATCCCTTGATGCCTTGATGCCTTGATGCCTTGATGCCTCGGTTTCCTGATGCGTTTCGGAGTCTGCCATGCGATTGAATGCGTTTCGAGCCTTGCGACCGCCGCGCGACCTTGCCGCCAGGGTCGCCTCCGTGCCCTACGACGTCGTCAACCGGGAGGAAGCGGCGGAACTGGCGAAGGGGAATGCGGTGAGTTTCCTGCACGTCTGCCGGCCGGACATCGATCTGCCGGCCGATGTCGATCCGCACGATGACCGCATCTACGCGAAGGGGCGCGCGAATCTCGATCGGTTCCAGTCGCAGGGGACGCTGGTCCGCGATGCGACGCCGACTCTCTACATCTATCGCCTCGTGATGGACGGCAAGGCGCAGACAGGCCTCGTGGGCTGCGTGCACATTGACGACTACGAAAGTGACCTGATCAAGAAGCACGAGAAGACGCGGCGCGACAAGGAGGATGACCGCACGCGGCACGTGCTGGAGATGAACGCCAACGCCGAGCCGGTCTTCCTGACCTACCGGGACGAAGCCGAAGTGGGGCGGCTGGTGGCCGAAGCGATCAAGGGCGAATCGCTCTACGACTTCACGGCCGTGGACGGCGTGCGGCACACGATGTGGAAGGCGCCGGACGCGGCGGCGCTGGTCCGGGCGTTCGGCAAGATTCCGCACGTCTACGTCGCCGACGGGCACCACCGCTGCGCCAGCGCCTGGCGGGCGGGAAAGGTGCTGCGGGAAAAGAACCCGAATCACACGGGGAGCGAAGAGTACAACTGGTTCCTCGCGGTCCTCTTTCCGGCCTCCGAGGTGCGCATCATGGCCTACAACCGCGTCGTGAAAGACCTCAACGGCCAGACGCCGGCCCAGGTGCTGGAGCGGCTTGGCCGCGTGGGGCGCGTGAGCGCGACGGACAAACCGACCCCGCCGGCGCCGGGATCGTTCTGTGCCTACCTCGACCGCAGGTGGCATCTCGTCGAGATCGATGAGAAGAGCATCGACCGCAGCGACCCGATCAACTCGCTCGATGTAGCGCTGCTGGAGTCGCGGGTGCTCGAACCGATCCTGGGCATCGGCGACATCCGCACTGACAGGCGGATCGACTTCGTCGGGGGCATCCGCGGCACGGCGGAACTCGAGAAGCGGGTGAACAGCGGAGAGATGGCGATCGCGTTTTCGATGTACCCGACGACGGTGTCGCAGTTGATGGCGGTGTCGGACGCGGGACGGATCATGCCCCCGAAAAGCACCTGGTTTGAGCCGAAACTCCGCAGCGGCCTGCTCGTGCATACACTCGATTGACCGGAGAAGCGGATACGGCGGCCCAGTTTGAGGGGGAGCGAGTCATGCGGGTTCTCATCGCGGAAAAGTTCGAAAAGGTGGGAGTGGACGGCATCAAGGATCTCGGCTGCGAGGTGATCCACAATCCTGACGTGTCCGCGGAGGATCTGCCGGCGATGATGCGCGAGGTCGATCCCGACGTGCTCATTGTGCGAGGCAAGAAGGTGTCGGCGGAAGCGCTCAAGGCCTGCTCCCGGCTTGGCCTGGTCGTCCGCGCCGGCGCGGGGGTGGACAGCATCGACGTCAAGGCGGCGTCCTGTCTGGGCGTCTTCGTGGCTAACTGTCCGGGCAAGAACTCGATCGCGGTCGCTGAACTCGTCATGGGGTTGATCTGCGCCTGCGACCGGCGGATTCCCGATCAGACCGCCGATCTGCGGGCGGGCCGGTGGAACAAGAAGGAGTACAGCAAGGCCCGCGGGCTCTACGGCCGGACGCTGGGGATCGTGGGGATGGGGCAGATCGGCAACGAGGTGCGCCGCCGGGCGCAGGCCTTCGGGATGCGGGTGGTGGCGTGGTCGCGGAACCTGACGAGCGAGGACGCGGAGCGCATGGGCGTGGAGTACTGCGCGACGCCGCTGGACGTGGCGCGCCACAGCGACGTCGTTACGATCAACGTGATGGGCAACGCGGAGACGGAGAAGTTCATCGGCGCGGAGTTCCTCGAGGCCATGAAGCCGGGCGGCTATCTCATCAACACGTCGCGCGGCAACGTGATCGATGAGGAAGCACTGCTCGCGGCGATCGAGAAGAAGGGGCTGCGCTGCGGCCTGGACGTCTACCGCGGCGAGCCGGGCAGTCCGACCGGCGAATTCCGCAGCATGCTGGCGCAGCACCGCGGCGTCTACGGAACCCACCACGTCGGCGCCTCGACGGACCAGGCGCAGATCGCCATCGCCCACGAAGTCATCCGGATCATGAGCGGCTACCTTTCGACTCATGAAGTGCTCAACTGCGTGAACCTCCACGAGGCGAGTCCGGCGACGCACGTGCTGTCGGTGCGGCACCGCAACCGGCCCGGCGTGCTCTCGCACGTCTTCAGGGCCATCGCCGACGAATCGATCAACGTGGAAGAGGTTGAGAACATCAACTACCACGGAGGAGAAGCGACCTGCGCGCGGATCCACCTCGTCGGGAGTCCGAGCGAAGCGGCGCTGGCGCGCATCCGGACGGGCAATGAGAACATCATCAGCGTGAGCCTGAGACCGATCAGGCAGGAGTGAACAGTGATCGGGCCAGTTGTCCATCGCGTGAAGGACCGGTGAAGCCATGAGCGATCGCATCTTCAATTTCAGCGCGGGTCCGGCGGTCCTTCCCGAGCCGGTGCTCAGGCAGGCGCAGCAGGATCTGTGGAACCTCGCCGGCAGCGGCGTGGGCATTCTTGAGCACAGCCATCGCGGCAAGGCGTTCACGAAAGTGATCGAGGAAGCGGAGGCGGACTGCCGCGCGATCGCGGGGATTCCCGACCGGTACCGCGTCCTGTTTCTCCAGGGCGGGGCGTCGCTCCAGTTCGCCATGGTGCCGATGAACCTGCTCAACAAGCACGCGACGGCGGACTACATCGTCACCGGCACGTGGTCGAAGAAGGCGGTCGAGGAGGCGAGACTGTTCGGCGAGGTGCACGTCGCCGGCTCGAGTAAGCCGACGAACTTCGACCGCATCCCGTCCCAGGGCGACCTGAAGTTCTCCGCGAGGCCGGCGTACGTCCACTTCACCTCGAACAACACGATCTTCGGGACGCAGTGGAAGAGTGAGCCGCAGGGCCCGCCCGGCGTGCCTCTCATCTGCGACGCGTCGAGCGACATCTTCTCGCGGCCGATCGACGTGTCGAAGTATGGCCTGATCTACGCGGGCGCGCAGAAGAACCTCGGCCCGTCGGGCGTGGTCCTCGTCATCATCCGCAACGATCTGCTCAAGTCGGTGCGCGACGACATCCCGACGATGCTCAAGTACAGCATCCACGCCGAGAACAACTCGCTCTACAACACGCCCAACACCTTCGGCATCTACATCATGGGCCAGTCGTTCAAGTGGATCCGGGACCTCGGCGGCCTGACGGCGATGGCGGAGCGCAACGAGGCGAAGGCGAAGGTCATCTACGACGTCATCGACCACAGCGACTTCTTCAGAGGCACGGTCCAGCCGGAGAGCCGCTCGCTCATGAACATCTGCTTCCGCGCCCCGAGCGAAGATCTCGAGTCGAAGTTCATCACGGAGGCGAAGGCGGCGGGGTTCGACGGGCTCAAGGGGCACCGGAGCGTCGGCGGCATGCGCGCCAGCGTCTACAACGCGCTTCCCCTCGAGGCATGCGAGAGACTGGCCGACTTCATGAAGACGTTCGAACGAGCGAATCGCTGAGCCGTGGCGCGCCAGGCGCGCATCCAGAGGAGTTCCCGCCGCCATGATGTCCACCACCGCGGAATACGCCCTTCGCATCATGATCATCCTCGCCGAATCCGGGTCGAAGGATGGCGAGGTCATGACGGCTGTCCAGATCGCCCGCGCCACCAAGGTGCCTGCGGACTACACCGTCAAGGTGCTCCAGTCGCTCGCCAGGGCCAAACTTGTGCGCGGCCGTCGCGGCCGGGGCGGGGGATTCCGGGTCTTGTGCGATCCGCGGCACACGTCGCTCCTTGAGATTGTCAACGCGATCGACCCCCTGCCGCGCATCCGCTCCTGCCCGCTGGACCGAATCACGCACAAGACGCACCTGTGCCCGCTGCACAGCGAGATGGACACCATCATGGAACTCATGGAGAAGCGCCTCGGCGCCATGATGATCCAGGACGTCATCGACGGCGCGCCCAACGGCGCGCTCTGCCGCGAGGACCGACTCGTCAAGGTCGGCGTTTCCGCCCGGCGGTGAGGGCGCCCGCCACAGCAGGCGGGGGTGCAGGTGCGCCGGCGCCGGGCGGAGGCCCGCGCGATCCGCCGCTCCTCCGCCTCAGCGCTTTGGCGGCCGCGCTCGCGCCAACTCGGCCTCGGCGGCGATGTACCCGAAGGCGGGCCAGGCCGACTCCACCGCGACGATGTCGCGGAAAATGCTCAACGCGCGCTCGGTCCGGCCGTGGGCGAGATGCCAGGCGCCGAGGCCATAGGCGTACGTGACACCCTCCAGTTCGCCCGCGCCCGTGCCGGGGGGCACGAGCGGCTCGCCGTCGTCGGGCGAGATTTCACCCTTGAAGAGCAGGATGAGGCGCTGGTAGGCCTTGTTCTCGATGACGCGCGTCTGCGCGGTGTAGGGCGCGATGGCTTCCGCTGCGGCGTCTGGCTCGCCGAGGCGCTGGAGGGTGATCCAGAGCCAGTAAGCGGTCGCCACGCGCATGTCATCGGTGGTTGAAACCGCCAGGCACCGCTCGTAGGCGGAACGGGCGGCGGCGAACTCGCCGCGGAGGTAATGCGCCAGGCCGAGGTGATACTCGATGTTCGACTTGACCGTGCTCGTGGGCTCGTTGAGCGCGTTGGGCAGGCCGTCAGGCTCGATCTCGTCCCAGACTTCTTCGGCGAGGCGCGAGGCGAGCGTGAGGTCCGCCACGGCCCGGTCGAAGCGGCGCAGCGTGATCCACCGATGTCCGCGGTGGCGGAGCAGCCGGTAACTGCGCGGGTGCCGTTCGAGCGCCTGGGTGTAGATGTCGATCGCGTGCCGGTAGCGGCCGAGATACGCGGCGCGCCGGCCGAGCCAGATGGAGGCTTCTTCGCTTTCGGGGTCGGCGTCGAAAGCGCGCAGCGCCTCGGCGTATTCAACGAGGCGCGGGCCGAGTTGGGCCGGCGTCAGCACCGGCGCCGCGAGCGGGCGGCCGAGCAGGGAAACGGCCTCGACCTTCTCCGGCGCGATGCTCGCGGCGGAGGGCGATGGGGCGTCCCCCGTCGTGGCGCAGGAGGCAAGCAGGGAAGGCAGGAGGAGCGCGGCGAGGATTCGCAGGTGTCGCATGCACCATCCTTGCCGCGGGGCGCGCGGCGTCAAGCGACCGGACCGTCGCCGAAGCACGTGCCCACGGCGCGAGCGGCCGCGATGAGCGTGTCGTCCAGGGGCACGAGGCGCTGCTTGTCCGCGGCGTCGAGCAGGTCAATGTCTGTCACCTTGTGGTTCCGCATGACCACGAGGCGGCTGCGCGCGCCGCTCATCAGCAGTTCGATGGCGTGGTATCCGAAGCGCGTGCCGAGCAGGCGGTCGGAGTGGATCGGCGTGCCGCCGCGCTGCACGTGGCCGAGCACCGTCACGCGGCTCTCGGCCCCGGTGCGCTTCTCCACTTCGTCGGCGACGATCTTGCCGATGCCGCCGAGGCGCACGGGGTCGGGGCTGGTCGGATCGTGGTGATTGACGACCTGTTTGCCGCCCACCGGCCGCGCGCCTTCGCTGACGCACGCGATGGTGCAACTGCGGTGGTGCAGATGGCGCTGCTTGATGAACTCGCAGATGAACTCGTAGTCAAAGGGAATCTCAGGCAGGAGGATGATGTCCGAGCCGGACGCGACGCCGGCGTGGAGCGCGATCCAGCCCGCGTTGCGCCCCATCACCTCCACGACCATGACGCGGTGGTGGCTGGCCGCGGTGGTGTGGATGCGGTCAATGGCGCAGGTCGCGGTTTCGACCGCGGTCTGGAAGCCGAAGGTGATGTCCGTGCCGATGAGGTCGTTGTCGATGGTTTTGGGAACGCCGATGCAGTTGACGCCCCGGCGGACGAATTCCTTGGCGCAACTCATCGTTCCGTCGCCGCCGATGACCACGAGCGCATCGAGGCGCCAGTGCTGGAGGTGATCCATGCAGCGGTCCGTGACGTCCTTGAAGACCGGCTGGCCCTGCCCGTCGAACCCGGTGCAGTAGCGCGAGGGATTGCATTTGTTGGACGTTCCGAGGATCGTTCCGCCGACGGTCAGAATGCCCGAGACGTCTTCCTGGCGGAGTTCCTTGATGCGGTTCTGCACGAGGCCGAGAAAGCCGTCTTCGATGCCGAAGACCTGCACCCCGTGGTTCATGATGGCCGTCTTGGTGACGGCCCTGATAACGGCGTTGAGGCCCGGGCAGTCGCCCCCTCCGGTGAGCACGCCGATTCGTCTGATGCCCTGGGAAGCCATGGCGTCGATGATCCTTGTTTCGGGTTTCCTCTGGTCGGCGCCGACCGGCGGCCGTCCGAATAGTATCGGCTCGTTTGGAGAGCCGGCCCACAGGCGCGGCGGACCGGTCGGTCGTCCGAGGTGGGATTGACGGCTGCGGCCGCGCCCAGTCGAATAGACTCTCTCCGTGAACCCGCCGCCTCCCGCCCCACGATCCGCGTTCAGCCTCGCCGCGTGGCACACGCGCATCGCCGGCAATCATGAACTCGCCGCCGCGATTCTCGCCGGAACGCTTCTCGCCGCGGGATTTGTGCTCACGCAATTCGTGGAGGCGCGGGAGGTCGGGGAAGCGATCTCCGAACGGGCCCGCGCGCCGCGGACTCTTGGCGAGTGGTTGGTGTGGACGAGTCTGGCGATCGGCCTCGTGTACGGCGGCCGCGCCGCCTGGGAAGCGATCCGCGGGCTTGAGTTCAACATCGACGTGCTGATGGTCGTCGGAGCCGTCCTCGCAGCGGGGCTGGGCCACCCCGAAGAGGGGGCGCTGCTCCTTTTTCTCTTCGTCCTCTCCGGCGCGCTCGAAGACCTGGCCATGAAGCGCACGACGTCCGCGGTGACCGCGCTCAACCGCATGATTCCCACCGAGACGCTTGTGCGGCGCGGCGGCCAGTGGAGAGAGATCCGCCCCGAGGAAGCGCAGGTCGGCGAGATCGTGCTCGTGCGGCCCGGAGAGCGCGTGCCGACGGACGGCGTGGTGACGTCGGGAGCGACCGAACTCAACCAGGCGTCGCTGACCGGCGAATCGAGGCCGCGCGCCGTGGCGGAGGGCGATGAGGTCTTTGCAGGGACGATCAACGAGAGTCATCCCATCGAGGTGCGCGTCGCCCGGCTGGCGAGCGACTCGAGCCTCCAGCGCGTCCTCAACCTCGTTCTCAGCGCGCAGGAGCGGCGCCAGCCCGTGCAGCAACTCATCGACCGCCTCTCGACGCCCTACAGCGTCGGGGTGCTCGTCGTCTGTCTCGTTTCCCTCTTCGCGCTGCGCTTCGGACTGGAGCGGGCGTGGTCCAGCGCGGCGTACACGGCGATCACGCTGCTCATTGTCGCCAGCCCCTGCGCGCTCATCATCGCCACGCCGACGGCGACGCTCTCATGCATCAGCCGCGCCGCGCGGGCGGGCGTGCTCTTCAAAGGAGGCGAATCGATCGAGCGCCTCGCCTCCTTCCGCTGCGCCGCGCTGGATAAGACCGGCACCCTGACGATGGGCCGGCCGCGCGTGCAGCAGGTGCATCCCGTCGCATGGTCGGATTCGCAGACGCTGCTGGCGCTGGCGGCGGGGCTCGAGCACGGCTCGACGCATCCTTTCGCCCAGGCGATCATCGAGGAGTCGCAGCGGCGCGGCGTCGAGCCGATCCCCGGGCAGGAGCAGACGTTTCAGCCGGGAAAGGGCGTCTCCGGGCAGCACGACGGCTCCGAGGTGCGCCTGGGCCGCTTCGACTACGTGCGCGAACTCATGCCCATCTGCCTGCACGCGCGTCTGGAAGAGGTGATGGAGGCGCTGCACTCGCGCGGCAGCCTCGCCGTCGCGCTCGCATGGCGCGATCAGGCGGGGGTCTTCGTGCTGCGCGATGAGCCGCGAAGCGGCGGCGAGGCGATGGTGCGCGAGTTTCACGAACTCGGCATACGACCGGTCGTCATGCTCACCGGAGATGTGCAGGCCGTCGCCAAGCGCCTCAGCGACCACCTGCGCCTCGATTCCTATCACGCCGAACTTCATCCGGAAGAGAAACTGGCGTACGTCGAGCGCCTCCGCGCGGCGCACGGCCGCGTGGCCGTGGTGGGCGACGGCGTGAACGATGCGCCTTCGCTGGCGGCGAGCGACGCGGGCATCGCCATCGGCGGCATCGGCTCCGATGCCGCGCTCGAAACCGCCGACGTCGTGCTCATGAACGAAGACCTGCGCGCCGTGACGTGGGCGGTGCGGCTGGCGCGCGCGACGGTGCGCACCATCATCACCAACCTCGCCTTCGCGATCGGCGCCATCGCGCTGCTCATCATCGGCACGCTTCTGGGATGGGTGAACCTGCCCCTGGGCGTGCTCGGGCACGAAGGGGGAACGCTGCTGGTCGTCGCCAACGGCCTGCGCCTGCTGCTCTACCCGGCGCCGCAGGTGGCGGCCCCCGCGCCGCCGCACGAGGCGCCCCCGGCGCCCGCGCCGATCATCCCGGGCGGCGAAACCGCCGAGACCGCCGCCGCGCGGATGTGACTGAGATTCCGACCCGGTTGATTCCCCGATTGTCCGGCGGCTCTGGCTCCGCCTCCGACCCGGTGCATAATTGAGCATGATGAGCCAGATCAGCCACATCCTCGCGCTGGCGCTGTTGAGCGCCGCTTCGATCGCCGCCGGGCCGCGGATCGATGCTCCGATCCTCGGCACGATCCGCTGCACGACGCTGACCATTCCCGGCAGCGGCTTCGGCTCGCCGGGGCCGGACGCGGCCGTGGTAGCGCAGATCGGCCAGGAGCGCCTCACGATCGCCTCGACTTCCCCCGCCGTGCTGCTCTGGGAGGAGAATCGCATCATTCTCGCCATCGACGACGCCGCGCGCAGCGGCGCAGTGCGCGTGCGCACAGCGGAGGGACTGAGTAATCCCGCCCGCGTCGAAGTCTACCTCTACGAGTGGTTCGACATTCCGCCGACGGAGGGCACAAACGCCCTCCCCCTTGCCATCGCCGTCGATGCGCAGTCGCAGGTGTGGATCAACCAGGAGTTTCATCGCGCGTTTCAGCACTTCAATCCGGCGACCGGCGCCGTGGAGGGACTGGCGATCCCGCGCCCGCCCGATCCCGGACCCTTCGCCTCGACGATCTTCCGCGACCATCGCACGCAGACGAGTGTGCTGGGAGAGGACGTAATCGTCGATCCGCGGGGCAAGGTCTGGTTCACGCAGGGAGGCGGCAGTCTTTACTCCGGCGAGCATCCGAATCACAGTCGAATTGTCCGCTACGACCCCGTCGCCGAACCGGGCCGGGAGTGGCGCGTCTACAACATGCCCGGCGACTGGAACGAGATCATCGGCCTGGCGTGGGATGAGCGGCGCGGGCGAATGTGGGTGGCGCAGGGCAGCCTCGAGAAGGGGCCGGCGATCGCCAGTTTCGATCCCGAGCGCATCGAGTGGGACAATCACTTCGACTTCAGCCGCTCGCTGCTGCACCAGGTCTGCGAGGAGGGCGGCCCGACGGACGATTGCTATCGCGTCTATCGCCTGCCCGAGGGTTCGAAGCACCCGGCGCACCTGATCGTCGATCGGCGCGGCCTGGTGTGGTACACGGCTTTCTGGGGCAATCGCATCGGCGTGCTCCATCCCGAGACCGGGCGGGTCTTCGAGTATCCCCTCCCGCGGGCGATCGGGCTGGGCGATCCGGTGTGGATCGTCGGGTCCGGGCCATGGCAGATTCTCGAAACCCCCGGGGGCGACATCGTTTTCAACGAGTACTTCGACAGCACCATCGGTCGATTCAGCGCCGATCGCATTCTCGATCCGGCGTGCCGCACGCTCAACGGCGAGGGGCGCAACCCGTGCATCAGCGAGTGGGTCGTGCCCGGCGCCGACCTGCGGAATCAGACGCTGCACTCGATCGCGTTCGATGCGCAGAACCGCCTGTGGTTCACGCAGGACGCGACGAAGGACACCGCGACGGACGCGTCGCTGGGCTTCATCACGGCGGACGGGCGAAACGTCGTCCGGCTGCCGTCGCTTGCCGGCTTCCCCGCCGATGCCGTGAACGCCTCGACGGGCATCGCCATCGATCGCTCCTCGGGCGATATTTACTTCTGCGAGTTTCAGCGCAAGCGTCTCGGCCGCCTGCGCCTCGTGGAGTAGTCAGGCGCCGGCGGCGGGGGGAGGCGGGTCGTCGTCGGTGCGCTTCGGGCTGATCGCTTCGGCTTCAATCTGCTCGATGCGCTGGATGAGGTAGTCCATCGCGCCCCGCTTCTCAAGAAACTCCGAGAAGTGGAGGTAGTTCTCGTAGGACTGCCGGCGCAGCAGCGCCCAGAACGCCGGCTGAAAGAAGTGCATCGTCTGCGCCGCGACGTAGTTGAGCGGGCGCGACATCTCGAGGAAGAGCAGACCGGGCGTCGTCAGGCGGCGGCGAGCGATCTCGCGGCAGGCCCACTCCACGACGGGTTTCTGCGCCTCGGTCGGCTCCGCCGCACCGGGCGGATCGACGGCGAACGCGTGCTTCAGCCAGTCTTTGCCCATCATCGCCTCCGTCCCGCCCGGCGCTGCGGACGGTGTGCAGGTTCACGTTTGCCGTCACGAGATGAGCAGCAACTTGAACTGTCCGTTCTCGTAGACGATGTCCAGGGTGGTGAAGCGGAACGACCGTTCGAGGTGCGGCGCCAGCCGAAGCCGGAACCCGTTGCCCATCGACTGCGAGACGACGTCGGGGCTGCTGAGCCCTCCGGCGAAGCGCCCCAGCAGGAGGAGGACATCGCGCTGGTTGGCGATGAGCCAGTGGGCCGCGTCGTGCGAGTCGAGTCCCTGGTCGGCATAGGCCTGCTTTGCGGCCTGGGCGAGGAGCTGGTCGTGGATGAGGTCCGCGTTTCCCTCGACGATGTGCTGGCGCAGGTGGGCGATGAGGTGCTCGGGCCGGGGCGAGTTGAGCGTGATCGTGCCGTCTTCGTTTTCGACGGTGAGATTCCCCTCCTGCTCGGCCATGGCGCGGTCGAGGGCCTTGAGGCGCTCTTCGCGCACGTCAATGCGGCGCAGTTCGACCTGGCAGGCGGCGAGCAGCGCCGCCGTGCCCGACAGCGCCGCGAGCAGGGCGTGTCTGCGGTTCATGCCTCGACCTCCTGCGCGGCCGGCGCGATTTCGAGGCGCATCGGCCCGGCCTGGCCGCGCCGCCAGAGGTCGTGGCAGCGGAACTCGTCGCGCGGCTCGGGGAAGTCGCGGCGGCTGTGGACGCCCCGGCTCTCCTCGCGCCACTGCGAGCTGTTGCAGACGAGCGATGCGACGAGGAGCATGTTCTGCGTCTCCCAGCCCAGCGGATCGTCAAAGATCTTGTCGAGCGTGTAGCGGCCCCAGAAGTTGATCATCTCGCGGATGTCCGCCATCGTCGGTCCGTCGCGGACGATGCCGAGGTGGCGCCACATCACGCTCCGCAGGCTTGACCGCACGTCGTTCAGGTCGAGTCCGCCGTGCTCCGAAAGCGGGATGTCGCTGATGATGCGCTTGGGCGGCCGGGCGCCGTTGGACGGCTCGCGCTGCTCCTGGCAGATGCGGCCGGTGATCTCGCCGAGCACGAGCCCTTCGAGGAGGCTGTTGCTGGCGAGTCGGTTGGCCCCGTGGAGGCGCGAGCACGCCGCCTCGCCGCACGCGTACAGGCCGGGGCGCGTCGTCCGCCCGCAGGCGTCCACGTGGACCCCGCCGATGGTGTAATGCGCGCTGGGATGGACGGGAATGAGGTCGTGCTCGGGATCAATGTCGAAGCGGGCGAGTTGGGCCGCGATTCCCGGAAAGCGCTGCGCGAAGAAACCGGGCTTGAAGTGCCGGGCGTCGAGAAAGACGTGCGTGTCGCCCGTCTGTCCGAGGTGGTCGATGATGGCGCGGCTGACGACGTCGCGCGGGGCCAGTTCCGCCATGGGGTGGGCCTGCTGCATGAAGCGCTCGCCGCGCCGATCCACGAGGTGCGCCCCTTCGCCGCGCACCGCCTCGGTGATGAGAGACCGCTCGGCGCCGGCGATGTAGAGCGTCGTCGGGTGGAACTGGATGAAGGCCATGTCAGCGACGGCCGCGCCGGCGCGATAGGCCATCGCGATGCCGTCGCCTGTCGTGCCCGCCGGATTCGTGGTCTCGCGGAAGACGCCGCCCGCGCCTCCCGTGGCGATGATCGTCGCCCATGACCAGATCATCTGCAGGCCGTATTTCGGATGATGCGTGATCGCTCCGACGACAGGACTGGCCTCGCCATCCGAGACCGTGAGCAGATCGAGGGCGAAGCAGTTCTCGAAGAGGCGGATTCCCGAGGTGCTCAGCACCTGGTTGCCGAGGCAGCGAACCAGTTCGCGCCCCGTCGCGTCGCCGTCGGAATGGAGGATGCGCGACTCGCGGTGTCCGCCCTCGCGGCCGAGCGAGATCTCGCCCTCTTCGTTGACGTCGAAGCGCATTCCCCAGCGTCGAAGTTCCTCGATGCGCGGCCGGGCGCCGGCGACGGTCGCCTCGACCACGCCGCTGTCGCACAATCCGCCGCCCGTCGCCAGGGTGTCCTCGACGTGCAGGCGCACGGCCGTCTCGGATTCGCCGAGGACGGCGGCGATTCCGCCCTGCGCCCACGCGGTGCTTGATCGCTTGAGGTCGGCCTTGGCGAGGATGATGACCTCGCCGTGCTGCGCCGCCGCCAGCGCCGCCCGCAGACCCGCCACCCCCGTGCCGATGATGAGCGTGTCGCAGAAGATCTGCGGCAGAAGGCTGGCGCGGAAGGGGATGAGGTAGCGTCGATCGTCAAAGAGAGCGTGCATGGGCCATGCTCCGGCCTCCCGCCGCCGGGCGCCGCCTCGGAGAGACGGCGGCGCGACGCCGCGTGAGGCGGATCAGTTGCCCCCGCCGCCGCGCGGCGGGGGGACGCCGGGCAGGCCGCCCTTGCCCGCCGCCTCGGTCAAGGCCCGAACCAGTTCATCGATCAGCGCGCTGACCATCAGCCACTGGTTCGAGAACTCGCCCGCCTCGGTTCGCTGCGCCACTCGCTCGAACGTCGAAATCATCGGTTCGAGGAGCAGGTTCATGATCTCTTCGGATCCTTCCGGTGCGGGGGGCATCTCGAGAAGCCATTCGCTCCCGACCTGGACGAAGTTCCAGTTCTCCAGCCCCGGAACGTCATCAACCCACGCGGTCGTGCGGGAATTGTCGTACATGAACTCGACCGTATCGAGGTCGAGGTTCGGCGGGAGAGAGGGCAGGCCGGCGGTGAGCGCGTCCGGATTGTCGAGCATCTGGGCGACGAAGGGGTTGCCCGAGCCGTAGGACCTCATGCTCTCCGCAAACTTGGGATCGCGCATGATCTGGATCAAGCCGACGCTGAAGGCGCTGCGGGCCGCGGCGTCGAGGCGAGCCTGCGCGGCGAGCGTGCGGCGCGTGGCATCGAGCGCGGCCTGCTGGCCGGGCGTCCGGGCGTGGAAGAGGTCAGCCAGGTCGCTCAGATTCCCTCCGTCGAGGACGGCCTTGAGGCGGCGCAGGGCGCTCACCGGACCTTCGCCGACGTCCACCGCCGGAATGTCCTCGGGCATCGGCGCAATTTCGCCGAGGTCGGAGAGGTCGCGGACTTCGGCCACCGCTTCGCCTGTGATGTATTCGAGGCTCTGGCGGATGAGCGCGGCCATCTGCTCATTGCGGGCGCGCTCTTCTTCGGTCCGGCCGCTTCCCTCGACTCCGCTGAGGGCTTCCTGAAGGGCGGTCGCCGCTGCCTCGCGCGCTTCTTTGGCCCGCGCGTCGAGGGCATCCGCGACCGCGGCATCCTGACCCGTCCGGCCCAGCGCCGGACCGTTCTTGGCCACGCGGCGGATGAGTTGCGCGAACTGCTCGATGCTCATCGCCTGCCGCCAGAGCACCTGCGCGAGCGCCTGCTGAGCCCCCGGCACCCGACCGCCGCCGGCGCCCGCGGAGCGGGCTTCGCGGATGGCCGTTTCCGCCGCCTGGCGTGCGCTGTCGAAGCGCGGCATGAGTTCCTCTTCGAAGCGCGAGGCGAGGGGGCCGTACACCTGGGCAAAGGCGTCCACCGCCCCCCGGAGATCGGCTTCAAGGCGTCGGCCTTCCTCCGCCACCTGATCCTGCCGTGCCTTGATTCGCGCCCGGGCCGCGTCCAGGTCCTTCAGTTCGCCCTCGGCTTCGAGGACGTGCGTCTGGGCGCGGACGAGTTCGGGTTGAAGGACGTCCACCTCGGCTTCGAGTCGCGCGGCGGCGACCTGATGGGCGTCGGCCTGGCGCGCGATCGACGCGGCCTCTTCGGTGAGGAAGATGCGCTGGTCGAGGGGCGCTGTTCGCGCCGCCTCGCGCTTCGCTGCGGCCGTTTCGCGGAGGCGATTGGTCTCGCGAATCTCTGCGTCGATCCGGGCCTGAAGGTCGCCCAGGCGCTTTTCGAGGTCGCGCGCTTCCGCCTGGTAGCGAGCCAGGCGCGTGCGGGCGTCCTGCGCCTGGCTGTCGATGGTGCGAAGGGGTGCGGCCGGGTCGTACGCCGCGACGGCCGCCGCGATCGCCCGCAGGTCGAGAATGGCATCGATGTGCGCCCCGGCGAGAGAGATTTCCCGCGAGAGCCGCTCGTCGCTTCGTTCCGCTTCCTCGAGCCGCACCCGTGCCAGGCCGAGCGCGGTGTCGGACATCAGCGAGGCCTGGGCCGCCTGCTGCTCGCTCAACCCGCCCGTACTTCCAGAGAGAGACGTCTGGACCTTCTCCAGGTCGGACTTGTGCGTCTCGATCGGGCGGAATGACCCGCTCATGTTGGAGAGCGAGCGAGCCTGATCCTCGGACATCCACTCTTGCGGCTCGCCGGCCGCGACGCGGCTCGCGAGGTCCGACAGCGCCTCCGCCTGCTCCTCGGTCATCGGCGTGGGATAGGAACTCTGAAGGGAGATGTTCTGAATCTGCGCTGCCGCCTCGGCGAGTTTCTGCTCCGCCTCGTTGCGGGCCTGCCCTTCCTCGTTCTCGCATGCGGACAGGGGCAGCGCGAACAGCGCCGCGACGGAGAGGAGGCGAAGGCACGATGTCGGGAGATGCTTCATTCGCGGGCCTTTCGTCGAGAGCGGATCGAGGGCGGCACTCGCGGCAGGGGGGCGGCGCTCAGGTCCGCCTCCGCCGGTTCGCCTGAACAGTTAGTGTAGCACTGTCTCCTGCCGCCGGGGCGTTTGGCCGGGGTCTCGCCGCCCCGGGCACCGCCTGCATCAGCGCTGCGGTTGGGTCGGCGGCGGGGGGGCATCGCCGCCCCCCGGGACCTCCTCGGCGCCGGGCTCGCGCGCCGCCGCCTCGCCTCCGAGGTTGAACACCACGAAGGGGGGTTCGAAGCGGATCGGGTACGTCGGACGCGGCATGTACATCGAACGCATCCATTCGACGGTGCGGGTGAATCGCGGATCGGACTGATCGCGAAAGGCCGGCGTCCAGCCTTCCATCTCGGGGTGGGGGAAGATCGAGCGGTCGCGCGGCAGCCCCAGTTGGAGCAGGGGGGATCGTTCCGGCCGGTCATAATTGAGCATCGGCTCGCCGCGGTACTTCGTGCGCTCGAGGATGAGCAGATTCGTGTAGACGGTGTTGGCCGTGTTCGCCCGCTTGTTGAAGAGGAAGAAGCGCCCCGCCCCGACTCCCCCGTGGCACTGGTTCGTCGCGCAGGAGTTCATGAGCCAGACCCGATGGACGTTGAGGCGGAACTTGTTGAGCGAAAGCGGCTCGCTGAGCACCTGCACCTCGCCGTAGAGGTCGCGGGCCTGGAGGGTGAAGAGGTCGGCGAGGATATCCACCGGATCGCGCCGGAAATAGGCCTTGCGCCCCTCCGGCGTCGTCGGCAGCAGTTCGCTCGTGGCGTACTCGCTCAGCAGGCGTTCGATCGTCGATCGCCGGATGAGCAGTCGAGGCGGATTCTTGAGATCCGTCTCGTAGATGCGCATGAGGTTGACGTCTTCGTCGGTGAGGAGCATCGTGGGGGTGAGGCGCGGGCCCTGTGCGCCCTCCGCCGGCCCGCTCTCTTCGGGACCGGTTTCGCGTTCGGCGTCTGCTTCCTCCTGTCGCACCTGGAGTTCGATCTCGGCGTTGACGATGCGGAGCAGTTCGCGGGCGTCCTCGAGGCGGGGGTTGTCATCGAGAAGTTCTTCGAGTTCGCGCGCGGCCAGTTCGAGACGGCGGCGCTTGTGGATCCACTGGCAGAACTGGTACCGCCTCGTCCAGTCTTCGGGCGGGATGGCGGCCTTGAGTTCCGCGTAATACTCCTCAAAGGTCTTGAGGGGGATGATTTCGAGTATGTCGGCGACTTTGAAGCGCGTGTCGATGCCGGCGATCTCGAGCACGAGTTCGAAGCGGTCCTTGCTCTTGATTCGGCCCTGGAAGCGGCGGCCGTCGTTCATGATGAGCAGCGACTGCCCCGGCTCGTTGGCGACGGGCGGGTCGCCCGGCTGGAGGCCGATCTCGTCTCCATCCGCCTGGGCGCGTGCGGCCGGCGCCGCGGCCGCCAGCACCGTCGCCGCCAGCACCACGAGAATGAGCCGCACGTCCAGCCATGCTCGCGGGCGCGAAGATCGGTTCATGGGGTCTCTCCCTCTTGAGGCCGGGCCGACGTGGTCGGAGGAGGCGTGCCGGGCGCCGCGGCGAACCCCTTCCGCGGCCGGGCGGCGGCGTCCGCAGCGTCAAGCGTAACGGCCGGCGCGGCATGGAGCAAGTTGCCGCCTGCCTCGCCTCCTTGAGCACGGATGCGCCCGGGCCGGTGAGTCAGCGAAAAAAAGCCCCGTCGCCGCCTGCGCCGGCGGGTGATCGGCGCGGACGGGACGATTCGATCCGCCGTCCGCGGCTTCAACCCTTCGTATCGCCGCGGGCGAAGATGCTCGCGACGTAGTTGAGCACGTCGGTCGCCGACTGCTCGTTGTACCCGAAGTTCTTGATCATGCGCTGCTTGACCACGTCGATCTTCGCCTGCGTCTCGTCGTCGACGACGCTTGAGACGAGATTCTTGAGCTTGATCGTGTCGCGCTGGTCTTCGAAGAGTTTGAGCTCCAGCGCCTTGTACAGCCGGGCGTTGGTGTTGTACTCAAACTTCTTGTTGTCCAGCGAGAGGGCGCCGATGTAGTTCATGATCTCCTGGCGGAAGTCGTCCTTGCGGCTCTCGGGAATCTCGATCTTCTCCTCGATCGACCGCATCAGCCGCTCATCCGGCTCCTCGTCGCGACCCGTGTACTTGTTCTTGACGCGCTCGCGCTGCGTGTAGGCGCGGACGTTCTCGAGGTAGTTGGCGCAGAGGCGCTTGATCGCCTCTTCGTCGGCGGAAATCGCCCGCTGCACCTCGCTCTTGATGATGTCCTCGTACTCGTCCTTGACGACAGCCAGGAGCTCGCGGAAGCGCTTCTTCGTCTCCTCGTCGGTGATGAGCGAGTGGTTGTCGAGGCCCGATTCGAGGGCGTTCATCACCATGAAGGGATTGATCGTCTTTTCGTGAAGCGCCTGCTGGGAGACGAGGGTGTTGGAGAGCTTGTCCTGGATGTAGCGCGGGCTGATGCCGACCATGCCCTCGCGGTTGGCCTCCTCCATGAGTTCGTGTACGCTGTCCTCGGTGTATCCCGGGATGGCCTTGCCGTTGTAGAGTTTCATCTTCTGCATGGGCGTGAGGCCGGCCTTCTTGGGCGTCTCGAGGCGCGTGAGGACGGCCCACATCGCCGCCACTTCGATCGTGTGCGGCGCGATGTGAATGTGCTTGATGCGGTGCGGGCCGAAGTCCTTCTGGTAGATCTTGATCTCGTCGTCGAGGCGGATGTTGTAGGGAATGTCCACCTTGATCGTCCGGTCGCGGAACGCCTCCATCAGCTCGTTGTTCTGGAGTTTCTTGTACTCCGGCTCGTTGGTGTGGCCGAGGATCACCTCGTCGATGTAGGTCTGGGCGAACTTCTTGGGCTTGATCATGTGCTCCTGCGAGGCGCCGAGCAGGTCGTAGAGGAACGCCACGTCGAGTTTGAGCACCTCGATGAACTCGATGATGCCGCGGTTGGCGACGTTGAACTCGCCGTCGAAGTTGAACGCGCGCGGGTCGGAGTCGGAGCCGTAGAGCGCGATCTTGCGGTAGTTGATGTCGCCGGTGAGTTCGGTGGAGTCCTGGTTCTTTTCGTCCTTGGGCTGAAAGGTTCCGATGCCCACGCGGTCCTTCTCGCTCAGGAGGATGCGGCGGACAACGACGTGCTCGAGCATCTTGCGCCAGTCGCCGCCGTAGTGCTGCATGAGGTCGGCGGAGATTTTGCGGCAGAAGGGGCAGAGTTCGCCTTCGAGGTGCAGGGTTCCCGTTCCGCCCTGCGCGCGGTACTTCCCGTTCAGTTGATCGAGCAGGTCGGCCCGCGCCTCGCGCGGCACGAGCATGAGCGGTTCCTCGTGCATCGGGCAGGGGTACAGGTGCTCCGGCTCGCCCTCGGGCGACGCGGAGGCGTCGAGTTTCCAGGAGAACGAGTAGAGCGCCCCGGCGTCGAGGCGCGTGTAGTGCTCCAGACCCTTCTTGAGCAGGCGGGCGATCGTGGACTTGCTCGACCCGACCGGCCCGTGCAGGAGGAAGATGCGCCGGTCGGTGCCGTACCCTTCCGCCGCGCTTCGCAGCACGTCCACGAGTTGCATGAGTTGCCGGTCCAGGCCGTAGACCGCGTCGCGATGTCCCCCGACGGGATCGGAGAAGAAGTGGTAGCGGACGAGGTCGCGCTTGAAGGCCCGGTAGCGCTCGAACCCGAAGGACATGATCATGTCGTAGACGCGCTGGTAGGCGTTGCGCGCCACCGCGGGGCGCTCCGCCACGACGTCGAGATACTGCCAGAAAGTCCCCTCCCAGTGCAGGTGCTGAAAGCGCTGCTGGTCGATGCGCGAGTTGATCAGGTCGATGAGTTGCTGGGACTGCGGCACGAGGACACCTCCATCCGTGGATTGAATCGCCGCGCGCTCACCGTCATGAGCGCCGGCAAAGCGGCGGCCGGCCGAGGTCGAGGCGTTCGTGCAGGCAGGTCGCATCCGGGGCGAAGGGCCACGGCCCGTATGGGCTGGATGCGTGCAGCCGCCCCATAATTATTCGTCCCTCGGCGCATCGAGGTTCTTCCCGATTTCACTCTATCGGCACAAGTCCCGCCGCCGCGGCATCCGCAGGCGTCCCCGGCTGCAAATGCCGACCGGGCCGCCGCGCATTCCGCACGATCCGGTCTCCGGACCGGGTATGCTTCCCCGGACGCCGGCCCGCTGCGGTCGGGTCAGGGAGCGACGTTGGAACCAGGTAGGACCGCCGGGACCGGGGCCCCGCGCGCCGGCGAAGCGCGGGAGAGCATGGCCCAGCGCCTCGTGGCGCAGCGCTACGGCCGCGCCGACGCCCTCGCCGGCCCGGTTCCGGGCGGGCCGCTGCTGCGGCTCACCCGCCGCCAGCGCGACCTGCTCCGAAAGGGCATGAAAGAACTCCAGAGCCTCTGCGGCGATGAGACCGTCTGGCGCCTCGCCGCCGATGAAGCCGAGGCCGCCCAGCGCGACCTCGATATACCTGATCTCGCGCCGGGCTTTGTCATGTGGGCGACCAACACCGCCGCCATTGCCAACGGCGCCTGGTGGCTTCTCCTGCCCGGCTGCGGCGCCCCTGCACTCCAGGCCACGATGTGCGCCTACCTCCGCGTCCCCTGGCTCCAGCGACGACCCGAGTACGCCCGCCTCGCCGAGGCCATCGACGCCGGCCGCTACCCGACAATGAAGCGAGTCCTCGACTGGACGGAACGCGTCCGCTGCGCCCTCATGATCAACGTGCGCGAGGCGTGATCGACGCCGCTTGCGGCTTCGCGCCGGCGGGCGGCGCGGCGTCGCGCTTCGCGTTGCTATGCTGGGCGTGAAGGAGAGACCGTTCTTCATCGCGCGCCGTCCAGCGACCGCCGCGTACGATTCTCCCCATGAGTTTCGGCCTGGCGCGCGGCAGACAGCTTGACCTCACCGGCATCGGCATCGAATCCGCCGATCTGCCCCCCTTTGACGCGAACCCGATCATCGACCCGCGCGCCTGGTTCGCCGATCGCGCCCACCTGCCCCTTGAAATCGAGATCGGCTCCGGCAAGGGGACGTTTCTCGTGCAGGAAGCGCCGCAGCGCCCCGATGTGAACTTCCTCGGCATCGAATGGGCGGGCGAGTTTTTCCGCTACGCCGCCGACCGCCTGCGCCGCAACGGACTAACGAACGTGCGAATGCTCCACGCCGACGCGGTGGAGTTCATCCGCTACCGCTGCCCCGATGCGATCTGTGCGGTGATTCATCTCTATTTTCCCGACCCCTGGCCCAAGAAGCGACACCACAAGCGGCGCAGCGTGCAGGATCAGTCCCTGCGCGACTTTCACCGCGTCCTTGCGCCGGGGGGCGAAGTGCGCATCGTGACCGATCATGATGAGTACTGGCGGTGGATCGAGGAGCACGCCAACCGCGCGGCCGAGATCTTCACCCGTGAACCCTTCGAGCGCGGCGGCGCTTTGACTCCCAGAGCATCACTCACGGCGGGCGAAACGTCGGAGGAACTCGTCGGCACGAACTTCGAGCGCAAGTACCGCCGCGAGGGTCGGCCCTTCCACGCGATGGTTCTGCGCAAGCGGTGATGACCGGCGCGGGGCGCGGGCGCACCACCTACCATTGACTTCGCCAGCCACGGAGACTCGCCATGCTTCACGCGATTGCCGCCGCACTGCTCGTTTCCTCGAATCCCCTCGCTCCGCAGCGCCTCTACTACGGGGTGAACCAGCCGATGCCGTTGAGCGTGACGGCGGGGGAGGGGCGCGAACTCGTCCTCCTGACGCCGGACAACGAGGAAGTCGCCCGCGCCGCCGTGCCCGACGGCGCGACGGAGATTGATGCCGCCGCCCTCATGGCGGATCTCTACTCCCACACGAGCGTGCACTACCTGCAACTCGTGGACGACGGCGCCGCGGAAGGCGCGGCGCTCGTGCTTCAGCCCCTCATCCGCGTGCGCAACCCCGTGCTGCGCTACACCGAGCGCGGCCCCTTCGTGGAGACGTGGATCGCGCCGTCCGAGCAGGAAAAGAACATGTCGGGCTTCCGCGTCTACATCGAGCGCGACGCGGTGCTGCACACGACGCTGGGCGACATCCGCCTCGTGATGCGACCTGAGCACGCGCCCAACACAGTGTGGAACTTCCTGCACCTCGTGGAGGGCGGGTTCTACACGCGCATTCCCTTCCACCGCGTCGTGGGCACCTCCAGCGGCGGGCCGGGCTTCGTCATCCAGGCCGGCGACCCGACGGGGAGCGGGTCGGGCGGGCCGGGCTACCGCATCGACCTCGAGCCCAGCACCCTGCCGCACGACCTCGGCGTGATCAGCATGGCGCGCGAGGGAAGCGACATCCACACCGCGGGCAGCCAGTTCTTCCTCTGCCTCTCGCGCGAGGCGACGGCCCGACTCGACGTGCAGTACACGACCTTCGGCCAGACGATCGAGGGCATCGAGGTCGTGAAGAAGATCGGGGCGCTGCGCGTCGGCGCGCAGGACCGGCCGATCGACATGCCCTGGATCGAGACGGCGGAACTTGTGCCCGCCGCGCCGCGCACGCCGGGTGAAGCGCCGAAATGGATCGTCCCGGCGCCGACGGCGCCGGCCGAAAAGTCCGCGGCGCCGGCGAATCCGCAGCGGTGAGAGTTGTGGCCGCCCGGCCAATGCACGGGATCCGTGCGGTGCGCCGGGACGCCTCTCGGCGGATCCGCCGCGCCCTGTCACGGAACCGGGGGATTCACGCGGAGTCGGGCGGAGCAGGGAACTCGACTTTTTTCGCGTTCTTCGGTTTTTTTCTCTTGCGGCCCGGCCGTGAGTTGGTAGACTCAACGCGGATCGCCTGCGGGCCATCGGGTTGCACAGCCCGCCGGTTCGGTCGATCCGCGCACCGGGAGCCGCTCGCGCCGGCCGCGGCAGGGCTCAAAAGCGTCTTTCAGAGGAGGTTGCCATGACTTCTCTCCGCACGTCAATCGTGAACGCCGTCGCCGCGCTCATCCTCGCCGCCGGAATGACCGCCAACGTCTCCGCCCAACCTTGTGCGCATCGATGGGATGTCGAGTTCGGCAATCCGGGCGCCGAGTATTTCGTCTGGGACTTTGAGGTCTTTGATGATGGGACCGGACCGGCGCTGTACGCAGCCGGCCAGTTTCGCGAGATGCAGGGCAAGCGGGCCGTCGGCATCGCCAAGTGGAATGGACGCGACTGGTCCGAAGTCGGCGGCGGACTTGTGGGCGGGGCCCATGCGCTTCGCGTGTGGGATGATGGTCGCGGTCCCGCGCTCTATGTCGGAGGCAGTTTCTCGCGCGCCGGCGGAGTTCAGGCCAACAACATCGCGCGGTGGGATGGCAGGCAGTGGGAGGCGCTCGGGAGCGGCACATCGGGCGGCGTCTACTCGCTCGGAACATTCGACGACGGGCGCGGCGAAGCGCTCTATGCGGGCGGGAAGTTCACTGCCGCAGGTGGAAGCACCGCGAACCTCGTCGCTCGGTGGAATGGAGCCCAGTGGGAGGCGCTCGGCGAAGGGCTGCTTGGCGGCTCTCAATGGGGCGTGATGAGTCTGGTGACGTTTGACGACGGCCACGGTCCAATGCTCTACGCGGGAGGCGAGTTCCGCGACGCGCGCGGCCCGAAACACAACATGGTCCCTGCCAAGTTCCTCGCACGATGGGACGGCCGGCTCTGGTCGGCCGTGCCGGGCGCGATGCTCGAGGCGGTATTTGATTTTCCTCATGTGGATGGCTTGCTCGTGCATGATGATGGCAACGGTGAAGCCCTCTTCGTCACGGGACAGTTCATTCGAGAGGGAACCAACAGTTCGCTCCTGCGGTGGGATGGACGAGAATGGACGGCACCCGGAGGTGGTATCGGGATTAGCCCTGGGCACGCCGATGCCCTGTGCGTCTACGACGATGGAAGCGGGCCGGCTCTGTGGATCGGTGGTGGTCAGACTCGGATGGTCAAGGAGTTCCGCATTTCCACGATGTTCCGATGGGATGGTCGGGAACTCTCGGTGGTGGAGCCATATCCGATCTCGTGGATCCGGACACTCGCTTCCTTCAATGACGGATTTGGAAAGGTACTCTACCTGGGCGGCGAACTGGGGGCGCTCTCCGGAGATTGGCGCCCGCGCTTCAGGAACATCGTCCGCTGGGCCGCCCCACACATGGTCCTCTCGCACTCACCTCTGCGCGCCGGGGAGCGTGCCGTGTTCGCCACAACCTGCTCGACGCCGGGTCAGCGCGTGAACTTTCTCTACTCGGCGCGGGGCCTCGGCTCGATCTTCATTCCGCAACTGGGCATCACCATCGATCTCGACCGGCCGCACCTCATCGGCCACTCGATCGCCGATCCGTCGGGCAAGTCGAGTCTGAGCCGCGCCATCCCGCCGGGCGCGTCCGGCCGCACCCTCTGGCTCCAGGCCGCGGAAGTCGGCCGCAAGACGGAAGTGGTGGAGAGCATCATCGAATGATGCTCCACATAGCCCCGGGTCAATGACCGGGGGTCGCGGCGTGCGAGGTGTGCGGCGTCCGATCCTCTGTTCACGGTGCAGTTGGAGGCGTCCGTTGCCGCGCCAGATACGTGTTCACCGGGGTCACAAAGGGCCACGGCTCCGCCCCCGGTGTCGTCTGCTCGTGCCGCTCGACGTATCGCACGCGGTTCACCAGCGATTGCTCGTCGAAACAGAACCGCTTGTCGTATCCGTCCGTCCAGACGGGTCGGCCGAGGCGAAGGCCGTATCGCACGGCGTCCTTGGCGCACTTCACCACGGCGCCGATGTCGTGTCTCGTCGCGCCGATCACGAAGTGAGCATGCCAGGTCTGCACTGTCAGCGCGAGGATGACCGCGTCGAGACGGTCGATGAGCGAACGGCCGATCATCAGTCCAATCTCGCGGAGTTGACCTCGGTCGAACCGAAAAGCCGAGTACGCCAAGCGCCGTTGGTCGTTTGCCTGGAGAATCAGATCGGGCGGCATAGGCATGCCATCGTCGATCCAACCCCGCTGGTCGCCGCGCAGCCACGTGCCGTAGGTCGTCATGGTGACCATGATGCCAATGGTGCGGCCCATCGGGGGATTGTAACGAACGCACAGGACGGTGTGGGCATGCAGCGCGCATCGCCAGCGGCAGACCCGGATCATTAACCCGGGGGCGATACGGGAGCGACGGGCGGGGTCGGATGTCGAATCCCCCGGTCATTGACCGGTTGTGTTGTGCGCGATGGGTGGGGTCGGACGTCCAACCCCCGGGTCATTGACCCGGGGCTATTTGGGGTGAAGCGTGCTTCACCCGCGCGCGGCATCGACGGTGTTGCGCAGGAGCATGGCGACCGTCACCGGGCCGACGCCGCCGGGGACGGGGGAAATCCAGCCTGCGACCTCTTTCACCGCGTCGAAGTCCACGTCGCCGATGATGCGCTTCTTTCCCGTCGCGGGGTCGGGCACGCGGTTGATGCCGACGTCGATGACGACGGCGCCGGGCTTGACCATCTCGGCGGTGATGAGTCCCGCCTTGCCGGCCGCGGCGATGAGCACATCGGCGCGGCGCGTCATCGACGCCAGGTCGCGGGTGTACTTGTTGCAACTGTACACCGTCGCCTCGCGCTGCATCATGAGGATGGCGACGGGCTTGCCGACGATGTTGCTCGCGCCGACGCAGACGACATCGCTGCCGCGCAACTCGAAACCCGTCGAATCGACCATCTTCATCACCGCCAGGGCGGTGCAGGGCACGAGCGAAGAGCGGTCGTAGACGACGTTGCCGATATTGGCGGGGTTGACGCCCTCGACGTCCTTGGCGGGGTCGATGAGGGACTGGATGCGGTAGGGGTCGAGTCCCTCCGGCAGGGGCATGTGGACCATGATGGCGGTGACGCGCTCATCGGCGTTGAGGAGCAGGACGCGGCCGGCGATGTCCTCGTAGGTGGCGCTGTGGGGCAAGAGGTGGAGGCGATAGTCGATACCGAGTTCGGCGCAGCCGGCCTTCTGGCTCTCAGCGTAGGTGCGGGCGGAGTTGCGGCCGGCCGCGTCGGGCGCGGCGTCCACGAGGACGGCGTCGAGGGCGACCCGCACGCCGCGGGAGCGGAGACGCTCGACATCGCCCCTGATCTCGGCGCGGAAGCGGTCGGCCAGGGCCCGGCCGTCGATGATTTGTGCGCCGCCGCTCATGTTCGCCGACATGATAGCGGATGGGGGAAGAGGGAAGAAGCGAGGGCCTGGCGGGATTAGGATCATCGTCCGTGGCCGCGCACGCCCCCACATCATCAGTCGTTTACCTCGACGGCGCGTTTCTTCCGGCGGCGGAGGCGCGAGTCAGCGTCTTCGATCGCGGGTTTCTCTTCGGCGACGCGGTGTACGAGGTGATCCGCTACTTTGACGGCGTGCCCTTCGCGATGGACCTGCACCTCGAACGGCTGGAGCGCACGCTGCGCGAAGTGCGCTTCGCGCATTTCCAGGCGCGGGAGATCATCGCGCTGGGGACGGAACTGCTCGCCCGCAACGATCTGCGCGATGCCTGCGTCTACTGGCAGATCACGCGCGGGTGCGGCACCGGGCGCTCCCACCTGCCGGCGGCGGAGATGAAGGCGACGGTCTTCGGGTGCGTCGATCGCACGCCGCCGCTGCGCGAGTGCGGCCGGCCGGCGGAGATGTCGGCGGCGCTGCACGCGGACTGGCGCTGGAGCCGCTGCGACATCAAGTCCACCAACCTGCTGCCCAACATCCTCGGCAAGATTGACGCGGCGGACCGCGGGGCGCAGGAGATCATCTTTCACCGCAACGGCTTTGTGACCGAGGGAGGCTCGACGACCGTGCTGATCGTCAGCAATGGGAAGGTCATCACGCCGCCCATCGACGATCCCGACCTGAGCATCCTGCACGGCGTGACGAGGCGCGTCGTGGCCCGCCTGCCCGGCGTCGATCTCGTCGAGCAGCCCGTGCGCGTCGAGGAACTGCGGGCCGCCGATGAAGTCCTTCTGGCCGGGACGCGCACCCTGCTTGCCTCCGTCACGCGGCTGGACGGCGAGGCGGTCGGGGGCGGAGGCGTCGGGCCGGTCGTGCGCGCGCTGCTCGAGCGGTTCGTCGAGGCGGTCGCGAACGGCGTGCGCCGCTGAAGCGCGGCCGGAAGCCGGGTCCAGGCGCTCACGCGCGAGCGGCTGACGTCGCGGCGGCGCGGTCGCTGTGCCGGCGGACGACGCTGAGCAGTTCGACGCGATCGATGGGCTTGGTCGTGTAGTCGTCGCAGCCGGCGGCGAGGCAGCGCTCGCGATCGCCCGCCATCGCGTGGGCGGTGAGGGCGATGATCGGCCGGGTGTAGGCGTGGGCGCGCAGGTAGCGCGTCGCGGCGTAGCCGTCGAGTTCCGGCATCTGCATGTCCATGAGAATGACGTCGAAAGGCGCGGTGCGCAGCGATTCGAACGCCCGCTCGACGGCGAGGCGCCCGTTGCCGGCAATGACGACTTCAGCGCCGGCCTTGCGGAGATGGAAGGCGATGAGGCGCTGATTGTCCGGACCGTCCTCGGCGATGAGGATGCGCAGGCCGTCGAGGCGCGGCGCTTCGGCCGCGTCGCCCGCGGTGACGGGCGCAAGGGCGCCAGGGGCCGAGGTGGAGCGCGCGAGTCCGACGCCGCGCAGCGGCCCCGTCGCGATGGTTGCGGTGAAGGAACTTCCCTCGCCAGGCGTGGAGCGGACGGCAATGTCCCCGCCGAGCAGGCGTGCCAGTTGCTTCGAGATGGCCAGGCCCAGGCCGGTCCCGCCGAATCGCCGCGCCATGGAGGAGTCGGCCTGTGTGAACGAGGCGAAGAGCCGGCTGAGATGTTCGGGGCTGATGCCGATGCCCGTGTCCACGACTTCGATGCTCAGCAGGCCGTCGTCTTCTCCCTCGCGGCGCAGGAGGCGCGCGATCAGGCGCACTCCGCCGGCGTCGGTAAACTTCACGGCGTTGCCGGCGAGGTTGAGGAGGATCTGACGGAACTTCGTCGGATCGGAGTGGATCGTAACGGGGATTGGAGTGGCGCACTCGACCTCGAACGAGAGTCCCTTCGCCGCCGCGCGGAGGCGCATGAGCGACTCGACGTCGGAGATGGCCTCGGCGGGCGAAAAGGCGATGCGCTCGACCGACATGCGGTTCGCTTCGATCTTGGAGAGGTCGAGGATGTCGTTGATGAGGTTGAGCAGGTGGGCGCCGTTGCGCCGAATGGTCTGGATGCACTCGAGGCGGTCGAGCGGCCCCTGCCCTTCGTCGAGGAGCAGGTCGGCGTATCCGAGGATTGCCGTCATCGGCGTGCGGATCTCATGGCTCATGTTGGCGAGGAACTCGCTCTTGGCGCGATTGGCGGCCTCGGCCTCGGCGCGAGCGGCTTCGAGTTCGCGAGTCTTCGAGGCCAGGGCGGCGCTGTGCTCCTCGATCTGCTCCTTGGAGGTGATGAGGTCCACCAGGGTCCGCGCGAGATTCTCTTCGGCGAGATGCCGCTCGTTCACGTCGGTGATGGAGCCGGCGAGGCGGAGCGGCCCTCCCGAGCCGTCCCACACCGCCTGGCCGCGCAACTGGAACCAGCGCGGCGCGCCGCCGGCGGCGCTCATGCGGCACTCGACCGCGAGTGGAACGCGCGCCTCGAGGTGGCGGTCGATCGCCTCGCGCACCTGCGCCCTGTCGTCCTCGTGAACGAGGGAGGTGAGCGAGTCTGCGGGCTGGACGCCGGCGCTGAACGAGGAACCCACGAGTTCGTCGAAGCGCGTGGAGTAGTAGATGACGTGGCGCGCCAGATCCCAGTCCCAGATGCCGCAGTCCGAACCCTGCACGACGAGGTCGTAGCGCTCTTCGCTGCGTTCGAGGTGGGCTGCTCGTTCGTTGGCGGTCTGCCAGAGATGGAGGGTGAAGGGAACCACCGCGGAAAGGAGCAGGCCGATGGTCAGCACGGCCGAAGGCATCGGCGTGCGCAGCGCCGCGACGGTGCGCTGCGTCGGCGTGACGCGGATCGTCCATGCGAAGTGATGCGCCTCAAAGGTGTCGCGCACCGAAAATCGGGCGTCAACAGGCGCGGCCTGCCCATGGGAGTCCGCACCGGGCGCACCGGCGACGTGCAGCGACACCTCGTAGCCCGCGTCAAGGTAAGGCGATGTGAGAATGTTCGCGAGCAGATCGTCGCGGTTGAACGAAGCGACGATGCGACTGCCCGGGTGGGATATCGAATCAACCGGCAGCACCGCGAGCACTTCTTCGTCCACGGCCATGAGCACCGGTGCGCGGACCGGCAGGAGCGTTCGGCGTCCCGCCTCAGGGGAAACGGCGTCGGCGTTCGGCGCGCCCCCGGCTCCGGCCGCGGTCACGTTGATGCGCTGCAACACCAGCCCGCTGCCGTCCACCCACTCGATAGTCGAGAGTCGCGGCGGGAGCGCCCCGATCTTCTGCGCGTCGTCGAGCCATGCGGGCGAGACCGCAGAGCCTTCGCGCGGCAGGTGCGCGGCGAGGCGCCCGAGCAGTTGAACGCGGTGCGTGACTTCACTGTGCAGCAGACCGCTGAAGCGCGACACTTGCCCCTGAACGATCCGGCGGATGTACTGGTCCTCCGCCGCGGCCGCACCCTGCCAGGCAATCACCGTGCTCGCCGCCAGCGCCACGCCGACGACCGCCGCCGCCCATCGCGGCAGGCGGACAAGGCCCACTCTCGATTGGCTCCACGCCAGCGCCAGCATGCTTGCGCCGAGGCACCCCTGCGCGATGATCGAACCCGTCGAGATCATCGTGAGGTGCTCCCAGCCGACGGCGGGATTGAGCGAGATGAGGCGCGACGTCATCGGCATCGAGACCAGGCCCACCACCAGCGCGCCCACGACGGCCGTCGCGCCCGTGCGCACTTCGGCCGCGACGCGGCCGCCATGGAGCAGCAGACCCACCGCCACGAGGAGCAGACAGGCGCCGCTGACGGCTGAGACATGGTGGTCGGGCAGGTGGGTATGAACCCGGGAAGGGAAGTTGACGAGGGTGAGGTACAGTTCGGCGAGGGGAGGCGATATGCGCGCTCCGAGCGTGACCAGGCCCAGCAGGGCCAGCGCCACGCCGGCGGCGAGCGCCGAGCGCGCCCGTCGCCGCGAGGCCTGGAACACGCCCCACGCGGCCACAACCGTTCCCGCGGCGATCGTCCAGGGCATCGAATCGCTGTCCGGCGCCAGACGCGTGAGCACGTCAATGCCGCTGACGTGGCCCGCGAGCACGACTGTTGCGACGGTTGCGGCGATGGTGCAGCCGAAGCCGAGCACGAACTGCCCGGGCCTCGTGGCCGCATCGCCTCCGGCCGTCACCACGCGGGTCTGGGCGATGGGAGTAATGCTCATGGCCGGGCCTTCCAGGCAGAGTCGTCGAAGCCCCGCCGCAATCCGATTCGCAACCTTCATGGCGGAGGCGCAGCCGGGTCGCGCGCTCCGGCGCCGATCTGCCCGACGCCCCAATTCATCGGTTACGGATCGCAGGTTCTTGATCACGTTCGGGCCACATTGTGCCTGCGCGCCCGCGCCACGCTCGCCTATCCTCACGGCGCATGAATCAAGAGTTATCGCTCCTCCTCGTCAGCGTCGGCAATACACGAACGGCTCTCGCCTGCGCTTCGACAGACCGCCTCGATCGGGTGGATCGGGTTGCCAACGGCGATCTGAGCGCCATGGTCGAGTGGCTGCGCTCCTCAATCGCGGGATCGGGCGTCGCCGGCGAGCCGCTCGTTCTCGTGGCCACCGTGAACCGGCGCGTCTCGGCGCCGCTCATCCATCGTCTGGCGGCTGATCTTTCGGCGCGCGTCCTGCGCATCGGCGATGATCTTCCGATTCCGGTGGGAACGTGCCTCGACCCGGACGCGACGCCGGGTCAGGACCGACTGCTCAACGCGGCGGCGGCGTTCGACCGTTTCCGTCAGGCGTGCGTCGTGATCGACGCGGGCACGGCCATCACCATCGACTTCGTGGACGGCGAGGGGACATTTCACGGCGGCGCCATCGCCCCGGGCGCCCAGATGCAACTCAACGCGCTGCACGAGTGGACGGATGCGCTCCCCGCGCTCGACTTCGCTGCACCCGGGGCGGATGCGTTCGGCCCGAACACGCGCCAGGCGATGCTGCATGGCGTGTTCTACGGGATCCGCGGGATGGTGCGGCACATCGCCGAGCGCTATGCCGAGGCGTATCTCGCCTACCCCTCCATCATCGCCACCGGAGGGGATGCGCATCTGCTCTTCGACGGCGATGAACTCATCGAGCACATCGTCGATGACCTGACGCTGCACGGCATGCTTGCGGCCTTTCGCGCCGCCGGAAACCCCGAAGGCGGCGAGTGCTGAACCTGGGGCTCTTCATATGACGGGAACTCCGGACTTCCGCATCGCGACCGCCGGCGCCCCTGGCGCCGTCGCCATGATCGAGATCACCGGCGACGCGGGCCCCATCGTCGAGCGCCTGACGGGCATCGCGGCGTGGCCCGCGGGCCGACTGCGGCACGTTCGGCTTGGAGACATCGACGACGCCGTCGTGGGGCGAATCGGCGACGGCCTGTGGTGGCTCATGCCCCACGGCGGCCCGCGAATCGTGCAGCGCACCGCGCAGCGACTCGCTGCCGAAGGCGCCCGGCCGAGACGCGAGATCGATCCCGTCCTCGCGTGGCCCGAGGCGGCCACGCGCGACGAGGCGCTCGCGCTGGCGGCCGTCGGAGGCGCGGTCAGCCCCCTGGCGGTGGGTCTGCTGCTCGATCAGCCGCGGCGCTGGGCGGAGCATCGCGCGCATCCGCGCGAATCGCTCGAGGCGATCGCACAGCGCTCGCGGGTGCTCGACCGCCTGCTCGAGCCGCCGCTGGTGGTGCTCGCGGGTCGGCCCAACGTCGGCAAGAGCACGCTCTCCAACGCGCTGCTCGGCCGACGGGCATCAATCGAGGCCGAGCAGGCGGGCACGACGCGCGACTACGTCATCTCACGCCTCGAACTGGCCGGGCTGGTCGTCCACTGGTGCGATACTCCGGGCCGGCATGCCACGGCCGATCCCATCGAGCGCGAGGCGATTCTCCTCGCCGGTGAACTGATCCACCGAGCGGACTGCCTCATCGCGGCGGCGGCGCCGG
Source organism: Phycisphaerae bacterium (assembly GCA_039794345.1). Lineage (GTDB taxonomy): Bacteria > Planctomycetota > Phycisphaerae > Phycisphaerales > UBA5793 > UBA5793. Next base: position 16,503 of record JBDIVQ010000011.1, on the reverse strand, counting down.
GGATCGACTGGCCGAATCTCGATCGCACGCCCGACCGGCGCGTCGTGCTCAAGGCCGATCTGGAACCGGCTCCTGAACCGACCGGGGCGGTCGCCGACCCTCCCCGAGTCAGCGCCCGGACCGGCGCGGGCCTTGACCGCCTCGTCGCCTCGATCCGCGATGCGCTCGTGCCGCCCGAGGCGCTCGATCACCCGGGCCCGTGGCTCTTTGACGGGCGGCTGGCGGAGGCGTGAGTCGCACCGCCTCACCGGCGAACCTATCATCTCCGCTCCGCGGGCGCAGCGTCCCGCGACCGGTGAATCCCTGCAAACAGGAAGTGGCCCGATGGCGGACAAGCGGCTGGCGGACATCCGGACGAGCGACGATGCCGAATCCACCGTCAACGTCGAGTTGATCGAGTGGCTCAAGACCAGCGGGGTGAACTACCTGCTGGTCATCCTCGTCGTCATCATCGTCGCCCGGGGCTTCCTCTGGTGGGGCGAACGCCGGGAGCGCATCCGCGATCAGGCCTGGGCGGACCTGGCGAGCACCGACCTCGCCCCCTCGCTCGAGAGCCTGGCGGACCGGGTGCAGGGGATCGATTCGGTCGCGGAACTGGCGCTGCTGCGGGCGTGCCGCCTGTACCTGCGCGATGTGCTTCGCGACGAGTCGCTCGAACTCACCCCCGAGACGCCGACGCTGACGGATCCCAGCACCGATCAGCCCGACACCCCGGAGCCGGAGCCGAAGGAGCAGCCGCGCATGTCCGAGCGCGAGCGCACAGAGACGCTCGATCGGATGGAGCGCCTCTATCGGCGCGTGCTCGATTCGACCGCGTCGGCCGGCAAGGAGATCAACGGGAAGCAGGGACTGCAACTTGAAGCGATGTTCGGCCTTGCAGCCGTGGCCGAAATGCGCGGCGACTTCACCGCCGCCGACGAGTGGTTCACGCGGATCGAGTCCGAAGCGGCGGAGCGTTTCCCGGAACTGGCCAAGGTGGCCGCGGCGTGGCGGGCCGACACGGCCTGGCGCACCCCCATTGAGTTCTACGCCCAGCGCGTGATCGATGAAGCCTTGAGCGATCCCAAGCCGCAGTTGCCTGCGGGCGATGCGTCCACTGAGGCAAGTCCCGCGCCGGAGGAGGAGACGCCTCCCGCCGGCGGCGAGGACGCGAGTGGGTCGCCGCCCTCCGCCGACGAGCCCGAGGAAGGCGGCGCGACGCCGGCGCCGACGGACAAGCCGGACGACCCCGCCGCCGGCGGCGGCCGTTAGAGCCCGTGTCGGGCCACGGTCAGGATGATCCGACTCGGCGCGGCGCCGACCGACCGCAGCGGGGCGATGAAGTCGAGTCCGCCGACACAGCCGACGCGGCATTCTCCCTCCTCGCCGGCGGCGGCAAGGTCGATCCCGATCTGGTGCGCGCCGCTGCCGCTCAGAGCGACGAGGACAACACCGATGCCGCCCTCAGCGTTACCTTCCGCCTGACGCGCGACCTTCAGAAGCGGCTGGACAAGTACCTTCAGGACCGCATCCCCTTCATGAGCCGCACGCAGTTGCAGCGCCTCATCGCCGAGCAGGCGGTGACGGTGAACGAGCGAGCGCCGAAGGCGGCGACGATTCTGCGGGCGGGCGATGTGGTGACGGTCATCGTGCCGCCGCCGCCGACCAAGGACATTCCCGCCGAGGAGATCCCCCTCGAGGTCCTCTACGAGGACGAGGATCTCATCGCCGTCAACAAGCAGGCGGAACTCATCGTTCACCCGGCGCGCGGCAACAAGCGCGGCACGCTCATCAACGCGCTCGTCTGGCACTTCCAGAACCGCTCCGCGGGAGCGCTCTCCACGGTGGGGGCGGGGGAGGCGCGGCCGGGGGTCGTCCATCGCCTCGACCGCAGCACGACCGGCGTGATCGTCATCGCCAAGACGGACGTCGCGCACTGGCGCCTGGCGAAGCAGTTCGAGAACCGTTCGACGGACAAGCGCTATCTGGCGGTCGTACACGGCCGCGTCGAACCCGTCGCCGACGTCATCGATCTGCCCATCGGCAAGCATCCCGTCCACCGCGAACTCATGGCCGTGCGCTACGACGAGACGGCCAAAGAGTCGCGCACGATCTATCGCGTGCGCGAACAATTCCGGGACTTCGCCCTCGTCGAACTGGAACTGCACACCGGGCGCACGCACCAGATTCGGGTGCACCTGGCGCACCTCGGCTGGCCGATCGTGGGGGACGAGCCGTACGGCGGTCGGTTGCTGAGCGAGGCGGAGATCGTCGGCGGCGGAGAAGAGGCGCAGCCCGTCATCCGGCGGCAGGCGCTGCACGCGACGACACTGAGCCTGCGCCACCCCTCGGGAGGCCGACCGCTCGAATTCGTCGCGCCGCTCTGGCCCGACATGCGGCGTCTTATCGCGCTGCTGCGCCGATACCGGCGCCTCGCCGACCCGATCGCGCCGGCGGGATCGCGCATCGACCTCGCAGCGCTGCTGGGCGACTGACTCGAACGGGCCGAACCGCACGCCTCCCGGGCCTCAAGCCGCTGATACACTGTTGCGATGGACTCCCTCAGTTGGATCACCGTCATCGTCCTGGCGTCCGACTGGATCATCCGCATCGGGTTGGCGATTCGAATCATCATGCGGCGGGCGTCGGTGCCGGTTTCGCTGGCGTGGCTGCTCATCGTCCTCTTCATGCCCTTCATCGGGTTCGCGGTGTACCTGCTCATCGGAGAGAACCGACTCGGGCGGCGGCGGGTGCGCCGTTTCAACGAACTGGCGCAGGGCATCGACGCTCAGGCCACGTCGATGTGGCGCCACCATCACGTGGAATGGCAGCCGGAGGAGGACTTCTACCGGCACGCGGCGAAACTGGGCGCGGCCGTCTCGGGCCTCCCTCCCTTGACGGGCAACAGCCTTGATCTGATTTCCGACAGCGGCGAAATGCTCGATCGGCTCATCGCCGACATCGACGCGGCGCGGGATCACTGCCATCTGCTCTACTTCATCTGGATGGAAGGCGGGCGCGGCGCGGAGGTGGCGCAGGCGCTGATTCGGGCGGCGGGGCGGGGCGTCGAGTGCCGCGTCCTCGTCGATGCCGTCGGAAGCAAGGGCTTTCTCCGCTCCGCCGAGGCGCGGGCGCTGCGGCAGGCGGGGGTGCGAGTCGTCGCGGCCCTTCCCGTCAACCCGCTGCGCATGCTCCTGGCGCGGATCGACCTGCGCAACCACCGGAAACTCGCCGTCATCGACGGGCGCGTCGGCTACACGGGAAGCCAGAACATCACCGACGACACGTTCAAGTTCAATCCCCGCAGGGGGATCGGTCCCTGGATCGACGCCTCGATCCGCCTCGACGGGCCCGCGGCCCACGCGCTGCAGGTGGTTTTTCTGCGCGACTGGATGCTCGACAGCGGCGAGCGGTTCGAGACGCTGGAACGCTACTTTCCCCAAGAAGTGCTCCGGACCGAGACGGGGAGCGTGCTGCACGTCATCCCCTCCGGTCCCGGCGCGCCGATCGACGCCGTGCAGCAGACCTTTCTCTCGACGATCTACACGGCGCGCGAGGAGATCATCATCACCACGCCCTACTTCGTGCCCGATGAGGCGAGCAAGGCGGCGCTGTGCATGGCGGCGATGCGCGGGGTGGAGGTGACGATCGTCGTTCCCGAGCGGCTCGACGCGCCCGTCGTCGCCGCCGCCTCGCGGGCCCATTACCTCGACCTGCTGGACGCCGGTGTTCGCATCTTCCACTACCGCGGCGGACTGCTCCACTCCAAGACCATGACCGCCGACCGCAAACTGGCGATCATCGGCTCGGCGAACCTGGACATGCGCTCCTTCTGGCTCAATTTCGAGATCACGCTCTTCATCTACGACGACGATTTCTCGAGCCTCGTGCGCTTCATGCAGGTGGACTACCTGAACCGGGCGCACCTCATCCACCGCGACCGGTGGGCGCAGCGGCGTCTCCTGCACCGCTTTCTGGACAACTGCGCGCAGTTGTTCAGCCCGCTGCTGTGAGATTCAGGCGCCCGGAGGCGGCGCCTCGACCCCGGCGCGCCACGTCTCTCCCGGACCGCAGCGGATGATCCGCGAGAGGCCCCGCGCGCCGGCGGCGCGCACGAGGCGGTCGAGCGGCTCATCGCGGTGTTCATCGCTCAGACGGAAAGTGGAGTGGTGAACGGGCAGGAGCAGCCGGCCGCCGCAGGCGTTGAACATCGTCCAGACCTGCTCGGGGGTGGCGTGCGCCGCCTCCCACGGGTCGTAGGCGCCGATGCCGAAGATGGCGAGGTCGATGTCGCGCAGATGGTTGAACGCCGCCGTGAGGGCCGTGTCGCCGGCGTAGAGCAGGCGGTGCCGCGCCGCTTCGATGAGGTAACTGTTGTATCCCCGATGGCGGTCCCACGCGGTGCGGGCGCCCCAGTGACGCGGGCGGATGGCCCCGAGGCGCACCGGCCCGACCATGACCGAGCGGCCCCAATCGAGTTCGATCACCCGGCGGAAGCCGCGCGGGATGAGCCGCCGCGTGTGCTTCGCCGTCACCACCGTTGTGCGCGGGTGCGCAAGGTCCGCAAGCGTGTGCTTGTCGAGGTGGTCGAAGTGCGCATGAGAGATGGCGATGATGTCGATCGGCGGCAGGTGCTCCGGACGGGCGGGCAGGTCGCTCAGGCGTCCGAGGCCCACCTTGATCCGCCCGACGCTCGGCCCGATCCGGTCCGAGAGGACGGGGTCGGTGAGGATGGTCCGGCCGGCGACGCGGATGAGCACGGTGGCGTGGCCCAGCCAGGCGGCGGCGAGGGGCTGGGCCTCGAAGTCGGCCGGCAGCGTCCACGGCGCCTCTGTAGCCGGGCGGGAGGGCGCTCGGCGCACGGATCGCCACAACTCGCTCGGATAGCGGCGAATGCCGGAACTGACGGCCTGCACCGCCCGCCGCCCCTTGCCGGGCGCCTTCCTCCGCGTCATGCTCCGAGGCTTCATTTCACCCTTCCCGCCGGCGAGTGCGACTGAGATTCTCTGTCCGCCCGCATCGCGGCGCACCACCACAGTACGGCTTCAATCATCGACCGGTTCACGTCGGGCCTGATCGAGCAGGTCGGCATAACTGCCTGCGATCGACTCCCCCAGAATGGGTCCGAAGGCTTCACGGAGCGACCCCACCTGCTCGTGGCAGGACTTGACATCGTGCTTTCGGCTGACCTGGGCCTCAAACTCGATGAAGAGACCGAGATTCTCGACCTGGTCGAGGTGCACGCGCACGTTGCCGAGCACCCACAGTTCGCGGACTTTGCGCACGACGAGCCACTCGCGCAGCGGCAGCGCTCCCCAGCGCGTTCGAGCCTGTTCATCGGAATAGAGCATGAAGTGGCTCATGCGCGGCACGGGGCGGTCGGTGCGGTGGTAGAAGATCCATTCCACCGCCTCACCGGGCGCTTCGCGCTTCTTGAGCCGACCGTCGGGCAGGCGGTAGCAGGTGTCGCGCTGCTCCGAGATGCGCACAAACGTCGCGTCGAGCGCCTGGCAACGGGCGCGCGCCAGGGCCAGGTCGCGCAACTCGGCTTTGAACTCTATGTTCTGCATTGCAACGGCTGATCGTAGGGGCGTGCCGGGTCAGTTGACCGGTGCGGATCGGCGGAGCAGGGCGGTCAGTCCGCCGGCCTCCACGATTTCGAGCACCGCGCCCGGGGGATTGAGAGGGAAGCGCTCCGGCCCGGCGACGAGCGCAGGCTTCGCCAGGTCGATTTTCGCAGCGACGCCGCGCTCGATCCCCCTCCCCGCACCGGGTTGCTCAAACGTCAGACACAGCAGCAGGCCCGCGTTTGTCGCCGCCCGCAGAAAGCCGGCGGAGAAGGAGTCCGCGACGACGCAGCGCACCCCCGCCTCAGCCAGAGCGACAGCGCTGTGGATGCGGGCGGAGCCGTGGCCGAATCGCCTTCCCGCCACGACGATGGCGAACGCTGAGCGAAAGGCGCCGACCGGTACGAACTCACCAGCCGTCTCGGCGAGCGAGGCGAAGGCGTAGGCTCCGAGCCAGCGCCGCTCCTCCGGAGCATCGAGGTCGAAGGTGAGATACTCCGGGGCGATGATGGCGTCAGCACCGACGTCGTCGCCGACGCGGAAGACGGCGCCCGAAAGCGATCGCCAGTCGCTGCTGACTCCAGGCGTGTGGCCCATTGAAGTTCCGATAATCCTAGGTGGAGGAGGGCGATCTCGTATGAGAATCGATAAGACGACTCGAAATCACAAGTTCGGATGCTATATTCATAGGATCGGAAAGCCCGACGATCCGGGGCGTTGCCAGACGCCTTGTCGGGCGGACCGAAGCGTCCGACCTGCGATCCGGGCCATTGTGGTCGAGTTGCAGCGGAAGCCGGCCGCATCGAGAGTTAAACTCTCCCCGCCAAGGGATGCGGCCGCCAAGCCAAGCCAGGTGGTGATGCAAGGAGTTCCGCGATGGAATGGATCAATGGCGGCCTTCGGCCCGGTGCGTTGGCGCAAGCAAGGCCCGTCCTGTCGTCCGGGGCGGGTCGGCTGTTGCTGGCGTGTGTGCTGCTCGCGGGCGGGGCGTTGCTGTCCGTCGGAGCAGCCTCCTCGCAGCCGCGGGAGGCGCGCCCCGCGCCGCCGCTCTTTGACGGGTACCGCGCCGAAGGGTATCCCGCCATTTCAGCGCCGAGCCAGACCATCACCCTCGCCTTCGTCCACTCCGGCGCCCTCGACCGCATCCCGGTGGTTGAGGGTCAGGCGGTCGCCCCCGGCGATGTGATCGCGCAACTGGACGATCGCGTCCAGCGCTTCACCGTCGCCGCTCAGGAACTTGCCGCCGAGGATCAATCGGCGATCGAGGCGGCGCGGCGGCGGGCGGAACTTGCGAAGTACGATCTGGAAAACGTCAAGGAAATGTGGGGCAAGGGCGCCGCCGCCCCGCGCGAACTCGAACGCGCCCAGGCCGAAACGGCCCTGCGCGAAATCGACATCACCGCCGCCCAGCGCGACCGCGAACAGGCGCGGATCCTCTTCGACCGGGAATCGGCCACACTCAATCAGATGACGCTGCGAAGCCCGATCCACGGCATCGTGGCGCGGGTGGCCGTCGAGCAGGGCGAGACGATCGAAGCGCTGCAGCCCGTCGCCCACATCGTGGCGATCGACCCGCTCTGGCTCGACGTGGCCGTTCCTGTTCGCCTCGGCCTGATGACCGAGCCGGGGAGCGTGGCGGTGGTCCGGTGGCGCGATGTGCCGGACGATGCGCCGGTCGAAGGGCGCGTCCTGTGGGTGTCCCCCGTCGCGGACGCCTCGGCGAGTTCGATCGTCGTTCGCCTCGAGGTGGACAATCCGCAGCGGCTTCCAGCCGGGCTCCACGCCCTGGTGCAGTTACCGGAGGCCGAGGACGCCCTGCGCCGAACCCTTCCGTGAGTCCAACCTACCATCACCTCGACACCCGGTGATGGGCCTTCCCCGAACGCAGGGCGCGGGGAACCGGCACGCCCTGCCGCCAGAACGCGAATCGAAAGGAACTCCAGTGGCCGAACAGAAACCGCAAGCAACGAATCCGGAAGCCGAGGGCCAGCGCCGCGAGATGACCCTGCGCATCGATGAGTCGGACATGACGTCGGCCTATTGCAACACCTTCCGCACCGACGGCTCGATCGAAGAGGTCATCCTCGACTTCGGCATGAACCGGCTCGTTCCCGGTCGGTCCAACGAAATGCTCTTCAAGGTGCGCAATCAGGTCATCCTCAACTGGCGCAACACCAAGCGGCTGGCGCTCACGCTCGCCAACCTCGTCCGACAGCACGAGGAGCGCTTCGGAGAGATCGATATCAAGCAGAGTCCGTCCGGACAGCAGAGCCAGGGCGGCTGAGCGCGCCACCTTCGCGGAGACGGCGGGCGAGAGATAGGCTGAAGGCACGAGCATGGACGAACAGGTCGTCTCCATATCCGCATCGACCTCAACGGAGGCGGAGGGGTCGGGGCCGCTGCGCCCCGGTCACGGCGTCGATGCGTTCCTCGGAGACCTGATCAAGCGGCAGTGCGGCCTCGTCCAGGCCGTCGCCGGCGTGATCCTCCTGCGGCCGACGCGCGAGCAGCCCTCCGGGGCGACGATCCGTCATGAGATCGACCCGCGCTTCGCCATCACGCCCAGGCAGTACCGGCGGCTGACCGAGATCGCCGCCCGGGCGGCGCGGGAGAACAAGCCGGTGCTCGACCAGATCGCCGCGACGACCGGTCTGCTCTCGGCCGAGCCGGAGTTCCGCGTGCTGGCGGCCCCGCTTCTGCTCGCGGGCCGGCCGCATGGGGCATCGCTGTGCATCGTGCCCGACCGCCCCGAGCACGAACTCGAGGAGGGACTCAAGCGCCTCGAACTGAGCACCCTTGCGTTCGAGGCGTTCCTCTGGCGGCAGCAGGCCTTCGTCGAGGCCGAATCCAAGATCCAGTTGCGCGAGGCGCTCGACCTCATCGACAAGTCAAACCAGGGGCACGACACGGCCGAGATGGCCGCGATGTTCTGCAACGAACTTCAGCGGCGCTTCGGCTGCCTGCGCGTCTCGATCGGGCTCGTGCATGGCCACAGCGTGCGCGTGGTGGCGATCGGAGGCGCAGAGCACCTCGACCGCCGCAGCGAGTTCGCCGAGGCGCTTGAGGCCCTGATGGAGGAGTGCGCCGACCAGGACACGGAGATCCGCTACCCACAGCCCGCGGAGACCGACCCCTCCGAACGCCGCGTCGTCCGCGCCCACGCCTCGCTGAGCGAGCGTTTCGGACCCTGCGCGATTGCGAGTTTCCCGCTGCGCATCGAGGAAGGACTCATCGGCGTCGTCGTCATGGAGCGCGACGCGTCCGATCCCTTCAACGATGCGACGCTGCGCCTGCTGCGGCTGATCGCGGAGTACATCGGCCCGATGGTGTGGACGCGGCGGATGGCGGATCGCGGCGTCCTCGCCGTCAGCCGCGACCGCCTCGTCGATCTCTCGGAGACGCTGGTTGGTCCGCAGAAGACGGGCGTCAAGATGTTCCTGCTGGCGGCGCTGGTGCTGCTGGTGATCTCCCTTGCCGTTCCGGTGCGCGACCGGGCGGTGGGAACCGGCCGCATCATCGCGGATGAGCGTCGAGAGGTCTCGCCGCCCTACGCCGGTCGGCTGGACGAGGTGTTCGTGAAGCCCGGCGACGCCGTGGAGGCGGGGGTGACGCCGCTCTTCGCCCTCGACACGCGCGAGGATCAACTGGAACTCCAGGCCACGCTCGGCGAGATTCAGCGCCTGCGCATCCAGGCGGATGCGGCGCGTACGCAGGGCAAGACGGCCGACGCGGCCCAGATCGACGCCCGCCGCCGCGTCGCCGAGGCGGATGCGCAGCGCCTGCAGTATCGCGTCGATCAGGCGCTCGTTCTGGCGCCGATCTCCGGCGTGGTGACGCAGGGCGACCTGGAGGACCGTCTCGGCGAGGTCGTCGAGGCGAGCCGGCCGCTCATGGAGATCTCCCGCCTCGACACCATCACCGCCGTCGCACTCATCCCGGAGAGCGGCATCGCGCGAGTCGAAGTCGGACAGCGCGGCACGCTGCTCGTCACCGCCCGGCCCGCGGAGAAGATCGAGTTCCGCGTGACGCAGATCACGCCCGCCTCCGAAGTGCTCCAGCAGAAGAACGTGTACCGCGTCGAGGTCGAACTGGTCGATCCGCCGGACTGGCTGCGGCCGGGCATGGAAGGACAGGCGAAGGTGTGGGGACGGAAGACCGACCTCTTCACGATCTACACCCGCCCGCTCTTCGATGCGATCCGCCTGCGCTTCTGGTGGTGACGGGGCGGCGGATCCACGCCCGCGATGAGGCTCTGCGAGTCGTGGGGTGGCTCCGCGAATGGACGGATGGCCGCAGCGCTGGCGGTGAGGAGTTGCGAATCGCGGGGTGCCCGCAACGAGACAACGCGCCATGGCCGACATCAGCCGCACCTTCAGTGAACTCTGGTACCGCGTCGCGGAATTCAAGCCGCGTCTGAGCGCGCATCTCGTCGTGCGGCGTCACACGTACCGCGGGCAGACGTGGTTTATTCTCGGCGACCCGACGAGCAGCAAGTTCTACCGGTTCAATGCGGCGGCGTACCGCTTCCTCGGGCTGCTCGACGGGCAGCGCAGCGTGCAGGAGGCGTGGGACATCTGCAACGCTCAACTGGGCGACGAGGCGCCGACGCAGCGCGACTGCATCGACCTGCTGGCCCAACTCCAGTTGTTCGGCCTGCTGCGCAACGACCTGCCCGTGGATATTCAGCGCCTGCGCGAGCGCATCGAACAGATCCGCGAGCAGCGCTTCCGCGAGTTCACGGGCAACTACCTCTTCTGGACCGTTCCGCTCTTCAACCCCGAGCGATTCCTCGCCAGGTTCGCGGAGCCCGCCCGCGTCGTCTTCAGCCGCTGGGGAGCGCTGGCGCTGGGCGTGCTCGCGGTGCTCGCGATCCGCGCCGTGGCGCCGCGCTGGGAGGAACTGGCGGGGTCGCTCAACTCCGTGATTGCCGCGGAGAACCTGCCGCTGCTCTCGCTCTCGTTCCTTGTGCTGAAGGTGATTCACGAACTCGGGCACGGATTCGCGTGCAAGGCCTATGGGGGGCGCGTGACGGAAATCGGCATCATGTTCATGATCGTCCTGCCGATTCCCTACTGCGACGCGACGTCGAGCTGGGCTTTTCCGAACAAGTGGCACCGCATCCTCGTGAGCAGCGCCGGGGTTCTGTGCGAGATGGCCGTCGCCTGCGTCGCCGCGATCGTCTGGGCGCGCACCGACGCCGGGCTGGCGCACACGATCGCGTACAACGTCATGTTCGTGGCCTCGGTGGCGACGTTGCTTTTCAACATCAACCCGCTGCTGCGCTACGACGGGTACTACATCCTCGCCGACCTCACCGAGATCCCCAACCTCTCGACGCGCTCCCACGAACTGCTCAAGTGGCTGACGCGGCGCTTCGCGTTCGGCGTCAAGGGCGAGCCCTGCCCGACGCTGCACGACCGGACGGAGGGGGCGATCATGGTCACGCACGCCGTCCTCGCCTTCCCCTACCGGCTGCTCGTCATGCTGACCATCGTGCTCTTCGTCGCGCAGCAGTACTTCGTCTTCGGCCTGCTGCTGGCGCTCTTCGGCGCCGTGATGTGGCTGGGGGCGCCGATCATCAAGGGGCTCAGTTACGTCCTCACCGAGCCGAGCCTCCAGCTCGTTCGCGTGCGCGCCGTGGTCGTGTCCTTCGGGCTGATGGGGCTCGCGGTCGGATTCGTCGGGTTCGTCCCCATGCCGGCGCGCGTTCATGCGATCGGCGTCGTTGATCCGCTCGAGCGTCTCACCTGCCGCGCCGCGCAGGAGGGCTTTCTCGAGCGCCTGTATGTGAGCAACGGGCAGGAAGTCGAGGCGGGCGAGCCGCTCTTCGTGATCTTCAACCCCGAGATGGAGCATCAACTCGCCCGGGCCGCGGCCGGGGTGGAACTCGAGCGCGTGCGCCGCGACGCCGCCCTCGCGGAAGGCGCCTCCGAGTGGCAGGTTTCCGACCTCCTCTACGCCGACGCCGTGGACCGGCGGGAAACCGTCGAGGCGATCCTCGCGGAGATGAGTGTTCGAGCGCCCTTCGCCGGACTCGTCGTCGCGCCGCAACTGCACAGCCGCGTCGGCTCGTACATTCAGCGAGGCGAGCCGCTCATGCTCGTCGCCACGCTCGACGAGATGGTCATCCGCGCCTTCGTGGACGATCGCGACTTCGCGTGGGTGTTTCCGAACGGGCTGACGGAAGCCGACGCGGACGCGGTGCGCATCGAGGGCCGCCTCTACGATCACCTCGACGACGTCATCGAGTTTGACATCGACGTGCAGCGCTCCGGCCGAACGGCCACACGGGCGCTGCCGCACGAATCGCTCTCGCTCAACGTTCGCGGCGGCGGGATCGCCCTCGACCCGACGGATGCGCAGGGGCGCCAGACGCTCACTCCGCAGTGGCTCATCACGCTGCGGCCGCGCACTCCGCTCCGCGAGCGCGGCCTCAGCGCCGAGGAAGCAGGGCCGGCGCTGGGCACGCTGCCGGGCACGCGCGTTCGCGTGCGCCTCAGCCGGCCGCCCGAGCCGCTCGCCCGGCAGTGGTACCGCCGGATGCGCCAGGCCCTCAGCGAGAGGTTCGACATCTGATGGCGGTGCGCGCTCGCATCCAACCCGGCGGCAACGACGGCGACGGGCCGATCGGCGCTACGGCGGCCTCCGCGCCGGGCGGCGCCGAACAGCGCACGCAGCGTCTGTGGCGGCCGTTCTCCTACCGCCCGCCCCGCCCGCGCGAACTCAAGGAACTCGATCGCTACAACGAGACCCTGATCGGAGCCGCGCGGCGGGCGATCTGGTCGCGTCGGCGCCTCCGCGCCGCTGCCGAGGGCGTCGTCCGGATGAGCGACTCGTTCATGAGTCTCTCCGAGGCGGTTTTCGACGGGGAGATTGAGCGGGCGCGCGAGGCGGCGCGACGCGGCCGCCGCGACCACGTGGCGCGCACGCACGCCTTCGCCGTCGTCCGCGAAGCCGTCCGCCGCACCGTCGGCCTGCGGCTCTTTGTCGAGCAGGTCATGGGCGCGTGGGTGATGGAGGACGGCTGCCTCGCCGAGATGGCCACGGGCGAGGGCAAGACCGTCACCGCCTGTCTCACCGCCGCCGTGCAGGGGTGGATGGGGTACGGCACGCACGTCGTCACCGTCAACGACTACCTCGCGCGGCGCGACGCCGAACTCAACGGCCCCGTCTACAAGCGCCTCGGGCTGAGCGTCGGCGTCGTGCAGGATCAGAGCCCGCCTCCTGAGCGGCTCGAAGCCTACTCGCGCGACATCACCTACATCACCGACCAGCAGCTCATCTTCGATTATCTGCGCGACAAGCTGCACGCCCCGCTTCAGCCGCGCGTTTCGTCCCTCCTGCTCGACGAGGTGACGGACACGGCGATGGCGGGCCGGCGCGAGTTGTGGACCGCTCACATCGTGCAGCGCGGCCTCTACTCGGCGATCATCGACGAAGCCGACAGCGTGCTCATCGACCAGGCGACGACGCCGGCGATCATCGGCTCGGAAGGGGGGGAGGACAAGTCGGCGCAGTATTACTACACCGCGGCGGAACTCGCCGCGAAGCTCCGCCGCGGCGAGCATTACTCCGTCGATGTCCAGCAGCACCGCGTCGATCTGACGGACGCCGGCCGCGAGCGCCTCGCCGAGATTGCCGACGCCCTGCCGGCCTTCTGGTCCGGCCCGCGCCGCCGGGCGGAACTCGTCACCCAGGCGCTCGTCGCCCGCGAACTCTACCACGTCGAGGATCATTACATCGTCCGCGACGGCGACGTGCACATCGTCGATCCGCAGACGGGGCGCGTCCTCGAGGGGCGGCAGTGGCAACTCGGCCTGCACCAGGCCGTCCAGGCCAAGGAGGGGATCAAGGTCACCGCGCCGCGCGAGACCATGGCCCGCATCAGTTACCAGCGCTTCTTTCAGCTCTTCCGCCGCCTCAGCGGCATGACGGGCACGGCGTGGGAGGTGCGCCGCGAGATGTGGAGCATCTACCGCCTGCCCGTCGTGCGCATCCCCACGCACAAGCCGATGATCCGCCGGCAACTGCCCGACCGGATGTTCCTCGATCGCGCGTCAAAGTTCGAGGCCGTGGCGAACCGGGTGGCGCACCTCAACCGCACCGGCCGGCCCGTGCTCATCGGCACGCGCAGCGTGGAGGCGAGCGAGGCGATGTCGCGTCTGCTCGAGCAGCGCGCCATTCCGCACCGCGTCCTCAACGCGGTGCGCCACGAGGAAGAGGCGGTGATTGTCGCCGCCGCGGGCAAACTCGGCGCCGTCACCGTTGCCACCAACATGGCCGGTCGCGGCACGGACATCATCCTCGGCCCCGGCGTGGCGGACCTCGGCGGTCTGGTCGTCATCGCCACCGAGCGGCACGACTCGCGCCGCATTGACCGGCAACTTTTCGGCCGCGCGGGCCGACAGGGCGATCCCGGCCAGGCGGAGGTCTTCAAGTCCCTCGACGATGCGCTCCTGAGGCTCAGCGGCATTCGCCCCCTGATGCGCCTCCTGCGCCACTCCTTCCTCGCACGTCGCCTGCGGCTGGACCGGCTGCTCTGGTGGCACGCCCAGCGCGCCGCCTCACGCCGCCAGGCGCTGACGAGGCGCATGATCGCCAAGTCCGACCTCTGGTTCGACCGGGCGCTGTACTTTGAGAACCGTTGAGCCGCGGCGCACGCGCCATTCGCTCCGCGCCCGATGGGGTCCGAGATGAACGGGACTTCATCCGGGGGGGAAGTCCGACGCGCGTCACGCGGGAATCTCGCCGTTACGGAACCTGCGCGACGTTGCTCGTCGCGCAGGAGGGGATAGTGATGAGTTGGACGTAGCCTCCGCACTGGTAGCCCGTGTTGCCGCTGATGGCGCCGCTGCCGCTGCCGGTTCCGAGGACGTGGTAGAGCCGGAGGTTGTTGCTTCCCAGGCCGAGTTCAGTGCCGGTGCACAGGCCGGACGGTATGGAGTAGTTCCCGGTCTCTCGTGCGAAGAGAATCCCCTGCCGGCGATCCGGCTCGGCGCCGTACCATTCGAGTCGCACCAGTCCTGGGCATGTGCCGCTCAGGCTCACGGTGTAGTCGCTCGGCCGGCAGTCAAGTCCGTATGACACATCCCACAGACCGGCTCCGACGAGGTTCTGCCAGTCGGTCGGGAGCGGAAAGCCGAAGTAGTTGGACTGGAGATAGGAGCGGCCATTGTTGCCCCGCGGCGAGCCGACGGCGTTGGCGCCGCTGGTGACAACCACGAACGTCTGGCCCGAACCGTTGCCGACGAATCGGATGCCGACGTGATAATCGCCGGGAGGGAGGTGAAAGGCGCCGGCGCCGAGGTCCGCCTCGAGCAGATACTCATCGCGGCCGAATGCGTTGTTGCCCGTGCGAGTGAAGGTGTAGTTGGTGATGTCCGGACGGTCGGCAATCAGTGTTCCGAATGTCCCTTCACCCAGCCCCTGGTAGACGATCAGGTCAGCAGCCGTGATGACGGTGCCGGGGTTGATGATGAAGTTGGCTCGGAAGGCCGTCACCGTTCCACCCTCCCAGTTCACGTCATCAAACGTCCATGACTCGGCGACGGCGGTATTACGGTCGCTTGTGAAGCCGCTGCGATAGTCAAGATCGCCGTTGTACCAGCAGACGGAAGCAGGCGACTCAGGGGCGCCGGCGCTGCGGCGCCCTTCGGGAGGCGATCCGGCGGCGAGCGCGGGTTGCGGCCCGTTCGCAGCGCCGGTGAGGATCGCGACGGCGAGGATCGCGGCAAGGTTGATTCGGCTCATGCGATTCTCCTTCTGCGCCGGCGGGGAGTGCGCCCCGAGTGCGGCGCTTCTTCGAACGCCGACGCGCTTCAACGGACTCAGGGTACCTGCGCCACGTCGCTCGTTGCGCAGGAGGGGAAGGTGATCAACTGGACGTGGTGGCGGCACACACCGGCACTCGTCAGGGCGGAGACCGCGCCGCTGCCGATTCCCGTGCCGATGATGTCATAGACCCGCACGTTGAAGGGATGAAGATCCAGCCGCGTGCCCAAGCACGGGCCGGAGGGAATGGTGTGGCTTCCTCGCGTCGGCGCCACGATAATCGCCTGTCGCCGCCCCGGCTCGGCCGCGGTCCACTCAAGGCGCACGATTCCGGGGCACGCACCGGAGACCGCTACGGTGTAGCCCGTCGGGCCGCACTCGAGGCCGAACGAAACGTCCCACGTGCCCGGTCCGACGAGGTTCTGCCAGTCTGTCGGACTCGGGTAGCCGAAGTAGTAGGAGAGCAGAAAGGTCCGGCCGTTGTTGCCCGGCGGCAGGCCTTGCGCGCTCTTGCCGCTGGTCACCGCGACGAACGCCTGCCCCGTGCCGGCTCCCACGCACCGCACGCCGATGTGATAGTCGCCCGGCGCGAGGTTGAACGACGATTCCCCCAGCGTCAACTCGAAGCGGAACTCGTCGCGCCCGAACGCCCGGTTGCCGGTGGGAATCAGGCGGAAGTCGCGGATGTCGTGTATCTCGCGGACGAGTTGGCCGAACACCCCCTCGCGCATTCCCCGATAGACGATGACGTCGCCGCCGACGATGGGAGTGCCGGGATTGACAAGGAAATGGCCGAAGGCGCCGGTGACCTTTGCGCCGTTCCACTTCACGTCGTCGTAGGTCCAGGACTCATGGACCATGGTGTTGCGTTCGCTGGTGAAGCCGTTGCGATAGTCGATGTCGCCGTTGTACCAGCAGACGGAGGCCGGGGACTGGAGGTTGCCCGCGAAGTCCTGCTCGCCCCCTGACTCGGTCGCGGTGAGCGCCGCCTCCTGCGCCATCGCGGCGCCGGACACAATTGAAACAACCGACAGGCTGACGGTGAGCGCGAGGCGCCTCATGTGATCCTCCTTCATCCGTCAAGCGCCGGGCGCGCCCGGCGGCCGGCCCTCCGCGCGGCCGATCGGCGTGTCGTCGTCGCAGCGCCGCACCTCGACCGCGTCGAGGCCGCGCCGGTGACCTCGTC
>JBDIVQ010000010.1:0-54240 GCA_039794345.1 Phycisphaerae bacterium | reverse complement strand
ACATCGAAAAGGCGCGGGCCGAGTTCCGCGTCGGCAACCTCTATCTCAACCGCGGTTGCACGGCGGCACTGGTGGGTCGCCAGCCCTTCGGCGGTTTCGGCATGTCCGGCGTCGGCACCAAGGCCGGTGGGCCGGACTACCTCCTCCACTTCGTCGAACCGCGCACGATCTGTGAGAACACGATGCGAAGAGGCTTCGCGCCGGAGTTGTGAGGGTTTGAAGTCAAGCGCGAAGCCGCGAGCGGCATGAGACCTTACGGGTATCTTCCGAGCGCGCGGAGCCTTCGGGCATAGGGGGAGTTGGGGCTGTAGCCCCTGTGGAGAGGCCAGTCGTCGTAGGGTTTGACGAAGGGCCAGCGCTGCGGCGGCCACCGCACTGAATCGGGTCGCGATCAGCATACGCGATCGTGCGGCGCACGGCATCCGGATGATCCAGAAACACCATCCATCCGGGACCGCCCCACACGGGGTGGTCTTCACGCCGCTTGTCGGCTTCGCGAAGCCGCGAGCGGCTTGTCTCCTCCAACAGCCCGATCATCTCCTCCGCCTTGTACTTATGTTTGCGCATCACGAGATGGACGTGATCGTCCATGACCGCGCACGCCCAACAGGTAAAGTGCTCCGCCTCAATCGCCTCAGCGAAGGACTCCGCGACGAGTGAACGATCGTCAGCGTCAAGGTCAATCGCGGGGCGCGCCAGCCGCTTGTCGGCTTGTCGATAGAACTCGCGGATGACTTGCCCGTCCGGTTGAACCAGTTTGCGCCCGACGTGGAGTTCGCCGAGGTCTTCCAGAAGGGTATTGCGAATCTCGTGCGATGAACTTCCGCGCGGGTCGTTGGGCAGCCACCGGCCGTACACCGTGAAGATCAGATGGTGCGCGATGACGAGGGGACGGAGCATGATTCGAGTTATTGACGGTACGAAGGATTCTGTCAAGACCGATCGCGAAGCCGCAAGCGGCGGTTGACGCCCCACTCCAAGGCTGGTAGTCTGCATCCCCGCCGCACGGGTGGTGCGGTGCGCGGTGGGTTGCAAACGGGAGGTCATTCATGTCCATGCGCCGTTCATTGCTTCTGTTGTTCGCCGCCCTCTCCCTCGCCGTCGCCTCCTGCGCCATGTCAGGCAAGGCGCAGGACCCCGCCAGTCCCGCAGCCGCGCCCGGGCCGGCCGCGCCCGATCCCATCACCCTCGAACTCATCATGTCCGACCCCGACTGGATGGGAAACGCGCCCGAGAGCGAGTACTGGGCCGACGACGGCCAGAGCGTCTATTACGAGCGCAAGAAGGAGGGCTCCGAGGAGCGTGACCTCATCCAGGTCGATCTGCGCGGCCAGGTCATTCGCGTCGTGAGCGACGAGGAGCGCCCCTTCATCGACGTGCGCGGCGGCGACTACAGCGGCGACTTCACACGCAAGGTCTACACCCGCGGCGGCAATCTCTTCCTCAAGAACCTCGCTGACGGCTCAATCACCCAACTCACGCGCACCAGCGAGAGCATCTCCAGCCCCGAGTTCATGCACGGCGACGATCGCATCGTCTTTCGCCGTAACGGCAATCTGATCATCCGCGATCTCGCGACCGGCGTCGAGACTCAGCCCGCCGACCTCCGCGCGCAGGACGATCCGGATGAGAAGAAGGAAGAGAAGAAGAAGGACGACTACCTCGCCGCCCAGCAGGAGCGCCTCCTCGAGACGATCCGCGCCGCCAGGGAGCGGCGCGAAGAGGCGGAGGAGCGCCGCAAGCGCGAGCGCGAGGCGGACGCGACGACACTCAAACCGTGGTACCTCGGCGGCGGCATTGAGATCCGCGAAACCGATCTCTCCCCCGACGGCCGGTGGATGCTCGTGCGCACCGCCAGGACAGGCGCCCGCAGCGGTCGAAGCGACGTGATGCCGCAGTTCATCACGGAGGACGGCTACGTTTCCACCCGCAGTGTGCGGAGCAAGGTCGGTACGAGCGAAATCGTCGGCGAGTCCCTCATCCTGCTCGACCTTGAAAACCGCGCCAGGCACAATCTCGATCTCGGCGCGCTTCCTGGGATCAGCGATGATCCATTCGCGAAGGAAGAGGAAGGCGAGGACGAAGCGGAGCAGGAGCACAAGGGCGACGACGCCGGCGGGGAACCTGCCGGGGAACCTGCCGCGGAGCATGGCGAGGCTCGACCGGAGGCGCAGAAACCGGACGAGGAACAGGTCGTGAAGCCGGAGCAGCAATCTTCGCCTCGCCCGGTTTCCATCCGCCGGATCACGTGGAGCGATGATGGAAGCGCCGTCGTTCTGCAGGTGTACTCCGAAGACAACAAGGACCGCTGGATCGCCTCGGTCGATCTCGCCGAGCCGAAACTCGTGCCGCAGCACCGCCTGCACGACCCGGCGTGGATCAACGGGCGCTTCGGAGACATGGGCTGGCTCGCGGACGGGCGGTCCTTCTACTTCCTCAGCGAAGAAGACGGCTACTCGCACCTCCATACGAAGTCGCTCGACGACGCTCAGGCCCGGCAGATCACCTGGGGCGCCTACGAAGTGAGCGGCGTGCGGCCGAGCCGTGACCGCACGAAACTCTACTACACCGCCAACGCGATGCACCCGGGTATTTACGAGGCGTGGATGATCGACCCCGTCACCGCGGAGGTGATGCAACTGACGCGCCTGGAGTCGAACATCGACTGGACCCTCTCCCCTGACGAGAAGCGCCTGCTCATCTCGCGCTCGACGCGAACGCGGCCGCCGGAACTGCTCCTCCAGTCGATCGATCCGCCGAGCATGCCCTGGCCGATCACGCGCACCGTGAGCGAGGCATTCACGTCGCTGCCGTGGATCGAACCGCAGATCGTCGAGATTCCCTCGAGCGATTCGGATCAGCCGGTCTACTCCCGGCTCTATCTGCCGCCGGAGGAGAGCGAGGGTCTGCGCCCCGCGGTCGTCTTCATTCACGGGGCGGGGTACCTTCAGAACGCGCATTACGGCTGGTCGAGTTACTTCCGCGAGTTCATGTTCCACACGCTGCTGGCTCGCCGCGGCTATGTCGTGCTCGATATGGACTACCGCGCCAGCGCCGGCTACGGGCGCGACTGGCGCACCGCGATCTACGGACAGATGGGCACGCCGGAACTCGTCGATCTGCGCGACGGCGTGAACTGGCTCGTCGAGCACCACCGCGTCGATCCGCAGCGCGTGGGAACCTACGGCGGCTCCTACGGCGGGTTCCTCACCCTCATGGCCCTGTTCCGCGAACCTGATCTCTTCGCCTGCGGCGCGGCGCTGCGGCCTGTCACCGACTGGGCGCACTATCACCACGGCTACACCGCCAACATCCTCGACACGCCGGGGATCGCGCCGGAGGCCTACGAGCGCTCCAGTCCGATTGAGTTCGCCGAGGGGCTGCGCAAGCCTCTGCTCATGTGTCACGGCATGCTCGATGACAACGTGCTGGTGCTCGACACGATCCGCCTCGCCCAGCGCCTCATCGAACTCAGGAAGGAGAACTGGGAAATGGCGCTCTACCCGGTCGAACCGCACGGCTTCCGCGAGCCGGCCTCCTGGCTCGACGAGTACAGGCGAATCCTGAAGTTGTTCGAAACTCACCTGCGGAACTGATCGGAAAGACGCTCTCGCGCGACTACTATGGGGGCCGATCCACGCCGCCTGGCGGCAGGCGGACCCGTCGATCGGTCCAAACGCAGGAGAGAGGTTGTCATGCCCGGCATAGCGGAACCCAACAGCGCGTTTCGACAACTCCCCTTCATGGGCGTCATTCGCGTCAATGAAGAGGCGATGAAGATCGGCTATCGCATGGGCGACCCGTCGTGGTCGAATCTCGGTCAGGGTCAGCCCGAAATCGGCGTGCTCGAAGGCGCTCCCCCGCGATACGACATGTTGAAGATCGACCTGGCGGATCACGGCTACGGGCCGGTCGAGGGTCTGCCCGAGTTGCGCCAGGCCGTCGCCGACCACTACAACCGGCTCTATCGAGTCGGCAAGTCGTCGCAGTACGCGATGGAGAATGTCGCCGTTTCCGCCGGCGGGCGGCTGGCGCTCTCGCGCTGCGGCGCCACGATGGCGGATGTTCGCATTGGCTACTTCACCCCCGACTACACCGCCTACGAAGACCTCCTCACCACCTTCGACCACCTCGATCCGGAATGGATCGAACTCACCGCCGAAACCGCCTTCCGCATTGACGCCGATCAACTCGACCAGCGCGTGCAGCGCGACAACCTCGGCGCGCTGCTCATCAGCAACCCCTGCAACCCGACGGGCGTCGTGATCGAGGGCGACGACCTGCGCGCGTGGGTCGAGATGGCGCGGCGGCGCCAGTGCACCCTCCTCATGGATGAGTTCTACTCGCACTATGTGTATGGAGGTAAAGACGCAAGCGGGGCAGGAGGATCGTCGCGACCCGCCAGCGAAGGAGAGAAGTTGAGGGCGCCCGTGAGCAGCGCCCGCTACATCGAAGACGTCAACGAAGACCCCGTCGTGATCTTCGACGGCCTGACGAAGTGCTTCCGCTACCCGGGCTGGCGCATCGGCTGGGTGGTCGCGCCGCGCGATGTAATCCGCTCCTTCACCGCGGCGGGGAGTTTCCTCGACGGCGGGCCTTGCCGGCCGATTCAGCGGGCCGCGATCGAAGTGCTCCAGCCGGCGCGGGCGGACCAGGAGACGCAGGCGGTGCAGCGCGAGTTCGCGATCAAGCAGCGCCTCACGATCGAGAGCCTCACCGCGCTGGGCGTCGAGTTCCCCGGCAATCCGGAAGGGACGTTTTACGCGTGGGGCAGCGTGGAGAAACTCCCGCCGCCGCTCAGCGACGGCGTTAGCTTCATGCGCGAGGCCTTCAAGCACCGCGTACTGACCGTGCCCGGAGAGTACTTCGACGTCAACCCGCATCGCCGTCGAACGGGCCGCTCGCCGCTCTCCGGATTCGTGCGATTCTCCTTCGGCCCGCCGCGCGCCAACCTCCAGGCCGGCCTTGAGCGGCTCGCGGAGATGAGACGCCGCTTCCGCTGAGGCGCAGGCCGAGCAGCGCAATCGACAGGCCCCGCCACTGACGTGGAACGGGGCCTGTCTTGCCGGATGATGTCGTTGTGATCACTCGTGAGGAGGCGGGCGGTTCCGGGAGTTCGGCAGGCGTCTGCGGCTCATGGCGTCCGAGGCCGCTTGCGCCTTCGCTTCACCCCCTGTGCACCGGCGTCCTGACGCGATCGATGGAGCAATCAGAGTCGAGCGGTGTTGCTGAGGATGCATCGGCCGATCTCGGCCGCCTGGAGGTGAAGGCGTCCGCAGCCGGCGAGCGGGACATTGCCGCTGAAGACGACCATGCCGTTGTTGTTTGCGGGCAACTGTCCGACGAGCACGGCACTGCGCAGGCTGAAGAAGACGCCGGGGCAGTTCGGAACCGCCGTCCCCTGCGCATCGCTGAAGGCGTACGCGAGCATGACGGGGGCGCCGGGGCGGGCGCCGGTCACGATGGCGGAGACGCGGCCGGGGCAGGCGCCGTCGATCGCCAGTTCAATGCCGGTGTCGGGCGGGAGGAGCGCCATCTGCTGGAGGCTGTCCGGGCGGATCATCTGGACGTACAACTGCGTCTCGGGATTGCCGAGGACGTTCCCGAGGGCCTGGAGGGTCCACGGATCGAGCCGGGTCTCGTGGATCAGGCTCATGTTGTGGCGGAGATCGAAGAACGACTCGCAGAACTCGTGGAACATTGAGATGGTGACATCGGGCGGTGCGCCGCGCGACGTCTGGAAGATGCGGGCCTGGTGGTCGATGCTGACGAGGATCTGTCCGTCGCCGGCGGCGGGGCTGCCGGCGCAGGAGAGGATCACGCCGCCGTCGTCCTTCTTGACGGTGCCGACGCGCCGGCCGTTCTCGCGGGCGTTTCCGCCGAGGGTCCACCACCACTGCTTGATGGTGATCTCATTGGAGGTGGATTCGAACTTGACGACGGCCTCGTTGGGCGGTCCGCCCGGCGGCTCCTTGGCGACGGTGCCGCCCCAGAGATTGTGGTTGTTGCCGCCCTCGACGCCCCGGTCTCCGGTGAAGGGAGTCTTCTCGACGATCTTCACGCCCTGCTTGGTTTCAATGTGCAGATCGTCCACATCGACGCCTTCCTTGTTCTGAAAGCGAACGGTGCGATCGGCCGCGAGCGTCGCTGCCGAAGCGGCAAAGAGCAGCGACGCTCCGAGGAGCGCCGCCAGGGCCGGATGCAGCGAATCCCGGCGCGGAGTGAGGGCTTTGAGACGTGTCATCGTGTCATCTCCTTTCAAGAGATTTGGTTCTGAATCCGGGGAGTTGTGCGCCTCCCCGTCCGGACAGAACTCGCAAAGCGACGGGCGCCCGGTCAGCGACCGCGGGCTTGGAGTATCCGGACCTGTGCCGGCTCGATCTGCGCGCGGATGCGGGGAATTCGCTCCACAACGTGGAAAACGCCGCTATGCTTGACGTGCGGGAGGTTCCACGATGGCCGACAAGCGCGCCGCGGGCAGCAGGCAGCCGGTGAAAGTCGAGGCGCCGGTGGATGACGCCGCGGAGGCGGCAGCGCGCCTCCTGCCGGCGATCTACGGCGAGTTGCGGGCCCTGGCGGCGAGTTACATGTCGCGCCGCCGGCCCGGCGAAACCCTTCAGCCCACCGCACTCGTCCACGAGGCCTACCTCCGACTCGCCGAGGGGCACTCGATCGACGTGCGCAGCCGCACGCACTTCTTCGCCATGGCGGCGCAGGCGATGCGATGGGTCCTTGCCGACCACGCGCGGCAGCGCGGCGCGGACAAGCGCGGCGGGCAGTGGCATCGCGTTACGCTCAACGAGGCGATCACGCCCGGCGGGTCGGACCGCGAACTGGACACGACGACCCTGCTCGACCTCCTCGATACCCTCTCGAAGCGCGATGCGCGTGCGGCGCGCATCGTGGAACTTCGCTTCCTCGCCGGACTGAGCATCGCCGAGACGGCCGAAGCGCTGAACCTCTCCGAGGGGACGATCAAGAACGAGTGGCGCTGGGTGCGCGCCTGGCTCATCGAGCAGTTGGCGCCCGGAGGCGCCGCGAGCGAGCCGTCCGGGGGCGAAGAGGGCGACAAGGAGCCCGTTCCGTGACGCAGGAGGCCGGTTACGACCGAGCCAAGGAACTCTTCCTCGCCGCGTGCGAACTTCCGCCGGATCAGTGCCGCGCGCTCCTCGAACGGGAGTGCGGCGGCGACGAGGCGCTGCGCCGACGCGTCGAGTCGCTCCTCGCGCTGGACTCGGCGGCGACGCAGCATGAAGACATCGCGCTCTCCGCGTCCAGCGCGTTTCAGCGCCCCCTCCCCGAACGCATCGGGCCGTACCGCATTACCGGCCTGATCGGCGAAGGAGGCATGGGCACCGTCTACGAGGCCGTGCAGCGCCGCCCGCAGCGCCGCGTCGCCCTCAAGGTCATTCGCGGACTCCTGGCTTCCCCCCAGGCCATGCGCCGCTTCGAGCGCGAGGTCGAATTGCTCGGCCGGCTGCGCCACCCGCAGATGGCGCAGATCTACGACGCCGGCGTCCATCACGAACCACCCGAGGCGGAGGCGAAGACGCCAGCGGGCCTGAAACATGCGCCTGATCCGCTTGCATCTTCGCCGCGTCCGATCGCGCTGCCCTACTTCGCCATGGAACTGGTCAACGGCATGCCGATCACCGACTTCGCCGCCCGGCAGAACCTCAGCCTCGAAGCGCGTCTGCGGCTGGTCATCCGTCTCTGCGACGCCGTCGGCTACGCGCACCGAAAGGGGGTCATTCACCTCGACCTCAAGCCCGGCAACATCCTCGTCGATTACGCCGGCCATCCGAAGATCCTCGACTTCGGCATCGCCCGGGCGACCGATCCCGGACCCTCGGACTCCGACGATCCGGAGAAGCCGCGCGTCATCGTCGGCACCGTGCCCTACATGAGCCCGGAACAGATCGGCGGCGACCCGCACGAGATCGACACGCGCAGCGACATCTACGCGCTCGGCGCCGTCTGCTATGAACTGATTACCGGCTGCACGCCGCACGGGACCGAAGAAATGCCGCCGCGCGAGGCGGTGGACTACATCCTCGCCCACGATCCCATTCCCTTCGAGGAGGCCGCCGAGGAACCGATCCCGCGCGACCTCGAGCGCATCGTCCGCAAGGCGTTGCACCGGTCGCGCGATCAGCGCTACCAGACGACGCAGGAGTTTGCGCAGGACCTCGAGCGGTTCCTCGCGCGCCGGCCGGTCTCGGTCACGCCGCACTCGGCCTGGTACGTGCTGCGGCTCTTCGCGGCGCGGCACCGCTTCTTCGTCGCGGGGGCGGCCGCGGCCCTGGCGCTGCTCGCCACGATGACGGCGATCCTCATCAGTCTCTCCGTCAGCGCCGGCCGGATCGCCGGAGAGCGCGATGCCCTCGCCGCGATGGTGGGATCCCTCCTGCTCGAACCCGCGGGCGAGGCCGGGGCGGCCCAGCGCCTCGAGCAACTTCAGCAGTGGCGCCGGCGACTCGCAGCCGAACTGCCCGCCAACGGAGAACTCCGCGACCTGCTGGACCTCGCCATCGCCGAAGCGCTGTACGACGCGAAGGAGACGGATGCGGCGGCGGCGGCGGCGGTCCCCGCGGCCGAGCGCCTGCTCAACCTCCGGGGGCGAACCGATCCGATAACCCGGAGGGCGGCTGACATCGCCGCCCGCTGCCTTGAGGCGGCGGGTCAGGTGGAGCAGGCGGCGCTCTGGCGGGCCATCGCCGGCAACGATCCGCCGGGGTAGGTCCCACGCACCGGCGCATCCCCCGCGCAGGGTCCGTCTCCCCCACGATTCGTCAGCCACTCATTGGCGAATACGGCATGAAAAGAGCGATCTCGCGGGTTGATACGAGACGCGACCGCGCTCCGAAAGACGCGTGTCGCCGTGTCGCATTGCTCGATCCCGGTCCACCCGAGAGAGGACACTTGCCCGATGCATCGCCCCACCCGGCTCGAACGACTTCGCCGCCCCATCCGACCTCTGCTCGCCCTGACGGCGGTCGCAGCGATCGGAACTCACTTTCCCTCTGCAGGAGCCGGCTCGGCTGCCTGCCTCGCTGCCGACGCGCAGGCCGATTCGGCAGCGCTTGACCTCACATCCATGAGGCGCATCGAGGGGCGGGCGAACACGTTCACGCGCAACACCCAGGGCCGCGCCGCCCTGGCCGTCGATCCACAGGGGCGCTTCCTGGCCGTCTGGGACAGCCGGCGTCAGGAGCAGGGCACCTACGGCGTCTTTGCGCAGCGCTTCGATCAGCTCGGCCGGCGCCTCGGCACCGAGATCCACATCAACGAGTTCACCAAATCAATCCAGCACGCCCCTGCCGCCGCCTTCGACGCGCAGGGCCGCGCCTGGGTCGTCTGGGAGTCCTTCGGCCAGGATGGCGACGGCTTCGGAATCGTCCTGCGGCGCTTCGGCGAGGAAGGCGATCGCCTCGTTCCTCTCGCGGGCGATTCTCTCGTCAACCTCACCACGACCGGGGACCAGTTCGCGCCGGCGATCAGCCTCGGCCCGGACGGCACGGCACTGGTAACGTGGTCATCCGCGGCTGAGGGCGACCGCATCGCGGCGCGCGGGCGGCTCTTTTCCGCCGCCGGCGAGCCCCTCGGCGATGAGATCGCCATTCTCGACGCCTCCGGGCTGGGCGCGCGCAATATCACCCACGCCGCGCTGCCCGACGGGCGGTTCCTCATCACCTGCACCCGCCTCGACCTCGCGACGCGCGCCTCGCGCGTGGAGGCGCGCCTGCTCGACCCCTCCGACGCTTCGCTCGGCGAGGCCGTCGCCATCTCGGCCTCCGCCGGGCGCGATGGCATCGAGCCCGCCTTCGCCGTCGATGCCGCCGGCCGCGGCACGCTCGCGTGGATGCAGGCGCGGGAGGACGACGGCTACGACGTCCTCGCCGTTCGCCTGGACCCTCACGGCGCGCTGCTGGGAGAGCCCTTCGTCGTCGCCCGGCGCCAGGGATCGGACTGGCTCAGCGGCGCCGCCGTGGCTGCGCATCCCGACGGACGGTTCGCCGTCGCCTGGAACGTGTACGGCGAGAAGACGGCCGAGATCGTGGACGACCGACTCGAGATCATCAACTCCGCCTCCATCCTGGCCCAGGTCTATGACGATCAGGCCCGGCCCGTCGGTTCGCCCGTCCGGATCAACGCCTTCGATGAAGGCGAGCAGGCGCTCGCCGCGGCCAGCGGTGCGACGCGGCTGGTCTGGACTGGCGACGGGCAGTTCGCCGCAGCGTGGAACGGCCAGATCGAAGGCGACCGCATCGCCGCGGGATTGACCGTCTATTCGCCGCCCGACCTCAACCCGCCTGCCCCGGCCGTCGTCGAGCCCCTGGCCGCCGGCGCGGACATTGACGACGCCAACGCCGCTCCCATCCGCGATCCGGACTGGAAGCCCCTGGCGCGCGACGCGTTCGTGCAGGCGGAAGGGCCGGACTACGGCTTCCTCGGCTACATGCAGACGGAGTGGCAGCCGCCCGATCCGGACATCGCGGCCGGCCCCAGCCACGTCGTCATCGTCGTCAACATGCGCGTCGCGGTCTTCACTCACGACGGGCAGGAGGTCTTCCACGAGTACCTCGAAGACTTCTTCCGCGGGCAGGGATCGAACAACTTCGTCTTCGACCCCGTGGCCGCGTGGGATCCGCTGGCGCGCCGCTTCGTCATCGCCTCGGCGGAGCGCAACGGCAGCATCTCGCGCCTCGTCATCGCCGTCTCGCGCACGGAGAATCCGCTCGACGGATGGCACAAGTACGGCTTCAACACCAACCACATCGGCAGCGACATCGACTTCGAGAACCTCGGGATCGGCACCGACGCCTATCACATCACCGCCGACTACTTCGGCGGGCAGGGCAACGTCATCCACATCTTCGAGAAGGCGCCGATGCTCGTCGGCAGCCCCGTCACACTCAAGCACATCAACACGAGCGGCAGCCTGCTCTCGCTGGGCAGCGTGCAGACCTTCGATGCCGGCGCGCCCGCTCAGTACTTCGCGACGTCGTGGATCAGCCGCACGACGATCAGGCTGTACGCGGTGCGGAACTCGACCGGCACGCCGACGATCGTCTCGCGCGACATCACCGTCCCCTACATGGAAGATCCGCCGGACGCGGCGCAGCGCGGCTCCTCCAACCGGCTCTCCACGATCGATCGGCGCATCAAGAACGGCGTCTATCGCAACGGCACGCTCTGGCTCTCTCACTCCATCGGCGAGAACAGCACCGCCCGCGTCCGCTGGTACGAAATCGCCATGAACGGCTGGCCGCAGAGCGGGCAGAACCCCTCGCTCACCCAGATGGGCACGATCAACAACGGCGCCGGCGAGCACAACTGGTTCCCCGACATCGGCGTGAGCGACGAGGGCGACGTCGTCATCACCGCCAGCCGCTCCTCCTCCAACGACTACCCCTACATCGCACGGCACATCCGCAAAATCGGCGATCCGACCGGAACGGTCCGCGCGCCCGTCCGCCTCAAAGAGAGCAACGGACCCCACACCGGCAGCCGCTGGGGAGACTACAGCGGCATCGATGAAGATCCCGACCGCCCCGGCGTCTTCTGGAGCCACAACGAGTACAACACCACCGGCCAGTCCTGGCGCACCTGGGTCGGCGAGATCAACGCGAAGCGCGGCCTGGTGCTCAGCGTCAACCAGATCATCCGCGGCCAACCCTCGACGCTGACTGTGAGCAACGCAACGGCCAACGGCACCGTCTACTTCGCCTACAGCGTGCAGGGGCTGAGCGATCTCTTTGTCCCCTTCCTCGACGTCACCGTTGGCCTGCGGTCCCCGACGCTCATCGGCTCGCGCACGGCCGACGCGACGGGCACGGCGGTGCTCACGATGAACGTGCCCCCCAACGCCCCGCCCATTCCCGTGTGGATCCAGGCCGCCGAGAACCGCAACGCCTCCAACATCATCGCCGGGCAGATCAACTGACCCTCGCCCACACGACGGCTTTCCGCAACAGGCCCGGTCACGAACCGGGCCTGTTGCATGGGGCGCGGCGAGATCGGGGAGCGACGCAGCACTCGTCTCCCGGCGCGCCCCGCCGGTGAGGGCGGAGCGAGCCGCGCGTCCTCTTCGTCGCGCTGCTCTTCACCTCCTTGCGGGCGCTTCGGCCTGATCGCGGCGGTCGCGCGTTCCGCGGCGCTATGCTGGGCGGTGGTTTCAGGGCGAAGGAGATCCGTCATGCGCATTGCGGCTCTGCTCATCGGGATGCTGATCACGACCGTCGCACCGCTTCGAACGCCGGCGCGGGCGGGCGCGATGCTGTCGAACCGGGTGCAGGCGGCCCCGACGGTCGTCTACGTCGTGCGCCACGCGGAGAAGGCGGTGGATGATGCCGATCCGCGCGATCCGGGTCTCTCGCCGCTCGGCCTCCTGCGGCGCGAGGCGCTGGGGCGGGCGCTCGCCGATGCACCATTGCGGGCCGTCTTCGCGACGGAGTTCCGCCGCACACGGCAGACGGTCGAACCGCTCGCCGAGAGCCGCGGCCTGGCGGTAACAACGGCGCCGGCGCGCGACGCCGCCGGTCTGGCGAAGACCATTCTCGAATCCCATCGCGGCCAGAGCGTGCTCGTCGCCGGACACTCCAACACGGTGCCGGCGATCCTCCGCGCCCTCGGCGCGGTCGAGGCGCCGGACCTCGCCGAGAGCGACTACGACGACCTCTTCATCGTGACGATTCCCGCCGAAGGCAGCGCAGCGCTGATGCACCTGCACTACGGCCCGCGCGATGACGCCGCCGCGCCCGCCGATCTCACCGCCTCCGCCGGCGCCGTGCTCGACGACTTCCACGACGCCGCCGCGAAAGCGGATGAGGACCGCTACTTCGCCCACTTTCATCCGCAGGGGCTTTTTCTGGGCACGGATGCGAGCGAGCGCTGGACGCTCGAGGAGTTCAAGGCGTTCGCGATGCCGTACTTCCAGCGCGACACGGCGTGGACGTACGAGCCGGGGCTTCGCCACATCAGTGTCTCGGAAGACGGGCAATGGGCGTGGTTCGACGAGGCGCTGACGAACGCGAAGTACGGCCGGTGCCGGGGAACGGGCACGCTGCGCCGCGCTTCGGGGCAGTGGAAGATCGTGCAGTATCACCTGACGATGCCGATTCCCAACGATCTCGCCGTGGAGACGGCGCGGCGGATCGCCGAGCACGAGCAGCGCGAGCCGTGAGGCGACTGCCCGGTCAGTCGCCCTCGTGTCCATTGCGTCGGGCGGCGACGGCGGCAGCGGGTGTCTTGGCGCGCGGGGCCAGTTTCATGACCATCGGAACCGTCATGACCGCGTCGTGGTAGAGGCAGTGGCCCCACAGTCCGTCCTCGCCGTGGCAGTCGCCGTGGTCGGCGCAGGCGAGGATCGACGCCCCGCTCCTCTGAAACGCCTTGATGAGCGGCCCGAGCTGCTGATCGACGAACTCGAGGCACCACTGCTGCCGCTCGGCGCATTCCTTGGCGTTGTTGTTGTGATCGAGGCGGTTGGCCACGCAGGGGTTGTTGTTCGGCCAGGGGGCGTTGCGGTAGCGGTACGGCGTGTGCGTCTCACCCACGTTGAGAAAGACGAACAGCTTCTGATCGAGAAAGGCGCCGATCGTCTGCATGAGGAAGCGCACCTGCGCCTCGATGTCCGTGCCGGTGTAGCGGAAGCGCTTGAACTCGGAGGTGAGCATGAAGCAGGTGGGCACCTGCGGATCGAACCATCGCATCGCCGCCGCTCCGATCGTCATGTAGCCGAGACGGTTGAACCCCTCGATGATGTTCTTGCCCTCCAGCTGGATGTAGTCGTCCGGCTTGCCCGGCGCGATGCGGTTCTGCAGGCGGAAGATGCGCCCCACCGTCGGGTTGAGCAGCGGCTCGGTCGATTGCGCCACGCGCGGCGTGATGCCGACGAACATCGCGGCGTGCGAGGGGAGGGTGAAGGTCGCGGGGGCGTCGGCCCTGATGAGCGGCCCGATCGACTTGAGATTCGGGCACTCCGCCCGCTCAAAAGTGTCGTACCGGCACGAGTCGAGGGTGATGAAGAGAAACGACTCGGAGTCGATCCCATGCTTCTCGATCTCCGCCAGCGCCTGTTCCGGGTCGATGCGGCGGGCGCGGCGATTCGTCCACATGCGCGACAACTCGCCCTTGTGCAGGGCGCGACGGGCCAACTTGGCGATCCTGCGAAGTTTCGGCATGGGCGCACACTCTCTTTACTTGGTGTCGAGCCGGTTCCGGCCCGATGCGACCCCCGCGCAGGCACACCCGGCCGGAACTCTCCATGATAGTCCGGCGGAGCAGTCCGTGACGCCGCCAGCGGCGGGTCAAGGTTGCGGCACTCCCCGAAGCCGCCGCCACGCCTCAACGAAGCGGCCGATTCGAGGGTGATCCTCATTCCACGCGGGCGGCTCGGGGCGGTTCGCAAGCAGCCAGATTCCCAGCGCCGCCATCCGCCCGATGCGCGACATGTTGCCGTAATCCACCTTGTCCCAGTGATCTCCCCGGCCGTGGTAGTCGGGATACACATAGGCGACGCAAAGCGTATGGGCGGGAATGCCGACGGCGGCGAAGGCGACGTTGTCGCTGCGCGAAAAGAAAGGCTCACTGTTGGCGGGATGGTCATAGACCTCGACTCCCAGCACCCGCCCCGCCTCGACGAAGCACTCCGTCAGCGTCGAAAAGGCGAAGCCTGTAAGGGAGGCGCGGTTGACCTGCGGCCCGTCGGTGCTGTCGGTGCGGCCGATCTGTTCGAGGTTGAGATTGCCGATCGTCTGCGCGAGGGGGACGATGGGATGCCGGACGTAGTGCTGCGAGCCGAGCAGGCCGCGCTCCTCGCCGAAGACCGACATGAAGAGGATGCTGCGGCGCGGCCGGTCCTCTTGCGGGAGAGACGCGAGGGCGCGGGCGAGGGCGATGAGCGTAACGGTTCCGCTGCCGTCGTCGTTGGCGCCGTTGAAGATGCCGTCGCCATCCACGGGTGAACTCACGCCGATGTGATCGTAATGCGCGGTCACGAGCACGTACTCCTCCGCGAGCACGGGATCGCTGCCGCGAAGGACTCCGACGACGTTGCGGAGTCTGACCGGTTCAGCCCGCGCGGGGCCGAGCGCCAGATCGACGGCGCCATCGGCCGGCCCGTTCCCGAGGGAGTCGAAGAGGGCTGCAACCTGGGGCGAGTGCGACCAGAGAATCGGCAGGTTGAACGGCAGGCCCCGCCGGCGCGGGCGTTCGGACTCCGGATCGATCAGGTCGCCGCTGCCGAAGCCGCTTCCTTCGGGGCTGGTGCGATCGATCGCGACGACCGCCGCGACTCCCGCCCTTTCCAGTTTCGGCAACAGCGCCTGCATGGCGGCGAACGCCTCGCGCTGCCCTTCGCGCGAGACCGTACGGACGTTGACGAGGTCGGTGAGGACAACGGCGCCGGTGAGCGAAGCCGCGTCCATCGCGTCGATCTCGGCGGCGTCGGCGGAGGCGATTCGCACCAGCCGCGCTCCGGCCAGATTCAGTTCGTCGCTGACGGGGATGGAAACCCGAGCGTACTCCAGCGCGATCGACCGGCCGCTGGCGCTGATCCGGCCGGAGAACTCGGCCGCGCCGCGCACCTGTCGCTGCCAGACCGCCGTCTGGAAGTAGCCATCGTCTCCGACGGGTTCGAGTCCCGCGCCGCGAAACTGGGCCGCGATGTAGTGCGCGGCGAAATCAAGCCCGGGCGAAGGCGTGTCGCGACCGCCGAGCAGGTCGTGGGCGATGAACCAGAGATCGCCTTCCAAGGAGGCGGGGGTGATGCGTTCGAGCGAGGTTCGCAGCGACTCGGGCGCGTCGGGCCACGACGGCGCGTTCACCGCCGGTTCCTGCGCCCGCGCCACTTCCAAACCTGAGAAGCAAACCACGGCACTGCACGCCGCCACGCGCGCTGCACGCCACAACCGGCGATGGCTCATGCGCCATGTCACGGCTGGTCCGAACTCGCGCGGCTGCGGCGCCACTCGACCCCGAGACGGCGCGGCCAGTAATCATCCGGAGGCGGTGCGTCCGCGTCGCCCCCAGGGCGGATGTGGCTGTAGATGCCTTCCTTCTCCTTGTCGTACGCAACGCGCCCGTTCACCACCGTCCAGCGCACCAGCGTCATGTAGTGAAGCAGGTCGCCGTCGGTGATGACGAAGTCGGCGTCCTTGCCGACCTCGATCGACCCGACGCGGCTGTCGATGCCGAGGATGCGCGCCGCGTCGATGGTGACCGTCCTGATTGCATCGGCATTGCTCAGGCCGCCGCGCACCGCGAAGGCAGCTTCGAGCGCGAGGTGGAGCAGGTCGCGCCCCGCCAGGCCGCCGAGACTGATGCCGTACCCGGGTCCGAAGAGGCTGCCCGCCGGCGTAACGGCCAGACGCATGCCCGCTTCGTGCAGGATCCGCGCATTCTCGATCGTCGATCCCGTCGGCCGATTCAGTTGCGGATTCTCATCGACGCGCTGGCGGGGAGTGATGATCGCCGCCATGCCGGCGCGTGAGAGGCGCGGCGCGACCGTCCACGCCTCGTAGGCGCCGCGCACGACGATGCGGATGCCGTAGGTTTCCGCCAGTTCGGCGAGTTGGAGCAGTTCCCAGGCGTTGTTCGCGTCGGCGATCGCGACGGCCTCGCCCTTGAGGAGGCGCAGGTAAGCGGCGTACTGGCCGCGGATCCACTTGTCGTCGGGGGCCTTGGCCTCAGGGTTGCGCCGCTTCTCCTCTTCGTGGGCGGCCACGTCGCGCAGGTGCTGTCGCACGCGGTCAAGCCCCTCGCGCAGGCGGCGCTTGCCGGCGGGATCGCGCGAGTTGTAGGAAATCGACTCGAAGAGGCTGCGCCTGACGATCATGTCTTCGAGCGTGCCGTAGGTGAGTTTCGCCGCCGTTTCGCCGGCCACGGCGGTGGTGATGCCGGCGCCGAGGGCGAGGGACATGTTGAGGGAGTAGACGTCGGTGCCGTCTTCCGGACTGCCCCCGCCGTGAATGCCCTGGCTGCGCACGGCGATGAGGCCGGGGTAAACGAAGTGGCCGGCCGCGTCAAGCTGCTCGCACCCTTCCGGTAACGCGACGTTCGGACCGATCTCCGCGATGCGCCCGTTGCGGCAGAGGATGGTGACGCCGTCGAGCACGGGGCCGGAGACGGTGTGCACCTTGCCGTTGAGCACGGCGAACCAGCGGTCCTTCTCCACCTCCTTCTCCTCCGCCGGCGGAGCGGGAGTCGTCTCGGGCGCCGGCGCCTGCTCGGGCTGCGGGCGGCGCGGCCGACGCTCCTGCGCCAATGCCGGCGCGGAGAATGCGATGGCCGCGAAAATGCTCAAGAAGCACAAGAGCGCATGGAAGCATCGGCGCGGCATACTCGACGATCCTCTGACGTTCACTCGCATCTGACTTGATCCCTTTGTGCCTTCTGTGCCTCTTTGCGGCACGTGTTCGTGGCTCGATCTCATCGCGCCGCCTGACTCTCCGGCGCTTCCCACACCGTCTCGCCGAGGATCATCACGCGCTTGACCTGCGCGGCGGGATCGAGAATGTCGCCGTCGAGGAAGACGAGGTCGGCATGGCGCCCCTTCTCGATCGAGCCGAACTCCTTGTCCATCCCGATGAACTTCCACGGATGCAGGGTGATCGCCTTGATGGCGTCCTCGCGGCGCAGGCCGGCGCGCGCGAGGTCGGCCAGGCGCGTGCGGTACTGCTCAAGTTCGAACTCGCTGTCCGAGCCGGGCGTGAGCGCCACGGTGCATCCTGCCTCGACGAAGGCGGCGACAGGGTTGCTGCGCGACGCCGTCGCCGGGAAGCGCCCGATGAGCGGGTGCGTCAGAATGAATGCCTTCTTCTCGCCGAGTTGTCCAGCAACGTGGTGGAAGTCTGAAGAGATGCCGATGCGCAGGTAGTAGTTGTGCGCGACGTCCTTCCAGTCCTTGAGCACGTCTTCGCTGTGAAGCAGGTCGGAGGCGCTGGCGAGGATGATGAGCGCCCGCGAACCTTCCTTCTTCTGAATGAGATCGACGATGGGCTGGTGGGCGGGGTCGATCTTGGGCGGCTCGAACTTGGGAGGCTCAGGCTTGGCTTCCGGGGGCTTCTCGCCCTCCTTGGGCGGCTGGGCCGGCGGCTGCGCGGGTGGCTGGGCCTTTTCCGCCTCGGCCTTCTTCTTCGCCTCCTCGGCTTCCTTCTTCTGCTTCTCCTCCCACTCCTTGCGGGCCTTTTCGACCTTGTCAATCTCGGCCTTGGCCTTGGTCAGCGCGCCGCGCCACACCCCCTTATCGCTCGCCGGATTGGCCATCCACACGAGGAGGTAGTTCTCGGCGTCGAGGAGGCGCTGATCTTCCGTCCCCGCGGTGCGGTAAACGCTCGACAGACCCGGAATGCCCCCGCCGGGCGGGCAGAGCACCACCGCAGTGAAGCCGTTGCTCACAAGCGGCTCGAAATCGATCTCGCCGAGAATGACATCATCGGCCGCCTTGTTGTCTCCTCCGACGCCGCTGCGGTTGTAGTTCGGCAGGCCGTGGCGGCTGAAGGCGTTGAGCAGGCCCGGAATCACCGTCTGGTCGCGGGCTTCGATGATCGTCGCCCCGGCGGGGTATTCGAGGCGGCGGCCGACGAGTTCGATCTTGCCGTCGCGGATGACGATCTCGCCGCGCTCGATCTCTTCGCCGGTGACGGTGATGATGCGCCCCGCCTTGACGACGACGATGCGTTCATCCTGCGCCGCCGCCGGAGCCGCGAAGACAGATGCAATGGCCGCGAAAAGGCACAGAAGGCACAAGAGGGAGAAGGCGTGATCGCTGCGGCGCTGTCTCATCTGATCCGGTTTCCTTTTGTGCTTTTTGTGCCTCTTTGCGGCCATTCTCAGACTTCGTTTCGCGGCGCGCTCAGAACCGCCTCAACTCGTTGCGGGCGTCGCGGACGACCTGGCCGTCGATGACGGTGATCCAGCAGGTCGAACGCGGGTCGATGGGGTCGCCGGACCAGATAGCGAAGTCGGCGTCCATGCCGGGGCTGAGCGAGCCGATGCGGTCTTCGAGGAGCAGCGCCTCGGCGCCGATGCGCGTCAGCCCGCGGATCGCTTCGTAGGTTTTCCAGCCGTAGTAGCACGCCATCGCCGCCTGGTAGGAGAGTTCCTCCTGGGGAATGACGGGCGAGTCGGTGTTGATGCCGAGTTTGGGAATGCCGCCCTGCCACCAGCGGTGCGCGTTGCCGAAGATGCGGCGCTGCGTGCCGTCAAAGTAGAGTTGCCGCGGTCCGTTGATGGTGATGACGTCCTGGCCTTCGATGACCAGCGTCGCGTTCTTGTAGCCGTCAAAGGTGCTGTGATCGAGGACGGTCCTGATGCCGAACTGCCCTTTGACGAGCATCAGCGTCATCATGACGACCTGGTACTGCTGCGTGTGCATCGAGGCGATGAACTCGCCGCGAAAGAGGCCGCGGAAGGGGTCGTAGATGGGGTCGAAGAGCGGCTGCTCCTTCACCTTGCCCGATTCGAAGTCGAGCCACCACTGGTGGTAGTCGCGCGCCGCCTGGAGCGTTTGGCGCAGGTTGTAGTTCATGAACGAGCGGCCGACGCGGAACCAGTAGCGCTCCGGGTTGCCCGCCTGCGCGATCTTGATGGAGGCGGGGAACTTGAGGATGACATCATCCATCTGGCCCTCGGCGAACTTGATGGCCGTGCCCAGGCCGCTCATGTTCGTGCCGCTGCCGGAGATGAGCAGTGCGCTGGTCACCCCGCCGGCCCGGGCGAGTTTGAAGTTCTCCGTTCCCGGGTTGACGGATTCGAGCGTGCGCAGGTCGGGGTTGGTGAGGTAGACGTAGTCGTGCAGGTCGGTCGAGGCGCCGGCGGAGTGGTTGTGCAGTTCGACGAAGCCGGGCACGAGCCAGCACGTTGGCATCTCGATAACCGCCGCGCCTTCGGGAATCTCCACCTGCGACGCCTTGCCCAGCGCCGCGATCTTCCCGTCCCGCACGAGCAGGACGGCATTGTTGATGACCTCGTCCTTCTCGTTCATCGTGATGATCTTGCCGACGCGGTAGGCGCTGACCTCCTGCGACATGGCCGCGGGCGCGCAGACAATGGCCGCAAAGAGGCTCAAAAGGCGCAAAAACGGAGAATTGACCCTGCGATCAGCAATTCGGGAAAACTGCATGCTCATCATCTGAATCCCTCTTGTGCATTCTGTGCCTCTTTGCGGCCATTGCCTTGGGACGAATCGCATCACCGCACCTCCTCGCCGTTGATGATGACGCGCTCGATGCGCGAGGCGGCGTCGAAGGGGTGGCCGGTGAAGATGACGAGGTCGCCGTCCTTGCCCGGCTCGATGGAGCCGACGCGGTCGTCGATGCGGTACATCTTCGCGGCCGCGATCGTCATGGCCTCAAGCACATCCTCGGCGGACATGCCGCGATTGACGGCGTACAGGCCCACGCTGGGCAGCGTGCGGGCGCCATCTTCGGCATCGCTCTGGAAGGCGACGGGAATGCCGCGGCGAACCAGATCATCGCCCTGGAGATAGGGCTGGCGCTTCTCGGCACGCAGGACGCTCGGCGGGAGCACGACGCCGGCCTTCTTCTCCCTGATCTTCTCCGCCGCCAGCCGGGCCTCCTCGGCCCCGAGCAGAACGATGTGCTCGATCTTGTACTGGTCAGCGAGCACGGCCAGCACTTCTTCAATCTCCCGCGACGTGCTCACCGACACGAGCGCGGGGATGCGATTGGTCAGGAGCGCCCGGATCGGTTCGAGGTTCTCGTCGATGGGAGGCGGCAGCGGCCGGCCGTCTTCGCCCGTGGTCTTGCGCCGCGTGCGGGCGACGCTGAACTGCTTGCTCTCCTTGTCCACGCGGCGCAATTCGATATCCACCTGGATGATGCCGCGCAGCCCCGCGGTTCCCTTGATGTGATCCGGCTCGACGATCTCGCCTTCCCAGAAGGGAGGTGCGGGCAGTTCAACAGGGGCGTCGATCTCCACCGTCCCCGAGACCTTCTTTCCGCTGAGCGTGCCGGTGATCTTGTGATTCGTCTCCGTGGCTTCGACCGGCTCGATGAGGCGCCCTTCGATCTGCGTGCCGCGCAGGTTGAGCGCGACCTTGCCGTCCACCGGCTCGGGGATCGGTCCGCCGCTGGCGCGCACCGTCCACGTTCCGGTGATGGGGTCTTCCTCGACCTTCTGCTCGGCGACCTCTTCGGTTTTGGGCTTTTCGACGGGTTCGAGTTTGCCCTCGGCCTTTTTCTTCTCCCACTCGGCAAGGTCCTTCTCGTACTTCTGCCACGTTTCGAGGTACTTCTTGCCGGCGTCGAGGGGCTGCTTGAGGGAGTTCGCGATGGACTTCGGGTCGCTGCCGCGCACGTCGAATGCGACGGCGGCGGTATCCCTGACGATCTCGCTGCGTTCCGAACGCGGCAGCGGGCGATACGTCTTTACCGCTGTGAGGCGCGACCCGCGGCCGTGAAATCGGTACGGGCCGGCCACCACGGTCGTGACGCCCGCCGACGCGACGCGATGATCCATCACCTCCGACACGCCGTAGAGCGGGGCGAGGGAGAGATTCGGCGCCAGCGCGCCGTTGTCGCCTTCCAGACCGAGATGGCCGAAGCCGTCGATGAATCCCGGCGCGATGAAGGCGTCGGGCCCGGCGTCGATGACCCGGGCGCCGGCGGGGACGGGGACGCGCTTGCCGACGGAGACGATGCGGCCGTCTTCGATGAGCACTTGTCCGTCGCTGAGCCAGTCGTTGGGGCCGCGCCAGATCGTCCCGCCGCGCACCACCAGCGGGCGATCAGCCATTGGACGGGCTCCTGGCTGCTCGGGGCGCACATTGATGTCGTATGCCAGACGCCCGCCGACGTAGACGCGCTGCACGTGAGTCGTGGTCGCCAACGGCTCGGCGCTCAGCACGAGCAGGTCCGCGACGGTTCCCGGCGCGAGCGAGCCGACACGGTCGGCCACGCCGAGCAGTTCCGCCGGGACGCGCGTGATCGCTTCAAGCACGGTTTGCTCACTCAGGCCCGATCGCAGCGCCGTCGCCGCTGCGAGGCGCAGATCGCCGAGCGATCCATCCGACAGCGCCAGCGCGAGGCGCACGCCCTCCAAGACTGAGAGGTCTTCCACGTCAGGCACGAGTGCATCGGGGTCGGAGCCGACATTGCCGCCGGGTGACCGCAACGGGGCGTCGATGGTGTAGACGAGGGGCAGGCCCGCCGCCCGCAGGTCGGCCGCGACGTCCGCGGCCTCGAAGCCGCCCACGAGATAGCCCGTGCGCCCGCTGGCGGCAAGGAAGGCGAGGGCGCCGGCGATGTCCTGCGCCAGGTGCGCCTGCACGCGCAGGGGGCGCTTCTCGCTCCACAGCCGGCCGAGCGCTTCAGACTGATGGTCGAACTCCGCGCCGGGCGCGCGGGGCGAGGTCGCCGCCGCAATCGCCTCGCGCAG
This sequence comes from Phycisphaerae bacterium, assembly GCA_039794345.1. Classification (GTDB taxonomy): domain Bacteria; phylum Planctomycetota; class Phycisphaerae; order Phycisphaerales; family UBA5793; genus UBA5793. The sequence continues at coordinate 31,836 of JBDIVQ010000010.1, read as the reverse complement.
CGCCAGGAACTGGCCCAGGCGCGTCGAAGGGCGCTGGCGCTGAGCCGGCTGAATCGCGTTGTCCGGCGAAGGCTTCGTGAGAAACTCGACGAGGTTGGGCGGGTTGAAAACGGACTCGCCCAGCGTGATCGTCAGGTCGCTCGACTCGCGCAGCACGCGCTGGCCGGCCGGCCCGCCGAGGCGCACGACCGCTCCCTGCCCGCTCACGAGCCGATGCCAGCCCGGCGAGAGGTGGACCGTCGTCACCCCGCTCGCGAGAATGGCGCGATAGTCGTCGTACAGATCGAAGGCGTCGATGGCGCGGTAGTCGGCGGAGATCGTCGGCTCGCCGCGATGCGGCCCGACGAGATTCGACGAGGCCGCCACCAGACCTGGCATGATCGTCGCGTCGGGCAGGCGGGTGACGGGCACATCCGCCGGAATCATCACCGATGAGGCCGGGCCGACCTCGACAATGCGCCCGTCAACGATGAGGATCACGCCGTCTTCGATGACCCAGTCGAGACCGGGAGCGACGGGCATGATGCGGCCGGCGCGGATGGCGAGTGTGGGGCCGTCAGCTGCTGCCGCGATCGGCGCGAGGCCGAGCAGAAGGGACATCGCGAAGACGCAAGCGGTCGCGACGCAGGTGCGCAGTGCGCTTGCGTCTTCGCCTCGTCCGAGCAGCGGTGCGAGCAGGCGCAGGCGGCTCATCGGCCCCCTCCCGCGCTGCGCCGCGGCCGCGCGCCCTCCGCGGGGGTCGTGCCTTCCGCCGGCTTGGCTTCCTCGGTCGGGGGCGGCGTGGCGTTCTGGCCCTCCGCGGGAGCGCTCTCCTTCTTCGCTTCCTCGGCGGCCTTGCGCTTGGCCTCATCCGCCTGCTTCGCCACGCCTTCGAGCCGGAGCAACTCCTCAAGGCGAGGATCATCGCTGCGGTCGTAGGCGAGGATGCCGTCGATGTAGACCTGCTCGACCCACGAGTTGAAGTCGAGGGGATCACCGCTGTAGATCGTCAGGTTCGCGACCTTGCCCGCTTCGATGGAGCCGAGGCGATCGTCCAGGCCCATCATCTTCGCGGCGTTGAGGGTGATCGCTTCAAGGGCCGTCTGCCGCGGGATGCCGTGGCGCACGCACAGAGCGGCCTGGTAGGTCAGGTAGCGTTCGGCCATGGACGAGTTGGGGTTAGGCTGAAGGGCGAACATCAGACCGGCTTCATGCACCTTTGAGGGGATGAAGGTCTCGCGGATCTCGCCGGTGACGCTGTCGCGCTCGCGGTGGTAGAGGTCTTCGGGGAGGATGACGGGGCGGCCGGCCTGCTTGAGTTCGCCGATGGCCTTGAAGGTGTCCGAGCCGAGGGCGAAGACGGACTTGCCGATGAAGCCCTGCTCGGTGGCGAGTTTGACGGCCGGCGCCACGTCCATCGCAGCGCCGACGTTGATCCACGCGATGAGGTCGCCTCGCTTGAGGCGCATCAGGTTGAGGTGCTTGTCGTCGTAGTCGGCGTCGGTGAGGAGTTTGCGGCCGCGCTCTCGCGCCTCCGCCGGACCGACATCCACCTTCTTGTTCTCTTTCGTGAGCGATTCCTCGTACTTCTGCTCGGCGATGGTCTCGATGTACTCGTCCAGTTCGCGGAACGTCTCGCGGAACGTGGCCATCTGCTGCATGCGGTCGTACCCGCCTCGGGGCGAGATGCTCAACTTGAGGGCGAGATTGACGGCGACGGCCATCTCGTCGGGCGTCAGGCCGATGGGCCGCACGGCGCGGCTGACGCCGCCGATGACCGTGCTGTCGGCCTGAATGACGTGGATGGTCGTGATCCCGTCGCGCAGCGCATCCTCGAAGTAGAGTCGCGAGGGATCCATCGCGTCCGCCACGTCAAGGAAGGGCGCCACCGGCAGCGTCTCGTTGGGCACGTCCAGGCCGCGCCAGGACTGCGGCTCGATGAGTCCGGGCATGATGACTTTGCCCGAGCAGTCGATCTCCATCGCGTCGAAGGGGATCCTGACGTCGCTGCCGACCGCGGTGATCTTGCCGTGCTCGATGAGGATCGTGGCGCTGTCGATCTCCTCGCCGACCACGGGGATGATGCGCGCGCCGGTGAGGGCGATCTTCGCGGGGGGTTCGGCGGCGCGGGCAACCTGCGGAACTGCAAAGTGGATTCCGGCCGCGATGAGGGCAAACCCGTACAGGCCACGGAACATCGGTTTCATCAACGATCGCTCCCATCTGCTTTCAGGAATGTGGCACGTGATGCTTCAGCGTGCGGGATGCGAAGACGCAAGCGGCCTCGCGGCGCGACAGACGCTCGTACACGCAATCCCTCGATGCCTTGACGCCTCTCGTCTTCACCGCCCGTCATACACGATCTTCCCATCCATCACGACGGCGACGGGGCGCGAGGTCGCCTCGAAGGGCCTCCCGCTCCACACCACCACGTCGCCGCGCTTGCCGGCTTCAATCGACCCGACCTGCTCCGCGACGCCGAGCATCTTCGCGGGCGTAAGCGTCACGGCCTTGAGGGCCTCGTCGAAGGAGACGCCGCAGCGCATGGCGTACATCGCCTGCCGCGCCAGCCCGTCCTCCTCGCGCAGGTCCATCGCGGTGAGCGCCGTTTCCACACCGGCCTCGAAGAGCATGGCCACGGTGGAGAGGCGCGACTCGCGCGTCTCCTCGGAGAACGCCCGCACGCCGCTGGGATCGACGTAGATCGGGCCGAAGATCACCGGCGCCTTGGCGCTGAGGATCGTCGGCAGACACTTGTACGCTTCCGTCGCTTCGACGAGAGTGAAGGAGAGGCCGAACTCATCGGCGAGACGGAACGCGGCCTCGATGTCGCGCTGCAGGCGCGCCTTGAGGCGCAGGGGCGTCTGCCCCGCGCGGATCGAGCCGAGCAACTCATACGCCTCGGCGGGCGGGGCATCGGCGCCCGTGACGGCGTGCCCGGCCAGTCCCTTCTCTGCGTCGTAGAACGCCTTGCGGAAAACCCACGCCACTCCCATGCGCGAGTTCGGCCGCCGCGTGCGGGTGCTCACAAAACTGCCGAACGGCGACTGATTGCCCGGCCCGACGCGGAACGAGTCCGAGCCGAACGACGCCGTCACGTCCGACGCATCATTGAGGACGCGGCGGTTCATCGGCCCGGCGGTGCGGATCACCGCGCCGCGCGGCCCGATCACCGCCGCCGAGTCCGGCGCGGCGAAGACCGTCGTCACCCCGCCTCGCACGAGTCGATCAAAATCCGGCGAGCGGAAGTTGATCGTGTCGATCACCAGCGTGTGCGGCACGACTTCGGACGAGGATTCGACGAGCGAGCTGCGCGGCGCCAGGCCCGAGGCATAGAGCGCGTGCTCCTGCTCGGAGAGAATCACCTGCCCGCACGTCGGACAGATCGTCCCCTCGCCAAGGAACTCGTGCATTGCCGCCATGGCGCAGGAGTCCAGGGCACAGCACGCCAGGCCGTCGGCATCGACCGGCTCCTCAACCCATGTGAGAACAGGCGCGGCGAGCGAATCGGACGGCGACGCCTCGCCATGAGCGTGCCCGGCGTGGTCATCGTGGTCGGCGTGCCCGATCGCAAAGTCGGGCGGAGGCGGAGTGGGCTGTCGCGGTCGGCCGCTCCGCGCCTCGGCGGTGATTCGGTCCGTCGGTTCGAGCAGGGCGCAGGCGTCGATGAGGCCGGGCGTGACCGAGCCGCCCTCCAGTTCGATCACCGTGGCGCCGCGCGGCACGGCGAGATCCATCCCTCCCACCGCCGCGATCTTCCCGTCGCGGATGATGACAATGCCCTTGTCGATGTCCGGGCCGCCGTCGAAGCGGCCGTGGATCGACACGCCGCGGATGACGAGAACGTCCTCGGCCATCGCCGTCGCCGACTGGCACCAGAGCGTCAGCGCGGCCACGGCTGCGGCGAGTGCGCGTTGACACACGAGCACTCGCCCGCTCCTGCGAGGAGAGGCGGACGCCATCGGATCACTGTGCCCTTCCGAAACCGCTTGCGTCTTCATTTCTTCCTTTGTGCGCGGCCCGAACATGACCGCCTCCTTTCCGCCCGGCTACCGCTGCTCGGGCGAGACTTGACTCACCACGCGCGCCAGCCGTCCGCTTCCTCGCGGGGCTGGGGCGCGTTGAAATGCACTCGCTCACCGGCGATCCAGACTTCGAGCACTCGCGAGTCGAGGCGAAGGGGATCGCCGGAGAAGATCACGATGTCGGCGTCGGCGCCGGGGGTGAGAGCGCCGACGCGGTTGCCCAGGCCGGCGGCCCGGGCGGCGTTGATGGTCAGCCCCCGCCGCGCCGCCGCGGGGTCAAGGCCGTAGCGCACGGCGAGCGCAGCGCCGACGCGAAGCGCATCGGGCTCCCAGCCGGGCAGGCCGCCGCAGAACGCGATCTCGCAGCCCGCCGCCGCAAGCCGCGCCGGGCCCGCGAGCAATCGAAGTTCAGAGGAGAAATGATACGGCCCGACGATGACAAGGGCCCCGGCCTGGCCGAGTTCCCCCGCCGTCTCCACCGCGTCGCTGGTGTGGCGGATCGTCGGCGAAAGACCATACTGCCCGAAGAGCGCGAGTGCGGCATCGACGTCTTCGGCGGACTCGGCATCAACCAGAACATCGAGTTCGCCGCGCACCATGCGGGCCAGGCGCGAGGAGCCTCCCTCCGCCTTCGCGGCGCGCATGGCTTCGCGCAGTTCGTGCAGCACGCCGGCGCGCGACGTCGGTCCGAGGTCGAAGTCCCACGCGCCGGGGCCGAGCGTCACCGCGAGCGGCCCGTCGGCTCGAAGCACGCGATCAGCGCCGGGCGGGACCAGCGTCCGCACCGTCGCCGCCGCGCCGGAGATCATCCCGCTGGGCGCGGGACGGATCATCGCGGCTGTTACGCCCGCCTGCCCCGACGCACGCAGCACCGGGCTGAGCGCATCGAGCGCCTCGACGATCGACGCATCGGGATCGAAAGCGCTTTTGCGCTCAACATTGTCGCCGAGGACGCCGAGCATCGAGGCCACGTCGATGAGGCCGGGACTGAGGACGCCCGACTCGAAGCGGATCGTGCGATCAGCCTGCACCTCGGCCGGGCCCTGCAAGACGCGCTCGATGCGGCCGCCGACGATGATGACGGTCACATCGGCCATGAGCGAACCGTCCGGTCCGACGCCCCACGGGGCACTGATGGCCGTTCGCTCCTGCCGCGCCAGGCCCGGCGCTGCCGGTGCCGCAATCAGCAGCGAAGCCGCGGCCACCGCGATCAGCGACGTTCGCGCACTCATGGCTCTTCTCCCTCGCGCGCCGTCTCGGGCGCCGCAGATCCGTCATCACGGAAGACGAGTCGGCCGTCCACGTAGACGCGCTGCACGCGGCTGCCCGCCTCCAGCGGATGTCCAGACCAGACAACGAGATCGGCGGCGCGGCGCGGCTCCAGACGGCCGAACCGGTCCCCGATCCCCAGAAACTCCGCCGCGTCCCTGGTGAGCAGTCGAAGCGGATCGATGGCCGGCGCGTTGGCGGCAAGCATCTGGGCATTAAGGAGGATGAACCGCCCCGCCGCGCCCTCACCGCCGCCGCTGCCCAGCGCCCATTTCACGCCCGCCTCCGTGAGCACAGCGGCGGCGCGGTCGTCGGCGCGCCGGTACTGGTTCGCCTGGTGCAGGCCCGGACCCAGCAGCGATCCAAGCACCACCGGCGCCTCGGCCTCGGCGAGGGCTTCGGCGACGAGGTGAGCCTCCGCTCCGCCTTCGATAATGACGTCCAGGTGATACTCGCGCGCCAGGTCGAGCGCGTTGAGGATGTCGCTGCTGCGATCAGCCCGCACGCGCACCGGCATTTCGCGGTCGAGTGCCTTGAGAAGGACTTCCGCGCCGAGGTCGGTGCTGGGTCGCCGGGGCTTGGCAATCTCTTCCTTTTTCTCTTCAGGCTTGGCGCCCTCGGCCGGCGGAGGTTGATCCGGCGGGGGCTGCTGCATCGGCCGGGCGCTGGGGGCGGGTTTCTCGCCCTCCTTCTTCTCCTTCTCTTTCTCTTTCGCTTCCTTCTCCGCCCGCTCCTTGATCTTCTGTTCGTACTCCTTGAGTTCATCCTCGTAGGTCTCGAGGGACTCGCGATAGGCCTTGGCGTCCTTGAACTGCTTGCGCACGGCATCAAGCGTGGCGAGGCGGCGCAAGGCGCTCTCGCCCGAGCCGAGGTCGATGCACAGGGTGGCGTCTTCCCTGACAACCTCGCCGGCCCAGCCGCCTCCCTGGCCGGGAGCGAGGCGGACGATGGCCCCCGTGCCCGCCACGCCGGAAGCGCCCGCGGCAGGGAGGTACATCATGGTGACGCCGTTGCGGAACGCCTCGCGGAACACATCGGCGTTGTAGCGGTCGAAGGCGTCGAAGGCCTTGTGAACGGGACTGGCGCTGCGCGTCGCCGTCATGCCCAGCGCGCTCCAGACGTCGATCAGCCCCGGCGTGACGAACGCACCCTTGAGATCGAGGCGCGTCGTTCGCCCCTGCACTTCGATCGAACGGCCGACGTGCTCGATCGTTTCGCCGCGGAAGACGATCATCTCCGCGAACGCCGCTTCTCCGCCGGGCCCGATGATCGTGGCGTTTTCGAGGACCGTGGCTCGCGGCTGAGGACCGAAGGCAGGCTGCGCCTCCGCTTCCGCGGCGGCCGCAACGAAGAGCGCCAATCCGAGGGTCGCAACGCGGATCGACCTGGCTCCACCGCTCCTGGGTCGGCGCTCGCATCGCCCATGACTCGCAACGATCATCCAGTCTCCTCACTTGGGCGCCTCGAGGGCGCGGCTGGTGGTGATCGATCCCGCCCCCGGCCGGGGCCGGCGCAACCGTTCAGCATAGCCGGTGAGTCGTTGTAGCACCAACCGCCCCAGAGGGTTGCAGCGCGTTTGAGCGGATGGCGGCGCATTGGCCAATCCCCCGCTCCGACCGGACCCGGGGTCCATCCGAGCGGGGGCGGGTAAACTCGTCTCATGGGGCTGCCCTTTCCCATCGACCTCTACGACACGATCGGGGCGGAAATCTGCCGCGTCGGCGAGCGCATGTGGCGACAGGGATTCTGCGCCGGCAGCGACGGGAACATCTCCGCCCGCCTCGACGCCGATCTCATCCTCATCACCCCCAGCGGGGTCAGCAAGGGTGCGATGCGCGGCGACGGCATGTGCGTCCTGCGCATCAAGGACGGGTCCCTTGTCCACGGACAGTCGCCAAGCAGCGAACGGGCGGTGCATCTGGCGGTCTACCAGACGAGGCAAGACGCCGAGGCGGTGATCCACTCCCACGCACCCAGGTCCACGGCCTGGGCGTGCTGCGGCGAAGCGCTCCCCGACGCCCTCCATCCCGAGGCGGAACTGCTGCTCGGGCGGATCCCGCTGGTGCCCTACGTCACCCCGGGGACGGGCCTGCTGGCGGGCGCCGTCGCCGCCGCCCTCACGCCGAACACCGCCGCAATGCTCCTGGCCAACCACGGCACCCTCACTCTCGGCGATTCCCTCGAGTCTGCCCTCGCCCGCCTTGAAATGCTCGAGGCCTACTGCCGCCTCGTCATCGAACTCTCCCGGCTCGGGAGGATGCGCCGGCTGAGCGAAGCGGAAATGGTTGATCTGCTCGCCCTCAAGAGGGATGTCTGGGGGCTGGCGGACGACCGGACGCCGTGAAATGACGCTCCGGACCGAAGGGACCGGCTCCTGCTCTTCCCGACGGGTCTCGCACCCGAATCTGGGCTGAAGGCAACTCGGCGGCCCGGCGGAGCGTATTGTTCTTGCACCGGCGCGAAGTCGCCGAGGCATCCGGCCCGTTGCGGCGTCGCCGCGGGTGGATCTGGTCCGGCGGGCAGCGAGCCCTTCGAGAGGGGGTGATCGGCGTGGCCACGAGTTTCAACGCACTCTGCACCGACTTCTACATCAATCAGAAGTTGGCGCTGAAGATGGACCTGCCGACCGGCCGCGAGACGGTGCTCGACCTCTTCGACCGGATCCGCAAGTTCCGCCCGGGCATGAACCGCTTCCGCCGCTACGACGGGGAACTGGCGCTTGAATCCGCGCCGCGCGACGGGCAGTATGACTGGATCGCGCTGCGGCAGACGGCTGCGCGCTCCGGCACGGTCAATCCCGACAGCATTGCGGAGGCGTATCAACTCCACCGCCTCCTGCTCGAAGTCGCCCCTTTCTACCTGAGCATCAGCCCGCTGGACGTGGACTACCTCGAACTCATGTTCGGCTTCGACCTCGAAGCCTCGGGCAATCACGACGACATCGTCTTTGATGCGCTCTTTTCCGAATCGCCGCTGGGGCGCGTGGTGGACTCCGACCGCCTCATCGCGCTCGACGTGCAGCCGTTCTTCACCTTCGCCCTCGACCCGGAGCGCCAGGTGCAGGTGAACTTCGAGGTCAAGACGCGCGCCGCGGAAACGGAGAGCGGCGAGGAAGCCCCCGCGCCCGGAGAGGGCGGGCCCGACGAACCCATCAGCGTCTTCCTGAGCCTGCGCCGCCTCGGCCCGATCGACAGCATCGAGGATCTGCCGAAGATCTTCGAGGCGCTGGCGTCTTCGGCGGAGGAGATCGCCAACGAGCGCGTGATCCCACACCTCATCCTGCCGATCAACAAGGCGATCAGTTCGCGGAGCCGGTAGGTGTTCTTCGGCCGGGACATGCCGGGCAAGGCGCAGCGCGCCGAATGGGGTCGGCGCTTCGTGCAGGAGCGCAGCCCCTACGCCCTGGCGGCCGGGATGCTCGGCATCGCGGCGCCGATCGACGGCCTCATCTTCGTGCCGCTCTCGCTCGCCGCGATCGTCCTCGCGGTGATCGGCTGGCGCCACATCGATCGCAACCCCCACCTGCTCGGACGGCGCCTGTGCGCCCTCGGCGTCGTGGGCGGCGTGATCGGCTGCGCCCTCTTCATCGCGCTGCGCGTGTGGGCGGGGTAGGCAGCCGCGGATTCAACGCGGAGTGCCCACCACTGAGGCTCGCCCTCAACGTCTGCTACCGCACCAGCGCCTTCGGCCCCAGCGTCACGATCGTGAACGGGCCGGGGCTTCGACCGGCGAGGCAGGCGTTCACATCTTCGAGCCTCACCGCCTCCAACTCGGCGCGCATCTCGTCGAGCGTCCGCACCTGCCCGCGGTTGTAGAAATCGTGGGCCATGGATGACGCCCGGGCGCCGGTCGATTCCCCCTGCATGACGAGGCGCGACTTGAGGCCGATCACCGCCCGGTCGAATTCCGCCTCTTCCACTCCCTGATGCAGACGCTCGAGTTCGGCGAGCAGAACGTCGAGCGTTTCCTGAGCGCGTTCGGCCGTGGTTCCCGAATACGCAAACATCGCGCCGAAGTCGCGCCCCGCCGCATACGAGGCATGCACCGAGTAGCACAGCGAGCGCTTCTCGCGCACCTCGGTGAACAGGCGGCCGCTCATGCCCCCGCTGAGCACGGCCGTGGCGACGCGCTGGAGGATGCTCTCCCGATCCGGATCGGGCGGGGCGGGCGAAGCGACGGCGATGTGCACCTGCGCGATCTCTTCCTGCTCGTGATGCAGGCGCGGTTCAGGCCACGCCTGCGCCTGCGCCTCGGTCACCGCGCCGCTCCAGCCGCTCAAGAGGGAATCGAGTTGCTTCGCCGCGGCCGGACCATCGACGTTGCCGGCGAGGGCGAGGATCGAGCCGCCGGGGCGCGCCCACTGCCGCCAGACCTGTCGCGCCTGCCCGGGCGTCAGCGCCTTGACATCCGCCTCTTCGCCGTAGCCGGAGCGGTTGAATGGCTCGGGGAAGTGATGCTGGCGAGCCAGGAGCATGGCGCGCTGCTGATGCTCGTCGCGCAGGCCCTCGAGGGATTGCAGCGTGAGATCGCGCACCGCCTCGAAGGCGGCGTCCTCGAAGCGCGGCCGCAGGACGATCGACGCGAGGATGGGCAGCGCCTCGGCGAGCCGGTCGCCGATGAGAGTGGCCGTGATGGAAAGGTGGCGGGAGGCGACGTGGCTGGAGCGCTGCACGCCGCAGCGGTCCAGGGCCTCGGAGAGCGAGCGCGAGTCGCGGTCGCCAGCGCCGCGCCACAGCCACTCGGCGAGGCAGGTGCTCGCGCCGACCTGCCCCGGCGGATCGCACGATGAACCGACGGGAATGAGCCAGGTGAGCGCAGCCGAGGCGGCGGTGTCGTGCCGCTCGACGAGCAGCGGCAGGCCGCAGGCGAGATCGAACTGTTCGATGTGGGGCATGGCGCGGGTCTCGCTGGTGAGTCGCGGCCATTCTAGCCGAAGGGTCTGGAGAGACGGTCCCCGGGCGGTTTCCGCGGATCGCTGCTATGATGTGTCCCGGCCGTTCGGCCGGTGCGGCTCTCGGGAATGGCGTTCTTTTCGCGGTGGATCGGTCATGACTCATCCTCGACGGGCAGGGTTCGCGGCGCTGACGGTCTCGGGTCTGCTCGGCCTCGCGGTGCTCGCAGGTGCGGGCGGCTGCGAGACGGCGGCGCAGGACTTCGGCGAGTTCATGAACTTCAACACCCCTTCGCCCACCGAAGCGGCGTCGTGGATGTTCCACCGCGACGCCGAGAAGCGCCGCCTGGGCATCTCGCTCATCAGCAACTCCTACTTCGGCGGCGAAGAGCCGTACATGAAAGTCTACCGCGAGGCGATCGCCGACCCCGATCCGATGGTCCGCGCCGCTTCCGCCCACGCCCTCGGGCTGCACGGCGCGCCGGAGGATGCGCTCCTGCTGGCCACCGCACTCTCCGATTCCTCAGACCTCGTGCGCTGGGAGTCGGCCAAGGCGCTTCAGCGGCTCTACAACGAGGCCGTCGTCCCCGCGCTCAACAACGCCGTCGTCAACGATTCCAGCGTAGACGTGCGCATGGCGGCCGCGAACGCGCTGGGACAATACCGCGAGCGCCGCGTCCTCGAAGCGCTCATCCGCGCACTCGATGATCCTTCCCTGGGCGTCTCTCACCACGCGCAACGCTCGCTGCGGATCCTCACGGGAGAGAACTTCGGCTCGGACCCGGTCGCCTGGTTCGACTGGAGCCGCGGCGCCGCCGAGCCCTTCGCCAAGGCGCGCGTCTACACCTATCCCGTCTACCGGCGCGATCCGACCTTCATCGAGACGTTCACCCCCTTCGGCCGAAGGACGTGGGAGGAACCCGGCGTCCCCGTGGGCTGGCCGCATGCCGCCGCCGCACCGGCGCCGGGCGGGTCCGCCGGGCCGGGGTCATAAGACGATGCGCGCCCTCGTCTTCGACGGCAAGTCGCTTTCCCTTGAAGCCCGCCGCGCCGAACCGCAACCCGCAGAGGGCGAGGCCGTCATCCGACCCACCAAGGTCGGCCTCTGCGCGACGGACCTCGAAATCTGCCGCGGTTACATGGATTTCACGGGCGTGCTCGGGCACGAGTTCGTCGGCGTGGTCGAGGCGGTGAGCGGACCGGACACGCGCCGCCTCGTCGGCAAGCGCGTCGTCGGCGCGATCAACGCCGTGTGCCTCAAGTGCGACATGTGCCGCGCCGGACTGACCACCCACTGCCGTAACCGCACGGTGCTGGGCATCGCAGGGCGCGACGGGTGCTTCGCCGATCGATTCACCCTGCCGGCGATCAATCTGGTCGAAGTGCCCGAGTCGATCGACGATGACGCCGCGGTGTTTGCCGAGCCGCTCGCGGCGGCGCTGCACGCAGCGCGGCAACTGCACCTCGAGGGCAAGCCGTACATCACCGTCCTCGGCGACGGGCGCCTCGGCCTGCTGACGGTGCAGGTCATGGCCCAACTCAACGCCTCGGTGCGCCTCATCGGCAAGCACCCCGACAAGATGAACCTCTGCACGAAATGGGGCATCCGCCACCGGCACGTCAATGAGATCGGCCGCCGCGCCGACCAGGACGTCGTCGTCGATTGCACCGGCTCGGTGGAGGGACTCGACCTCGCGCTTCAACTCGTCCGGCCGCGCGGCAAGGTGCTCCTCAAGACGACGGTGGCGCCGGCCGAACGCCGCGTCGATCTTTCGCCCATCGTCATCAACGAGATCGAAGTCATCGGCAGCCGCTGCGGCTCGATCCCCGACGCCGTCGCGGCCCTGGCCCGGAGGCAGGTGGATGTGGCGAGCCTCATCTCGCGCCGCTTCCGGCTCGACGACGGCGTGAAGGCGATGCAGACCGCGGCGCAGCCGGGCGTGATCAAGGTGCTGATGGAAGTGTGAGGGACGCCGACGACGCGGCCCCCAGAGAGCATTCGCACGGGCGGGATGCCCATGCTCCGTGTGGGTTCGCACGGGCAAGATGCCCATGCTCCGTGTGGGTCCACCCCTTCAGCGCAGCGTTACCGTTCCGCTGAAGACCAGCGCGGCAAAGAGCGCGGCGAGGAGGAGGCGGTAGACGCCGAAGGCGGTGAGGCCGTGGCGATTCAGAAACGCCACAAGCCAGCGAACCGCCAGCGCCGCCGAGACCGTCGCCACGAGCAGGCCGACGATGATCGGCCCCGCGCCGAGCGCGGCGAGATCGTCGCTGCTCTTGAGCGCCTTGTAAACGCACGCGCCTCCGAGCGTCGGCAAACCGAGGAGGAAACTGAACTCCGCCGCCTCCTTCGGCCGCAGGCCGAGCATCATCCCGCCCGCGATGGTCATCATCGACCGGCTCGTGCCCGGCCACATCGCCACGCACTGAAACAGTCCGATCCCCAGCGCCTGGAGGATCGTCAGGCTCTCAATAGTCCCCGGCGCTGCGGTGACGCCGGCTGCGAGCGGCTCGCCCGCATCCGCTGCGAACCCGGTGGATCGAGTGCGCCGCTTGTGCCACACGTCAATGCCGATCATCCACACCCCGCCCAGCGCCAGGGCGGCGACGACCGGGACGGGAAAGAAGAGATGCCGGTCGATCGTTTCCTCCAGAAGGACGCCGAGGACGGCCGCGGGCAGAAACGCAACGAAGATGTTGACAGCGAGTTTCAGCCCTGCGCCGTCGCGCCCGATCAGGCCGCGCAGCATCGCCGCGACGCGCGGCCAGTACAAGCCGAGCACCGCGAGGATCGCTCCGCCCTGAATGATGATGTTGAACGCATCGACCGAGTCCTTTACGTCGGGCGAATCGAGGCCGAGAAGCGCGGAGACAAGAATGAGATGCCCCGTCGAACTGATGGGCAGGTACTCGGTGATGCCTTCGACGAGTCCGAGTATGGCGGCGTGGAGGAGATTCATGGGGGGAGGCGTGAGGGATCAAGGCATCGAGGGATCAAGGCGTCAAGGCATCGAGGCGGAAAGCCCCGGCACTCCGTGCCGGGGAGGATGCTTCACGGCGCTGCGACGCCTCAGCCTGCTTCGACTACTTCTCCCCGCAGGTGATCATCGTCCCGATGGGCCTTCCCTCGACAACCGCCTTGATGTTGCCGCGCACCTTGAAGTCGAAGACGACGATGGGCAGGCGCTGCTCCATGCACATCGAGAGGGCGGTGAGGTCCATGATCTTGAGTTGAGCGGTAATCGCCTCGTCGAAGGTGAGGCGCTCAAAACGCTTCGCCTTCGGATCGGTCTTGGGATCGGAGCTGTAGACGCCGTCCACCTTGGTCGCCTTGAGGATGATGTCGCACTGGAGTTCCGTCGCACGGAGGGCGGCGGCGGTGTCGGTGGTGCAGAAGGGATTGCCCGTCCCGCCCCCGAGGATGATGACCCGCCCCTTCTCCATGTGCCGCAGCGCCCGCCCGCGGATGAACGGTTCGGCGACGGAAGTGATGTTGAGGGCGGAGAGGAGGCGGGCCGGCTGGCCAAGCGTGTCGAGCGTCTCCTTGAGGGCGATGCCGTTGATGATCGTGCCGAGCATGCCCATGTAGTCGGCGCTGGCCTGGGGAATGAGGCCGGCCTTGGAGAGAGCCGCGCCGCGAATGATGTTGCCCCCGCCGATGACCACGGCGATGGAGGTGCCCGTCTCCCTCGCCGCGATGATCTCGTGAGCGAGCAGGTTGAGGGCGTCGGCGTCGATGCCCAGCACCCCCGCCTGAGCGAGGCTCTCGCCGGAGACTTTAAGCAGCACTCTGCGGTAGCGGGAGGATTCAGGCATGGAGGTTCCTGTTCGATGGGATGCGTGCATTGGAGTCGGGGCGGGGCGCGCGGTCAAGTGGGGTGAGGCTCGCGTTCGGGGCGAGGACCGCGCCCTATAATGAAATCGTGATGGGCCACCCGACCCGGCGCATCCGGGTGAAGCGGGCCGGCTGGAGGCTTTTCTCGGCCGCAACCGACTGGAGTTTGCGGCCGTACAGTTCAGCACCGGCGCCTCGGCACGGGCGCCGCCCGCTCGAACCCGGACCGGCCTGACCGCATCGCGTGCCCCGTGCGACCCTTGCAGCCACCCCTGCCGGCAGGAGAACGCATGAACCAGCAGCCCATCTCGCAGCCGAAGTTCTCCGGAGGCGGCGCCGAGCCGATCGAACTCGTGCCGCAGGACGCCGCTCATCACACCGCGTTCCGCAAGCCGGAAAACGTCATCGGTCCGGCGGTGTCGGTCATCCTCCACGCCATCTTCCTGATCATCGCGGCGATCCTGGTGATCAACCCTCCGGTGCGCGGCGACGGTCGCGAAGTCGAGATCGAGTTCGCGACGCTCTCGGAGGAAGAACTCGACGAACTGGACGAGACGCCGACGGATGCACTCGCCTCGCCGCTCGATCCTTCGCTGGCCAAGGCGATCGAGTCTCCCGCCGACCTGCTCGAGGTCGATGTGGCCAGCGTCGCCGTGGACCTCGCCGACCCCGGCGCCATCGAGACCCTCGGCGGCTCGGGAGAGGAGTTCAGCCCGGGCGAAGCGCTCGAGGGCGGCGGGTCGGGCACGAGTTTCTTCGGCGTCGAGTCGCGCGGCACGCGCTTCGTCTACATCGTGGACGTCTCCGGATCCATGTCCGAACTGGACCGCATCGGAACGCTGCGGCGCAATCTCGTCGAATCCATCAACCGCCTGCCTTCGCACGCCAGTTTCCTCGTCATCGCCTACAACGACCACGCGATCCCGATGCACAACGAGTTCCGCTGGTCGAAGGCGGATGAGCCCTCCAAGTTCCGCGCCCGCGCGTGGGTCAACAAACTCATCTCCACGGGAGGGACCGAGCCGAGTTCCTCCTTCGAGCAGGCCTTCAAACTCAAGCCCCGGCCCGACGTCATCTACTTCATGACCGACGGGCAGCAGACCGAGGTCCTCCCGGCGCTCATCAGCGAACTCAACAACAAGGGGCGGCGGACGAAGATCAACACGATCGTCTTCGGCGATCGGGGCGGCGAAGAAGTAATGCGGCGCATCGCCAACGAATCGGGCGGGCAGTATCGTTACGTGCCCGACGATGGAGGCGGCCCGTGAGCCGCGGGCAGAGGTCCGCCGGCCGAACTTCGCGGGCGCTGTCGGCCGGGCTGCTGGTGACGGTGGTCGCGCTGATGTCGGCCGGTCCCGCCCAGGCGGACCGGCTCCACCGCCGCGGCGAGCCGGCGCCCCTCGAAGGCCGCACCCTTGACGTCACGGCCGACGGCGTGCTCTTCCGGACCTCGCGCGGGTCCGACGCGGGCGATTCCCTCTTCACCTGGGACCGCGTGAAGCGCCTCGAGACCGATCAGCAGCAGTTCGCCGCCGCCTGGGAGACCCATCGCGACCTGAGTGAGCGCCTCTGGCGGGCGCGCTCGCGCGTCGAGCGGAGCGACTATTCCGCCGCCGAGCCGATCCTTGATGAACTCTTCGAGGAGACGATGCACCGGACGGGGACGACGGCGCTGATCGTCGCCGAAGGTCTGCTGCGCTGCCGGCTGGCGCGCGAGGCGCGTGCGGCGGCGGTGCTGCCCTGGCTCGAACTCCATCGCCTCCTCGGCGCCGGACTCAAGCCGACCGCCTACCTCTCCATGCGGCCGATCGTCGATCCGCAGTCCGGACTGTGCCCGCAGCTGCCGCCGATGTGGGGCAAGTCCGCGGGCGTGGAGCAGATGCTCGCCGACCTCAATCACTACGTTCCCGACGCACCCGCGTCGGCGCGCCTCGCGGCGCTCTACGCCCGCGCGGCGCGGCTGTGGCTCGGGCTGAGCGTCGATGATGCGGCCGCGTTTTACCGCGGCGACGAGGCCTGGGATCGCGACGCCGGCGTCGTCGTCGTCACCGCCCTTGTCGCGGCGCTGGAGCGCGTCCGCCCTCTGCCGCTGGACGTGGAGAAGGTGATGGCGCGGCCGCTGCGCGAGCCGGGACCGCTCACGCCGTGGGCGCTGTTCATGCGCGGCGCGGTGCGCGTCGAGGATCGCGACCTCGACCGGCGGCGCGAGGGGCTTGTCGATCTCCTGACCATTCCCGCCACGTACGGGCAGGAGCATCGCTACCTCGCGGGGTTCGCCATCGAGCGAGCCGCGTCAATCCTCGAATCGATGGGGCGCGGCCCCGCCGCCGACTCGCTCCGCACCGAGCGCCGCCGAACTGATCCGACCCATCCGCTCAACCACACGGCCCCGCCGCGCGCGGCCCCTTCGGAGACCCGACCATGACCATGATCGCCCGGTCCAGCGCCGCTTTCGATCCGATGCTCCTGCTCGCCCAGGATGAGGCGGATCGGGGGATGACGCTGCTCGAACAGATCAACAACGGCGGAGTGACGGGCTACGTGATCATCCTCCTCAGCCTCGCCGCACTGACGCTGGCGATCATCAACCTCATCGCAATCCAGCCCAAGCGGCTCATTCCCCCGCACCTCGTCGCGGCCCTGAACGCCGCGCTCTCCGCCAAGGACGTCGTCGGCGCGCTGGAGATCTGCCGACGCCTCGAGAACGACAGTTTCCTCACCCGCGTCCTCGCCCAGGGGCTCAACCGCTACCAGCGCAGCGCCTTCGGCCCCTTCGAGTTCAAGGACGCCATCGAGGAGGCGGGGTCCGAGGAAGTGGCCCGACTCTATCGCCGCACCGATGCGCTCGGTCTCATCGGCTCGATCGCGCCGATGCTGGGACTGCTCGGCACGGTCATCGGGATGGTCGGGGCGTTCGGGACGATCTCGAACGTCGGCGCCCGGCCGGAACTGCTCGCCTCCGACATTTCCAAGGCGCTCATCACCACGCTCATGGGCCTGTGCGTCGCCATTCCGACGATGGCGGTGTTCACCTATCTGCGCAACCGGATCGACCACTACGCGGCGCTGGCGGCGCAGACGATCGAGGACATGACCGTGGCGCTCGAACCCACGGGCCAGCAGGCGAAGGCGCCGACGGCCGGTCCGGTCCGCGCCGCGGCGCCGGCGTCGATGTCTCCCGCGCTGGGGCCGGCCCGGCCGAGCGCGCCCCCCGCCCCCAGCGCCGCGAGGGCCGGATCGTGAGATTCGCTCCCCGACAGCGACCGCATCTGCCGGATCTCGATCTCACCGCGATGATCGACGTGATCTTCCTGTTGATCATCTTCTTCATGACGACGGCACAATTCGTCGAGCGGGCCCGGGCCGAACTCGACCTTCCGAAGGAGCAGGGCGAGAAGGACCTGCGCAGCGCCGCCCCGCCGCTGGTCATCAACATCCTCCACGAGGGGGCGGATCGCTACCTCGTCGGCGAGCGGCGCTACGACGAGCGCGCCGTCAGGGACCTCATCGATCGCGAAATCGCGCGGCACAAGTCCGAGGGCGGGGGCATCGGCGAGTTCGAAGTCGTCATCCGCGCCGACCAGCGCGGCCCGAGCCGCTTCATCAACGATCTCGGCGCGTTCCTCCGGGCGCGCGGCGTGTGGCGCTGGCGCCTGGCCACCGAACCGACATGAAGTTCAGAGCGAAACAATCCGGCCAGGCCAATCGCGTGCAACTCAACCTCGCGAGCATGATCGACGTGGTCTTCCTGCTGCTCATCTTCTTCCTGTTCTCATCCATCATCACCCCTTCGGAGTCCCAACTCACCCCGAACATCCAGACGCAATCGGGAGAGAGCGCCAGCCGCAGCACGGACTTCGCCCCGCAGGTGGTGTCGGTGGAGATGATCGACGGCCGCCCGGCGTACCGCATCGGCTCGCGGATCATCACGGACCGGCGGGAACTCGAGACGCTGCTGCGCAGCCTGCCGCATGAACTCGGGGTCTTCGTGCGCGTCGATGATGCGGCTCCGGTGGGCTTTGCGGTCAGCGCGATTCAGGTCTGCCGCGACGCCGGCTTTGAGAAGGTGACGTATGTGCCGCAGCCGAACTAAGTCCTCCTTCACATGCCGCGCGCGTCGGGCCGTGTTCGCGGCCGCGGCGGCGCTCGGGCTCTTCGCCGGCGGCGGCGCGGCGCGCGGCGACGACGACCCCGTCATCGACTACCTGCAGCGCCACGGCCTGACGGACCTCGTCGTCGCCCGACTCGAAGCCCGGTTCCGCGAGGCGCTCGGCGACGACCGCATCCCCCTTGCCGAGCGCCTCGCGGTGCTCTACGGCCAGATGCTCGACGAGACGGATGACGAAGGCCAGCGCGCCGTCTGGGAGAAGCGCAGCCGCGACATGCTCGAGCAGGTGCCGCGCGCCAACACCGAAGCGCTGCGCCTGACGATTCACAAGGCGAGTTACCTCCGGGCCGAGCGCATCGCCGAACGCCACCGTCTGCGCCGCGCCAGCGAAGCCGAGCGGGCGACGGCGGTCCGCCTCATGGGCGAGGTGGCGGCCGCGATGGGCGAGAATCACACGCTCTTCCGGGAGCGGATCCGCCGGCTGGAGGCGGCCGACGCCGGCGCCGCCGCCCCCTCCGCTTCCATCGAGGACCAACTGCGCGAACTCGATCAACTCGCGATGCAGGCCGCCTACTACGCGGGATGGGCCCGCTACTACCAGGCATGGCTCACCGGCTCGACCGTCGGACTCGACGAGGCGATGCGGAGTTTCGGGTGGCTGCTGCACTTCGCCGGGGCCATGCCCAATCCCGAGGAGGCGCCGGTCTCGCTGCTCGTGCACGAGCACCTCGCCCGCGCCGCCGTTGGCATCGCTCTCTGCCAGGCCCAGGCCGGCCGGCCGCAGACCGGGCTCGCCTGGCTCGATCTCGTTGAAGAGGCGAGCACCGAGTCCCCCCGACTCCTCGCCATCCTCCCCGGCTACCGCCTCGTCATGCTCTTCGCGGCGCGCCAGTGGCCGGCCATCAGCGAACTCGTCGAGTCGTGGAAGGCGCACAAGAGCCTCAACGCCACGCTCGTGCGCCTCCTGGCCGTCCTCGCCCTCGAGCAGTCGCAGGTCACGGGCGAGCCGCAGGCCCGGCAACTGGGCGAAACGGCCGTGAACCTCCTCGCCGAGATGGGCGAACTGCGGCAGGTGATCGAAATCGCCGACGTGTTCCGGCTCGATACGCTCGGCGGCGACAGTTTCATTCTCGCCTACGTGCCCGCGATCAAGGCGTATGAGCGCGCCCGCAGCGCGCACCAGTCGGAGGAACCGGCGACGCAGCCGGCGCACGTCGCGCTCTACAAGGAGGCCGAGGACGCGCTCGCCGCGACGGCCCAGCGCCGCGATGCGGCTCAGTGGCCCGACGCGGCCCGGCACGCGCGGCTGCTCATCGCGTGGTCGCGCTACTTCCAGAACCGGCTCGACTCTGCCGCGACGCTGTTCGAGGAAATCTCCACGCAAACCACGGGGGACGAGAGTGAATCGGCGCTGTGGATGAGCATCGTCTGCCGCGAGCGCCTCGCCTCAGCCGGCGATTCCCCCGCGGCCGTGCGACTCCGCGCCGCGCTGGAGTCCTTCCTCGAACGGTTCCCCTCCAGCGCCCGCGCGGGGCGCGTGCGGCTGCGGCTGGTCACGGCCCAGTCCGCCGATCCCTCGCTCCAGTCGGTTGAGGAACTGCTCGCCATCCCGCCGGGCAGCGACGTGTATGCCACGGCGCGGAACGAGGCGGAGCGCCGGCTCTTTCTGCTCTTCCGCGAGGCGCCCCCAGCGCAGCGCCTGCACCTGGCGCAGCGCTATCTCGACGTCGCGATGCCGATGCTCGAGGCGGACGAACGACGCGCCTTCATCGGCAGCGGCGAGGCGGAGGCGCGGCAGGCGTATCTCCAGCGGGCCAGGCGCCTCCTCGACGTGCTGCTCTCGCGCGGCGTGGCACGCGTCAGCGAAGCCCGCCGCATCCTCGATCGGCTGGAGACGGCCCGCGCCGCCGGCCTCATCGACCTCGCCGCCGTCGCCGAAGAACTCGACTACCGCCGCTTCCAGGCGCAGATTCTCTCCGGCGGGTTTGACGAGGCGGCGCGGTCGTGCGAAGAACTCTGGCGCACCGATCCCGACGGCGCCTTCGCCCGGTCCGCCAGCCGCGCCCTCTACGCCTACGCCCTTCAGGATCGGAACTCCTTCGACGAGAATGACCCGCGACTCGAGCAGACGCTGCGACGGATCCTCCTCCACGGCCGGCGCGCCCTGCGCGGAGCGGGTGAGCCTCCTTCGACCGACGATCCCGCCGAGGTCGCCATCATCATCAACGTCGCCGATGCGGCCCTGGCGCTGGATCGCCTCGTCCCCGGGGGCGAGCCGGAGGCGCGATCACTCGCCCAACGGTGGTTCGACCTGCTCATCGCCGCTGGCAGCCGGCACTTCCGCGTCCTGCGCGGCGCTGCGATCGTGGCCGAAGGCCGAGGCGCCACCGATGACGCCGTCCAGCACTGGCGCACGGCGATGAACGGCTCGACTGAAGCATCGCCCGAGTGGTTCGAGGCGAAGTATCACTTCATCCGCCTCCTTGCCGGTCAGGACGCCCGACGCGCCGGCGAGATCCTCGAACAGCACGCGGTGCTCTACCCGCAGTACGGCCCCGAACCCTGGGGCGAGCGCCTCAAGACTCTGCACGCGCAGATCCGGTCGGGGGGCGGTCGATGAGTTCCTCCTCGCTGCGCCTGGAGATTCTCGGCACGTCGTCGGAGCGTATCGGGCCTTTTGCGCTGCTTGGCCTCACCCCCGAGCGTTGCGAAGCGGCGGACGTACGGATGGCGCAGGCGCGGCTCTCGGAACGGCTGGCCAGGCACCCGCGCCGCCACGAACCCGAGGCCGTGCTCCTGGCGCGCGAGATCAACGCCGCCGCGGCGCTGCTGCTGGACGCGACGACCCGGCAGGAACTGATCGCCGACTATCGCCGCACCGGGGAGACTCCGGGAGTGCCGCCGGGCGATGTCGCGCCCGTCGAGATGCTGCCGCCCGCGGCGAGCGTTCACGCCAACGGCTCGGGGCCCTCGTCGCGCCAGGCACGCGCCTTTCCGCCGGGTTTCCTCCGCGACCTGCTCGCCGCGTGGGTGAGCGCGGGCGGGTGGAACGGCAAAGCGCGCCACCGCATTATCGCAGCCGGGGCCCAGCACGGCGTCTCGGGAGAAGATCTGCTTGAGGCGATCATGACGATGCCGGTCACGCTGGCGACGCCGCGGATCACGCCGCTCGTCGGCCCGCCGGCGGCGTCGATCGCCTCGGCGGAGTTCGCCGGGGCGCTGCCCATGCCGCCTTCCCTCTCCCCCGATCCGGCGCGCGAGGCGCATGAGGCGGCCAAGCGCAACCTCTTCGCCGCGCTCCTCGCGTTCCTCGCCTGCGCGGCGGTTGTGCTCCCCATCGCCGCGTGGGTCATCATCGAACTGAGCCGTCCTGGACCCAGGCCGATCGAGTTCCCCGTGGCGGAGGCGCCGGCGCCGCGACCCGTGGTCGAACCGGCCCCTTCGCTTCCGTCCGTTCCGCGACACTCCATCGCCGTCCCCGTCAATCCCATGTCGCAAACCTACGCGGGCCTCCTGGAGCGACTCGACCGCGATTCGCTCCTCGCCGAACGGCTCGATCCCGCGCTGCTCGGTCTCTTCACCCAGGCCGCATCACAGGGGCGCCGGCAGTGGATGCAGTTCGACGCCGCCAACCGCGAGCGGCTGCGCAGCGTCGTCGTCTCCGTGATCTACCGCCTCGGGAATGATCCCGCCTCGGCGCAGTCGCTCGTCGAGGCGATTGACCCGGATGAGGGCCGCAGCATCGCCGTCGAGAGCATTCCCGGGCGGGCCTGGTCGCTGGGAATGCTGGCGGTGATCCTGCGCGAGCCGGACCTGCCCCCCGCGGCCCGCGCGGCGATCGAGCGGCGATGGAGGCGGCACGTCGCCGTCGGCCAGCCGCCGCGCGCCGCCGAGTTTGATGACGCCGCACGCTTCGCCCTGCGCGAGATGATCGCGCCGCTGGTGCGCGCCATCGCCCTCGAGCCCAAGGCGCCCGAAACCTGGCTCGCCTGGCTGCAATGCGCTGCGTCGCTCGGCGGGGCGCCCGCGGTCGAACCGCTCGCGCTCGAGGCGGCCGGGCAGGTCCTGGCCGACGGACCCGACCTCGCCGCGTCGGAGCCGGCGGGCCGGGTGCTCGCCGCGCTCTTCGCCGCGGTGCGGTGGCGAGCCTCCGCCGCCGGCCGCAGCGCCATGCTCTCATGGTGGGATGATCCGCGACTGTCCATCTCCGATCTCGCGGTCGTGTCAGCGTGGCTCGTGAGCAGCGGCGCCGTGCCGGGCCTGGATGACTCCTTCATCCTCCCCGTGAGCGCCGGCTCGGGGGAGCGTGCCGAACTCCGCCAGCGCCTGGCCGAAGCGTGGAAAACGGGAGCGGACGCCGCCGCAGGCTCAAACCGCACCGAAGTCGCCGACTGGGTCGCGCAGGCGCAGCGCCTGCTCGCGGAACCGATCGCGGCGAGTTCCGAGGAACTGCTGGTGCAGACGATCCGCGCCGCCTATCAGCAGACCGCCGCCGTGCTCGTGTGGAGCGGGCGAGGCGAGGAGGCGGCCGACCTCGTGCGCGAAAGCGACTCGCACATCGCGGCGATGCGCCTGGCGGCGAATCAGCCCGCGCCCGGCCCGGCGGTGCGGAGCAATCCGACGGCCGACGGACGCTGGGCGGTGCGCGTCTTCCGCGCACGACACCTCAACGACCGCACCGGCGTCGTCGAACTTCTCAACACGCTGCCCGTCGAGTCGCCCGCCGACGCCGGGCCGATCGACGCCGCCATCCTTGCCGACCTGGCGCTCGGGCACTTCTGGCGCGACGTCCGCCTTCCCGCCCTCAACGTCGTCGCCGAGAGTTACCCCCAGGGCCCCACCGTCCTGCTCGCCCTGGCCGATCGCATGATCCCCGACCGCAGCGACGGCGATCTCTCGCAGGCGATCGAGCGGATCACCGGCGAGGATCTTCCCGAGCCGCGAAGCGATCAGTGGTACGCCGCGGCGCGGCTGGCGCTGCTGCGACACGTCGCCAATCTCCGGGGCCTGCTCTCGTCGGACGCGGCCATCGATGCCCTCTCCGCCCTGCTGAGCGAGGTGTACCGATCGCGGCTCTCCCAGTCGCCGGCGGAGCGGCTCGAACCGGCCGAAGCAGCCCGTCTCATCGCCGAGCAGTGGATGGACGTCGGCCGGCCGATGCAGCCGATCGCCCCTCTTCCGGCGCCGCTCGAGCAGATCGCCCATCGCGCTTCGCTTCGCGCGGCCCTGGCGGATGATCCCATCGGCCGCTTCCACGCCTGGCAGATCGCCGGGCTTGAGGCGTCGTGCTACGTCGCCGCCGCGGAACGACCCGCAGCGCGCGAGGCGCTCGCGAAACTCCTCGACGAGACGACGCGCGACCTCGCCCTGACGCGCACCGCCACGGAACAACTCCTCATCGCCGAGCGCGCCATGCTGCGCGTGTGGATCCTGCGCTTCGGCGCGGGGCCGGAAGGAGGACCGCTGTGACGATCCGCCCGCTTCTCGCCGGCCTCCTCGTCGGCGCGGCACTGCTCGCCCACCCCGCCGCCGCCCCCGCACAGGATCCCCCCGCCCCGCCCGCAAGCCCGGAGACCACATCGCCGGGGCCGAGCCTCGACGAACGCCTCGCCGCGCTGGCGCCGGAGGATCCGGCCGGCTACTTCCTTCTCGGCGAAGAGGCGATGGAAGAAGGACAACCCGACGCGGCCGCCCACCTCTTCGTCCTCGCCGCCGCCCTCGACGGCGAGCGCTTCGGCCGCAGCGCGTGCCTCGCCCTCGCCGAAATCGAGAAGCGCCGCGGCAACGGCCCGCGCGAGCGCGACCTGCGCTCCCTTGCCAGCCTCCTCGGAGGCGCCGCGGTTGACGTCCACGACCTTCGCGAGGCGGAGCGCGAGTTCCGGCGCGCCGCCTCGCTCCTCTCGGCCATGCTCGGCTTCTATCGCCAGGGTGACGGGCAGAAAGCCCTCGCCGCCCTCGAACTCAACGAGGCCACCGAGCGCCTCGTCCTCGAGTTCGGCCGGTCGATCGGCTCGATCGGGCGCATCATCTCCTTTGCCCGCAACTATCCGCGCTGCGTCTCCTGCCGCAGCGAGCGCATCATCCCCTGCCCGACGTGCCGCCGCGGGACCGTTCCGGGAAACTGCGCGACCTGCGGCGGACAGGCCTTCATCATCTGCAACGTCTGCAACGGCAAGCCGGGCGAAGCGATCTCGCAGGATGAGATCGACACGATGCTCCGCTTCGAGGTCACGCTCCAGTCGGGCGAACACGCCTCCTGGTCCGCCCGCCTGTCGGTGGACGGCGACCGCCCCCGCCCCGTCCTCGACCTCTCCATGCTCCCGCGGTGGTACGACGTCAACACGTCGCTGACCGTTTATCGCAACGGCGTGTGGACGATGCCGTGAACGCCAGTGCAGCGTCGTCTCCGTGGGATCGCGCGGGATTGATTTGATACGATCCGGCATGTCTCACTCATCCCTGCTCGTTCGAGCGCCGGCGGATTTCATTGATGGGCGGTGGGTGGATCTGCCCCTTGCGGCGGGAATCACCTCCACCAATCCCGCCGCGCCTGATGAAGTCATCTGGCAGGCGGCGGCTGAGATCGCGCATGTCGATCTCGCCGTCGCCGCGGGGCGGCGGGCCTTTCCCGCGTGGGCGGCGCTGCCCGGCGCCGAACGGCATCAGTACCTCCGCCGCTATCAGCAGATCGTCAGAGAGAATCTCGACCGCATCGCCGGCCTCATCTGCGATGAGAGCGGCAAGACGATGGCTGAGTCGCGCTTCGAGGCGAGCGCGCTGATCGGCAAGGTGGACATCACACTCGACCCCGCCGGCGCCTGGTCGCGCATCACCGACTTCGAAGTGCCGGTGAGCGCGACACGCAAGGGGATCAACCGCTTCAAGCCGCACGGGGTGATGGCGGTGATCGGGCCCTTCAACTTTCCCGCGCACCTGCCCAACGGGCACTTCATTCCCGCGCTCGCCGCGGGCAACACGATCGTCTTCAAGCCCAGCGACAAGACTCCGGCCGTAGGGCAAAAAGTCGCGGAACTGTGGGAGGAGGCCGGTCTGCCGGCGGGGGTGTTCAACCTCGTGCAGGGCGCAGCGGACGTCGCGTCGCGCCTGGTGAGCCACGATGATCTCGACGGCGTTCTCTTCACCGGCTCATGGCCCGTCGGTCGGCGGATTCTCGAAGCAAATCTCGACCGGCCCGGCCGGATCATCGCGCTGGAGATGGGCGGCAACAACGCGGCGATGGTCATGGACGACGCCGACCTGCGCCAGGCGGTCATCGAGTGCGTGCGAGCCGGCTTCGCGACGACGGGGCAGCGCTGCACCTGCACGCGGCGCGTCATCGTTCACGAGCGTGTGATGGATCGATTCCGCCGGGCGTTCGTCGAGGCGGCGCGCAGCCTGACGATCGGGCCGGGGCGCAGTGAGCCTGCGGTCTTCATGGGACCTGTGATCAATGACGCGGCAGTGCAGGCGGTGCTTGAGTTTCAACAGCGGCTGGCGGCGCGCGGCGGGAAGATGCTGCTTGAAGCGAGGCGCATCGAGGCTGCTGCGGGGGCACCAATGGGGCAACGCGCTCGCACGGGCGAGACGTTCATGCTCCGGCCTCAAGGAGGTTCCGCCTCTCATCCCGCTCGCACGGGCGAGACGCCCATGCTCCGGCCTTGCGGCCACTTCATCACGCCGGGCGTCATCGAGGTGGACGGCTCCCAGCACCGCGCCGGCGACGCGGAGCACGACTGCGAAGTCTTCGGCCCCATCGTGCAACTGAGCGCCTGCCGCGATCTCGACGATGCGATCCGTCAGGCAAACGCGACGCAATACGGACTCGCAGCCGCGATCTTCACGAAACGCGCCGCCGACGCCGAGCGATTCTTCCGCGAGGCGCGGGCCGGGTGCATCAACTGGAACACGGGGACGGCGGGCGCCTCGAGCAAACTCGCCTTCGGCGGGCTGGGGCGCAGCGGTAACCACCGCCCGGCGGGAGCCTTCAGTCTGGACTACTGCGCCTATCCCGTCGCGACGATGGTCGAGTCGTCGGCGCAGGCGGAAATCCCGCAGGGCATGATCTTCGAGGACGCCTGGATTCAGTGAAAAACGGAAAGACCCCGGCGCCGAGGCGCCGGGGTCTGAGGCACAGGCTGGAGGGATCGATCAGCGCGGGAAGTAACCGTCGCGCAGATTGCTGACCTTGCAGGAGGCCTTCTGCACGGCCTGCCCGTAGCGGACCTGCCCGCGGAAGGCGATGGGCACGCTGTGCGTGATCACGGCGTAGCCATTCGCATCCGCATAGACGCGGCCGAAGCGCCGCGGACGGGCCAGGTCGATCGTGACGCCGGGGCAGCTCCGAAGCGAACGGCTTCCGATCTCGCGGTCCCACACGAAGACGACCAACTGCCCGGGCGTGAAGTGGAACGCCTCGAAGACGTTGATGTACTCAGTGCGGAAGTAGGTCGGGTAGCAGAGGATCGGCGACTCGGCGTTCATCGGCCGGAAGAAGTTGGCCTGGACCCAGTCGGCGAGGTCGCGGCCGGCCTCCTGCGCGATCTGGTTGGAGAACTCGTAGTGAATCCCGCCGTAGATCCGGCTGCGCCCCGCCTCGGCCGCAGCATCGCTGAAGGTCGTGAAGGAGCGATAGATTCCGGGCATTCCGTCCGAGGTGGTGGTGAAACTCATCTGGTCGGTGCCGAACTCGTAAGCGAGGATCCGCGCGGCCGCGGCGCTGAAGGTGCTGTGGCCGGACGTGTACTCGGGGAAGGGCGGCGTCGTGACGAAGCTCATCCACGAGGGATCAGGATCGGTGAGCGGATTGCCGTCATTGGCCGCCTCCCAGATCGCCGTAACCGGCCGCCAGAACGAATGGGTGTACTTGCTGTCCCAGCAGGAGATGGCCGCATCCGCCAGGGCGACGTTCAACTTGGCGAAGAGCAGGGCGTTCTTCCCAAGGCCGTAACCCAGCGAAGTGGCGCAATCCTGAGCGATGACGTTCCAGTGGCCTGGGGGAGTCGCGGTTCCCGGATCATCCGCCCAGAACAGGGCGATCTCGGACTGCTCAGGCGTGCGCGACTGGCTGTCCACGCGGCCGAGATCCTTCACTTCGTTGAATGCCTGGGCGTACTCGGCACTGGTCAGATCGGGCGGAGCAGCCGGGCGGAACTGGTCGCCGCCGGTCATCGACCAGGGCGTCACCAGGCCCCACTGCGGCAGGAGGGCCGGAAGGTAGCCGGGGGGAGTCGGCCGCCACTCGCCGGGGTCATTCCCCGGTTCGTAGATGACCTGACGGTCCCAGCCGTCATTGACGCGCCAGTCGATGATCTGCTGGGCGACGAACTGACCCAGCGCGATCCCATCCGCCTTGGCCGGCGAATCCGCGACCTTCTTGAGCGACTCGTAGAGAACGAAGTCGAAGTAGGCGACCTGATCGGGATAGAGGTGAACGAGCACCTCGTACGCGGCCGTGGCGCAGGCGGCCTCGCGGGAGGTGCCGATGGGCGGGTTGGCGTCAACGAAGTACGGCTCGTGGGCGCGGTCAATCGCGTTCACGCAGTCATACATCGCGGTGTGCATCATCGCCAGGCCGCGCGTCGCCATGGGCGGATTGACGCGACCGGTGCGGATGGCGTTGAGCGCGGCCTTGTTCCAGTCAATGACCATGTCCGTGCCGGCGAAGCACGGCAGGGACATCGCAAGGACGGCGCCCATGGACAGGATGGCCTTTTTCATCTTTCTTCTCCCTCTGCTCTTTTGGACTGTGCCGCGCGACCGCGGTCACTCAGAACCGCAGCCGTTTCCCAAAGGCGGAATCTGCACACCCGAACCTGGAACAGGCGGCCTCGTGCCGCCCCGGGCCCGATTGAGGCCCCTCCGCAAAGTGGTAAGTGTGCCTCAAAAACCAACCGGGTCAAGCGGAGATTCCCAACTTGGATCGATTTATCCGAAAAAAGTACCGGCTGGAACGAATAATCAGGCGATACCACGATGCCGGCCTCGTGCATCCTCCCGGCCTCGCCCCACCGCCCCCCGCCGGCGCGCTAGTCTTAGCCCATGACCGATCCCCCCCGAACCCGCCTGCCCAACGCCCGCCAGTTTCCCCGGTTTGCCGGCATTGCCACTTTCTGCCGCTTTCCGACAATCGAAACGCTTGCGACTCCGCCTGATTGGGCCCTGTACGGCATTCCCTTCGATGGAGGGGTGACCTATCGGCCGGGCGCGCGATTCGGACCCCGGGCCATCCGGGAGCAGTCCGCCTACGTCAAGCCCTACCACCTCGAACACGACCTCAACCTGGCAGAGCGGCTGAGCCTCTGCGACGCAGGCGACGCCCCGGTCCGACCCTATTCGACGCGCGAGACGCAGGAGGCGGCCTGCGCCTTCGCTCTGAGCCTCGGGGACGGCCACACCAGGCTCCTCGCCGTCGGCGGGGATCACTCCATCGCCCTGGCGAACCTCCGCGCCACGCACAAGCGGCACGGCGACGGCCGGCCGCTGGCCGTCCTCCACTTCGACTCCCACCTCGACACCGTGGATGTGGCCTGGGGCGAGAAGCACACCCACGCTTCGCCCTTCATCCGCGCCATCGAAGAGAATCTCATCGACCCCAAACGCATGCTCTCAGTCGGCATCAAGGGACCCCTCAACACCGCCGCCGATCTCGACTACGGCCGTCAGCAGGGCATCGAACTCGTCACCTGGGCGGACTGGCGGCATCGCAACGGCGCTGAACGCATCAACACCTTCGTGCAACGCCTGGTTCGCTCCGGCGAGCCGGTCTACCTCACCTTCGACATCGATTCGATCGACCCGGCCTACGCGCCCGGCACGGGGACGCCGTCCGTCGGCGGCTTTACTTCGGCGGAGGCGCTCGACCTCGTGCGCGCCTGCCGGGGCGTGAACCTCGTCGGCGCGGACGTCGTCGAGGTGCTTCCCGCTCTCGACCCGGCGGGGATCACCGCGCTGCTCGCGGCGCACATCGTCTTTGAAATCCTCTGCCTGGCGGCGTGATCAGTTCGCCACGAAGTTAAGCAGGCGGTTGGGGACGTAGATGACCTTGCGGATCGTCTTGCCCTCCAGTTGGGACGCAATGCGGTCATTCGATTTCGCGATGCCGACGACGGTCGCCTCGTCGGCGCCGTTCGGGGCCATGATCGTGCCGCGCAACTTGCCCATGATCTGCACCGCGATCTCGACCTGCTCATCGACGAGCCACTTCGCATCCGCGACGGGGAAAGGCTCGTACATGACATCGCTGTCGTGCCCGAGTCGCTCCCACAGTTCCGACGCGAGATGGGGCACAAGGGGGGCGAGCATCTTCACGAAAGGCTCCGCCGCCTCGCGCGGCAGGTTGTCCAGCGCCACCAGCGCGTTGTTGAACTCGATCAGCGCCGCAATCGCCGTGTTGAAGTGCAGCGAGCGCATGTCCTCATCGACCTTCGCGATCGTTTTGTGCAGGCTGCGGCGGAGATCATCGCTCAGCGGGATCTCGACGACCTTCCACGCGCCGGTTTCGGGGTCGATGAAGTTGCGCCACACGCGCTGAAGGAACCGGTGCGAGCCGATGATGTCGCGGGTGTTCCACGGCTTGCTCTGGTCGAGGGGCCCCATGTACATCTCGTAGAGGCGCAGCGTGTCGCAGCCGTACTCGGCGAAGATGTCATCGGGAGTGAGCGCGTTCTTGAGGCTCTTTCCCATCTTGCCGTAAGAGCGCGTCACTTCCTTTTCTTTGTAATAGAAGCGGCCGTCGCACTCCTCGACTTCTTCAGCGGGGACATAGACGCCGCGCTCGTCGGCGTAGGCGAAGGCCTGGATGTAGCCCTGGTTGAAGAGCCGGCCGAAGGGTTCGGGCGTGCTCACGTGGCCGAGGTCGAAGAGCACCTTGTGCCAGAATCGCGCGTAGAGCAGGTGCAGGACCGCGTGTTCGACGCCGCCGACGTAGAGATCGACCCCGCCGAGGTGATGGATGGCGGGATCAAAACCCGGAGCATGGGCGTCTCGCCCGTGCGAACCCGAATCCGGAGCATGGGCGTCTCGCCCGTGCGAACCCGAACCCGGAGCGTGGGCGTCTCGCCCGTGCGAACCCGAACCCGGAGCATGGGCGTCTCGCCCGTGCGAACCCGAATCCGGAGCATGGGCGTCTCGCCCGTGCGAACCGGCGGCGCTCTCTTCACTCGCGCCCGACCAGGCCCGGTGCGAACCCTCAACGGAGCCGCAGAACAGCCACCGATACTCCTCAGGTCTGGAAGCGAGGCCGGCTTCGACCGGATTGCGCCGCAGATACTGCCACTGGCTCTCAAACTCTTCTTCGTCGCGGATGATTCGATCGAAGTACTCCTGCTGCCAGAGCGGCCCGGCCGTTCCTCGCAACTTGTGGATTTCCTTGGCCGTGAAACTCTTGATGCTGTGCATCAGTTCCGCCGGCGTGTGCCACTCGTCTCCCTCAGCCTTTCGCAGCGGAGTCACGATCATGTGTACGTGATCGGGCATGACGACGACGGCATGGACCAGCATGCGCTTCTCGTGCCAGTGGAGACAGGCATCAAACACCAGATCCTGCTCCAGTTCGCTCAAGGTGGAGTCGTGCATGCAAAACGTAACAGAGTACGTGCAGCCGCCTTTCGTCCAGTGCGGCAGGTAGCGGCGCTTGCGAGCCACTTCCGGACTGGGCGGCGGGCTGGTGCGTCGCGGGTCATCGACTGACGAGCCCTCGGGAGGGGCGCTTTCTTCGGCTCGCAGGGGCGGGACGCCCATGCTCCGCGCCTCGTCCGCGTCCTGCTTTGTTCGCACGGGCGGGACGCCCATGCTCCGCGCTTCGTCCGCGTCCTGCTCTGCTCGCACGGGCGAGACGCCCATGCTCCGCTTTCTTGAGAGCATCCAGTAGCGCTCGACCTCGGGATTGACGAACTGCTCATTGTTGCCCGGGTCGAGATAGCGCAGGTAATACCAGCACGATCCGGCCCACTGGGGCATCGTATTGAGTTCTCGGCGGTAGGTTCGCCCGTCGATCTCGACGGTGAGCCATTCCTGAGCGCGCCCCAGCGGCGGCTGCGGCGGGGCATTGGGATCATCACTCGCCGCGGGCGTGAAGTCATCGAGCGGCGGCAACTCAACCGGCAGCATGCTCTCCGGCAGCGCGATCGGATGGTCCTTCTCGTCATAGACGATGGGGAAGGGTTCGCCCCAGTAGCGCTGGCGCGAAAAGAGCCAGTCGCGGAGTTTGTAGTTGGTCGTACCCTGGCCATGCCCGTGTTCTTCGAGCCAGGCGATCATGCGCTTCTTGGCGTCGGATGTATCGAGGCCATTCAGGCTCACTTCATCATTGGCGGAGTGGATGCAAACACCGCTACCAGCAAATGCTGCATCGACAATTCGGAAGTACATCTCATTCCCCGCCGCTTCAAATACCTTCGCACTCGTATTCGCGCCGAGTCCGTCCTCGGTCATCTCGTGAAACTCGCTGACGTGCCTGGCGATCCATTCAGCGTCGGGGCGGACCACCGGGTGAATCGGCAGGCCGAATGCTTCTGCAAACTCAAAGTCACGTTGATCGTGTGCCGGCACCGCCATGATCGCGCCTGTGCCATAACCCATCAGCACATAGTCCGCGATGAAGATGGGAATCGCCTTGCCCGTCGCGGGGTTGATCGCGTATGAACCGATGAAGACGCCGGTCTTCTCCTTCGCCTCGGCCTGCCGCTGGACTTCGGAGCGCGACTCGGCGAAGCGGCGGTAGGCGGCGACG
>JBDIVQ010000009.1:0-54957 GCA_039794345.1 Phycisphaerae bacterium | reverse complement strand
TCTACCGCATCGCCGAGGACATGGGCTACGAGTGGTGATCGTCTTCTGACTCCAGCAAGTCGACGTCTGCGATCGGATCGGCGGCGGACTTCGATACAATCCAACATGCACGCAAAGCGCACGCTCATCGTGCTCGCCCTCATCGCACCGGTAATCGCGGCGTACGGGCAGGATGACTCCCAGCCGAACGCTCTCATCGACGAGCAACCGCTCGCCGCCGATGCGAGCCTCGAGGCGATGCTTGGTGAGCTGGACGCGCCGGCCGATATCGCATCGCTCCTTCCGCCCGACTTTGGCGCGATTGCCAGCCATCCCGCGCGCCACCGCGGCGAGTCCTTCCACCTCATCACCGGCCCGGCGACGCGCGTCGCCGAGCGCGCCTTCGGTGTGGACGGCCTCAGCGCCTGGCAGTTCGCCTCGCCTGAGATTGATGCGCCGGTCCTCCTGCTCATCCACGAACCGCAGGGCGCAACCGCCCCCGGCGATCGCGTCAGCGACATCTCCATCGCCGCGCGCTTCTACAAGACCGCCATCGCTCGAATGCGCCCATCGGGACCAGATCGCGCAATCCGTCTCGACGACGCGGACAGGGTGAGCGGGCAGCGGATTCTCGTCTTCGTCGGCGCGAATCCTGTCTACGCGCCCCGCTTTTCAGACGCCTGGCGCGGATGGGGCGGGGCGGTTCTCGTGATCGGCCTCGCGCTCATGCTGCTTTGGCTTGCGCGCCTGGTGCTCCTGAAGCGCCGAGCGATCGTGAAGCCGCGAGCGGCGATGCTCGCCCGACCGGAGGCGTGGAACGATGCGAATCTCCCCCCCGAACCGGCCGAGGCGCTCGCCGAACTTCACCGCCGGGCCGGCGATACGATGACGCATGAGCGATGACGATCGCATACGGATCGACGTGCGATTTCCCGAAGCGGCGCGGTGCGGCACCGTACACCTCGGCGTCGGCCTGCTGGGCGAGTGCGGCGCGATCATCGCCGACCTCGTCCCCGGCCGGCGGGCCGTCATCGTCTGCGACTCGGTCGTCACGGACACACACGCGCGATCCGCGGCGGAATCCCTCACCGGCCACGGGTTTGAGGCCGCCATCATCCCCATGGATGCGAGCGAGGAGCACAAGTCCCTCCAGTCCGTCGCGGACCTTTACGGAGCGTTTCTCGACTTCGGTCTCGACCGTGCCGGCCCCGTCATGGCGCTGGGCGGAGGGATCATCACCGATACGGCCGGCTTCGCGGCGGCGACATTCATGCGCGGCGTTCCCCTCATCAACATCCCCACCACGCTGCTGGGCATGGTCGATGCGGCGATCGGCGGCAAGACGGGTGTCAACTTCCCCCTTCCCGGTTCATCGACGCTGGGAAAGAACCTCGTCGGCGCGATCCACCAGCCTGCCGCCGTACTCATGGATGTGAACGCGCTGACGACCCTGCCGCCGCGCGCCTTCGCCTGCGGTCTGGCCGAGTGCATCAAGCACGCTCTCATTGCCGATCCCGAGATGCTCGAGTGGATGGAGTCCCACTCGGATGACCTGCGGCCGCAGCGCGCGGCCGATCTCGTCTCCTTCATCGCCCGACACGTCGAGATCAAGAGCGACATCGTCCGGCGCGACGAGCGCGAGTCGGGCGTGCGCATGCTCCTCAACCTCGGCCACACCTTCGCGCATGCGATCGAGACGCGGGCGGAACTGAACCTCGAACACGGCGAGGCGGTGGCGCTGGGCCTGCTCGCGGCGTGCGCCGCGGGCGAGCACCTCGGCATGACGGAGCCGTCGCTTCGTCCCCGGCTCGCGGCGCTGCTGCCGCGCCTCGGCCTGCCGGTGCGACTGGCGCAGCCGCCGCCGCTGGATGATGTCCTCGCCGCGATGCAGTCGGACAAGAAGAGTCGGGCCGGCTCGATCCGTCTCATCATCCCCATCGCCGCCGGCGTGGTGGAGATACTCGATTCACCGCCTCCGGAAGCGGTGCAGGCGGGACTTGACGCGATCCTGCCGTAGCCTACCCCGCCGCGCCGCGCCCGCGTATCCTTCCGGCGAGGAGCAGCGTCCGCCTGCCCCCAGGCCGGCGCCGACCCGCCGCGATCGCCGCCCGCGACGCGACCGCACTGAGGAGCAACGCCATGACCAGGCAAGGCCAGATGGCCGATCGATTCGTGCTCATCGTCGATGACGAGTCCGACATCCGCGAATCTGTCGAGTCCATCTTCAAGTCCGAGGGCGCCCGCACGCTCACCTGCGGCGACGGGAACAAAGCGGTGCAGATCTGCCTCGATCAGAAGCCCGATCTCGTGATCCTCGACATGATGCTGCCCGGGCGCAGCGGGTTCCTCGTCCTCGAGAAGATCAAGGGCTACGAAGACTCGCCGGTGGTCATCATGATCACCGCCAACGAGGGCAAGCGGCACCGCTCGTTTGCCACGGGACTCGGGGCCGATCTCTACCTCCAGAAGCCCTTTTCGATGGATGTCCTCATCGAAAAGTCGGTCGAGCTGCTTCAGCAGGCGGATGAACTCAAGGCCCGGGCCTCAACCCGCGCGAAGGACTGATCGCGTGGCCAAGCGGCAACTGGTGATGACCGGTGCGGCAAACGCCGATTCCGATGAAGCGCGAGCGCTCGGCTCGCGGCGCGAAGTCCTCACCGCACTCGCGGCATTCAACACGGCCCCGGACGTCCCTGAGGGCGAGTTTCTCTACGGTCCCGGCCTGACCATGCAGATCCCTCCCGGCGCCGAGGAGATCTCCCAGCTGCTCGTCGCCGTCATTGAAGAGGACATGGCCTGGTCGGTGCTCACGCGCATCTGCCAGAAGACCCACTGGCGACTGCTCGACCTCGAATCAGGCCGGTCCCTTTCCTTCTGACGGCGGAGCGATGCATGACTGAACCAGCCCAGAGCGCCGACGCGCCGCCAACGGAGACGCACTCGCCGCAAGGCCGCGCCTTCGACCTCGGCGGCGGCCGCGAGATCGCCGAACGCGCCATCGAACTCGCCTTCGATTACCGCGGCGACGTCACCCTGACGCTTCGCGATGGACGGAGGATCGAAGGCTATCTCTTCGACCGCCGGCGCGATGCGCGCGGCCGACTCGTCATTCGCGTGATGCTCACCGAAGGAGGCCGTGTGAGCCTCGATGCGGAAGAAGTTCGCCTTCTCGCCTTCACCGGCCGGGACACGGCCGCGGGAAAGAGCTGGGAGACGTGGGTGCGGCAGTACGCGCAGCGACTCGCATCAGACCGGGACGCCGCCGCCCCGCCCACAGAGCGTGAGTGAATCCCGGGGGGGGCTTTGGCCCCGGCGGGCGGCTTCCTCGCCTGACCTGCCCCGGAGGCTTCGACCGGAAGACCACATCGCCGCGCCGATCGTTGTCCGGCGCATTCGATCCTCAATCGCGGGCCCGCCGGTTGACGCGAACGGGATGGAGAGGACCGGAGGCCCATGCCGATAAGTGGCATGGACCTCGACGTTCCGGCGGTATCGGTACGCCCCTGAATTGACGGATCACACACGTGGCGCAGGATCGCTCGACAGATTCTCCTCCCTCGACATCCGCCGGCGCCGCGGGCGAGGTTACGTGGCGCCAGGTCTGGCAGTTGCCCACGGCGGTGGGGAGCATCGGACTGATGCTGCTCGCGCTGGTGCTCATGATCCGCACCCGGCCGGAGATCGATCTCTCCGCCCTTCTCGACCACGCCCGGCAACTGGCGGACGTGCAGGAGTTTGACGCGGCGTTCGACGTGCTCGTGGAGGTCGAACGGCACGCCGCACGCCTGACCGAGGGCGAAGCGCAGCGGTTCCGCCTGACGCGCGCGGACCTCTTCTACGAGCGGCAGGTCGCACTCGGGGGCAATGCGGAGCACAATCTCGGCGAAGCCGTGAAGGACTATCGTCGGGCGGAGGAAGGAGGAACGGCGCTCTCCGCCCAGCAGCTCTTTCAACTGGGCGATTCGCTCGTGCGCCTGGGAGAGTCCGAAGAGGTGGCGGCCGTTATCGACCGCCTGCCCCCTTCGGAGTCTTCGCTGCGACGGAGGTTGATCAAGTCGCTCATCGACCGGCAGTTGGCCCTTTCCGACTCGGAGTATTCAGAGACGGTGGACCTGCTCATGCGCCTCCTGGCCGAGCCGGATCTCGCGGCAGAGGACCGGATCTGGACCATCGCCCGGCTGACGGAACTGCGGCTCAGGCAGGGATTCGTCGATGAGGCGGTTGACAAACTCCTCGTCGCGATGCAGCAGTTGCGGGCCGAAGGGATCCGGGAGTTTCCCGAACTGTACCTGCTGCTGGGGCGGGGCTTCTTCGAACTGGGCCGCTACGACAATGCCGCAGAGCACCTTGAGACGGCCGTCGCAGGCCTTCCCTCGAGCAATGCGCTGCGGGGCGAGGCGATGCTCCTCCAGGCGCGGCTGGCGCAACAGCGACTCGAGTGGGACGAGGCGCTCCAGATGCTCGATCACATCGTCGTTACCTACCCGGGAACGGCGGCGTTCCTACCGGCGCTTCTCGGCCGGGCCGAGGTTCAGTGTGAACTCGACCGGACCACTGAGGCGATGGAGGACTACAACGCCCTCGTGAAGGCGCTCGCCGCCGCCGCGAAACGCACGGAGTGGACGCCGAGCCTCACCGCCAGGCAGATCTGCACGAGTCTGCTCGGCTGGCACGATCGGCGCCGGGAGGCGGCGACCGTCGGGCGCGAAACACCCGACCTGGCGGGGCTGACCGAAGCGCTCCAGTTCGCCCGCATCGCTGCGAGCCTCTATCCGGTGCGCAACGAGATGCCGGAAGACCTCGTCTTCCGCCTGGCGCAGACCAACTGGTCGCTTGGAGAGACGACGCTGGCGCAGGCGTGGCGCGAGGCGCAGATCCTGCTCAACGACGAAGGGCTGCCCATCGAGCCGGATGATGCGGCGCGAGTGGACGCGGCCACGCGCCGCCAGGCGCAGCGGCATTTCCTCGACGCCGGCGAGCACTACCGCCGACTGGCTGAGATGGCCATCCAGTTTGATCCCGACGCCTCCGCCGAATGGCTGCGGTGGGCGGCGCGCTGCTACGACCGGGGCGGGGAGTATCTCGCCGCCGTCCAGTCTCTCAAGGAGTTCATCCGCCTCAGTTCAGGCCACCCCCGCGAACTGTGGGGCATCTACATGCTTGGCCGCTCCTACCAGGCGCTGGGCGACTTCGAGGGTGCGATCGAGCAGTTCAGCGCCCTGGTCTCGAAACATCACCAGTCCATCGAGGCGCACCGCTCCTTCGTGCCCCTGGCGCAGTGTTACCTGCGCCAGCCGGGCGGGGCCAATCCGGCGGAAGCGGAGCGCTTGCTTCTGCACATCGTGGACGGCGCGGCGGGGTTGACGCCCGATGCCTGGGAGTTCGCCGACGCCCTGATCGAACTCGGAACGCTCTACAGCCGCGCGGGCGAATACCCGATGCCCCGCCCGGCGGCCGAGTACTACCCCGAGGCGATCCGCCGCCTCACCGAGGCCATCGAGCGCTATCCGGGCGATCCCCGCATCGACGATCTTCACTACCGGCTCGCCCACGCCTACCGCCTCAGCGCCGCGGCCATCGGCGACGAACTCGCGCAGGAGCGGCCCGAGGCCGAGCGGCTGCGCCTCAGCCAGACGCGGAGCGAGCACCTCCAGGCGGCGGGCGTCAACTACGCCCGGGCGATCGAGGGCTACGAAGCCATCGCGCCGCACAAGAGATCGCCGGAAGTGCGGCAGAACCTCAAGTTCGCCGCATTCTGGCAGGCGGACTGTGCCTTCGATCAGGGTCTGTATCAGGAGGCCATCCGCCTCTACTCCGGCGTGGTGGACCGCTACTCAGAGGACGCCACTGCGATCGTCGCGCTCATCCAGATTGTCAACTGCTACGCGGAACTGAACGACCTTCCCGCCGCGCGTACGGCCCAGAACCGCGCCTGGCGGCTGTTGCGCGACCTGCCGCCGACCGCATTCGACAAGAGCCCCCTCCCGCTGGATCGGGATGCGTGGGAGCGGGTGTTGCGGTCGAACCGCTTCGCCGAAGGCAGCCTCACCTCCGCGGAGGGCGCCTCACCCTGACGAATGATCGGGGGGTGAAGTTTTCATGTCCGCCGCGCCGAAATGATGATGAAGAGACAGCCATGAGTCGCTTCAGGGCCGGCGGAGCCGGCCGCAACGGAAGGTCAGGATGACCGGATCACACCCGCACGCCTCCGCTCCGGCGGCCAGCGCCGACTCGCCTCTCGATCTCCTGCAACAGATGATCGAGGCGGGCGGCGAACTGGAGAGCCGCAACCGACTCATTCTCGAACGCCTGGAGAAGGATGACGTCGAGGGCGGCCGGTCGCTCATCGCCGACCGGGCGATGCACCTCGTCGCTTTCGAATCGCTCTATCGCCGCTTCCTGCGGGCCTGCCCCGATTGGAACGCGTATCTTGCCTGCGCTCCGCCGGCGCGACGAGGGGCGGCGGGTGCAGCCACCGATCGATTCAACGCCCTGCTCCGCGACCTCGGGGAGGGAGATCGTCGGATCGCGGAACGCCTTCAGGGCTGCGGCGAGGCCATCAGCCGGTCGCTCGCGGAGATCTCCACCGTCCGGCGAACGCACCGGGCCTACTCAAGCGGCGCGACGGCGTCGTCCGCCGGATCGCTCCATCGTTTCATGGACAGGCGGGGTTGAAGCCATGAGCCGCACGCTGCTCGACGCCAGACCCGCTGCCCGCTCCGCGCGACCGCGCGCGCGCCAGGCTGAGCCGCCTCCGCCCGCGGCGCCGGGCGCGTCGATCGAGACTCCCGACCTCGCCGAGATCATGTCCGCCTTCACGCGGGTGACGGATCGCCTGCAGGGCGCGCACCAGGCGCTCCAGGCGGAGGTGAGCCGCCTGAACCGCGAACTGCACGAAACGAACGAGCAGTTGCGCCGGTCGCGCCAGCTGGCGGCGCTCGGACAGATGGCCGCGGGCATCGCGCACGAAGTGCGCAACCCCCTCGGCTCAATCCGGCTGTACGCGTCGCTGCTCGTGGACGATCTGGCGGATCGGCCGGAATCCAGCCGCCTGGCGCGTCAGATCGCCCGGGCGGTTTCCGATCTCGACGCCGTGGTCGGCGACGTCCTCAACTTCGCCCGTGAGATCACCATCAGGCCGGCGCCGCTGGGCGTGTCCGCGGCGTTTGACCAGGCGCTGGAGTCGTGCCGCGCGCTGACGCACGAAGCGCGAATCGTGATCCGACGGAGCCTCGATGAGGAAAGCCGCCTGCCTCTCCTGTTCGTGGATGCGTCACTCATCAATCAGGCCCTCGTGAACGTGATTCGCAACGCCATTGAAGCGATGTCGGGCGAAGGAACGCTGACGCTCTCCGCGATGATCGACGCGCCGGAGGTGCACAAGGCGCTGCACGAGCCGTCTACGGGCGGCGGGGAGGCGGCCGCCGGGTCCGCCGTCCTGCTCAGGATTGACGACACGGGTCCGGGCATCCCGGAGGAGATCGCGGAGCGCATCTTCAATCCGTTCTTCACGACGCGCGCCGCCGGCACAGGACTGGGACTGGCGATCGTGCACCGCATCATCGACGCCCACGTCGGAGAGGTCCGCATCGGCCGCGCGGAGAGCGGCGGAGCGAGCATCACCCTGCGGCTGCCGACGGCGCCGGAGGGCGGCGCCGCGAGCGGGCCGCGAATCGAACACCACGCGGGTATGCCGGCGGATCTTCGGGCCCCGAACGCATCTCCCGGCAAGACGACTGAGCAAAGGAGGAGTCCGTGCGCGTCCTGGTAGTTGACGACAAGGAACTCATGCGCGACAGCGTGGCGGCGACGCTGGCGCGGGCGGGATTGCAGGCGACGGCCGCCGCGGACGGTGCGACGGCCCTGCGCCTCATCGCCGACCAGCGCCCGGCAGCGGTCATCACCGACCTGCAGATGCCGGGCATGACGGGTCTGGAACTGCTCGCCGAGATCAAGCGCATCGACGAGCAACTGCCCGTGGTGCTCATGACGGCGTACGCGACGGTGCAGACCGCCGTCGCCGCCATGAAGAGCGGCGCGTTCGACTACATCATGAAGCCCTTCGAGGGCGATCAACTCATCGCCACGATCAACCGGGCCGTCGAACACGCCCGTCTCCTTCGCGAGAACGCCGTCCTGCGGACGCGCCTGGAATCGGCGCGCCCCCGCGGATCGGCCAAGCCGGCGCTCGTCGGCCGCTCGGCGATCATGCAGTCCCTGCGCGATCAGATCGGGCGCCTCGCCCCTTCGCAAGGCACGGTTCTCATTTCCGGCGAGTCGGGCGTGGGAAAGGAGGTCGTGGCGCAACTCATCCATGCGATGAGCGAGCGGTCCGGCGCCGCGATGCTCACGCTCAACTGCGCGGCCCTGTCGCACTCGCTGCTCGAATCGGAACTCTTCGGACACGAAAGAGGCGCTTTCACGGGGGCCGACCGGCTGCGCAAGGGCCGATTCGAACTCGCCGACGGCGGAACGCTGCTGCTCGACGAGATCAGCGAGATTCCGCCGCAGATCCAGGCCAAACTCCTGCGCGTCCTTCAGGAGCGCGCCTTCGAGCGCGTCGGTTCGAGCGTGACCCAGCGGACCGACGTCCGCGTCATCGCAACGACGAATCGCAACCTCGACGAGGCGGTCCGGCGCGGCGCGTTCCGGCAGGATCTTTTCTTCCGGCTCAACGTGCTGCCGATTCATGTGCCCGCGCTGCGCGAGCGGCGCGAAGATGTGCCCGTCCTCGCCGAGCATTTCCTCCGCCTCGTCGCGTCGCGCGAAGGCCGTCCTCCACGCCGCTTCGACGATCCGGCGATTGCCCTGCTGACCGCCTACGACTGGCCGGGAAACGTGCGTGAACTGTTCAACATCTGCGAGCGGGCGAGCATTCTCGCTCCCGGCGAGACCATCAGCGCCGCGGTGATCGCCCCCTGGCTCCATGCCTCGATGCCGCCCTGCGTCGAGTCGCCGCCGGCGGCATTCGCCCTCCCCTCCAACGGCGGGAGACACGCGCAATCGCCCGCGCCGCCCTCCCTGGATCCGCCGGTCCCGCAGGTGGTCCTGCCCCTGGGTGAGCAGATCGCGATTCCGGCGGTCGATCGCCAGCTGGAAGACATCGAGCGAGACGTCATCGTGGCGACGCTGCAGCGCCACAAGGGGCACCGGCAGCGAACCGCCGCGGAACTCGGCATCGGTGTTCGCACGCTCGGACTGAAACTGCGCAAGTGGAAGGACCTGTCTCTCGTCGCCGCAGACCTGTGACGGAAGCGCAATTCCTGCCGGCGGAGGGCCCCTGCCGGCCCGTCGCCGCGCGGCGCGCTGATTGCTCGATTCCCGGCGACGCCGTCGGGGCGCAATTCCCGCTGGAGACTGCAACGTGCTCAGTGGCCTGATGAACGATGCCGGAATTGACGTGCTCGAGCGGACGATCCAGTTCGCCTCGGCCCGGCAGCACCTCATCGCCCACAACATCGCCAACATCTCGACGCCGAACTTCCGGCCGGCGGACGTAAGCGTGCGCGACTTCCAGCAGGCGCTGGCGAAGGCCGTACAGGCCCGGCGGGAGGAGCATCCCGGGCGACGGGACGCCGGCCCCATCCAGCCCGACGACACGCGCGAAGTGCGATTCCGATCCAATGCCGTCGATCTCGACCCCCGCCCGACCGGCGAGGGCATCCTCTTTCACGATCGCAATGACCGAGACCTGGAAGGCCTGATGCGCGACCTGGCCGAAAACGTCTTCGCCCACCGCACCGCCACCGAACTCCTCCGCGCCCGCTTTGCGACCCTTCAGACCGCGATCCGTGAGCGCATCTGACCCTCATGCACGCTTCGGGAATGACCTGACTCCATGTACGGCCTGCTCGACATCTCGACCTCCGGCATGATCGCCCAGCGGACGCGGCTCGAAGTCGCGACCGTCAACATCGCCAACGTGGACAGCATTCTCGACCCGGCGCGCCAGAACATTCCCTTCCGCCGGCGGATGGCGATACTCGCCCCCGGCGACCCTCGAACGGGCGGACCCGGCGTGCACGTCGCTTCCATCGAGATGGCCGACGGCGCTTTCCGACGTAAACACGCCCCGAGCCATCCGATGGCGGATGCCGACGGCTACATCTACACGCCCGACATCGACATCGCAACGGAGACGATGAACGCCATCGAGGCGACGCGCGCCTACGAAGCCAACGTGATGGCGGCGGAGGCGGCCAAGTCGATGCTCAGCGCGTCGCTGAGGATCCTGGCGTGAGGCAGACGGTTCGAAGAGGCGGGAGGATGGATGGGAGTTGCCGGATCCGGATGGCCTCGCACCTGCCGCGGACCGGCCCCGGGGCGGCCGTTGAAGACCCGATCGGAGATCGGCCGATGAAGCCGTTTGCGGAGAACACGCGTGCCTGACCCACTCGGACTTATTCAAACCACCGGCGCTTCGCCGATCCCGCGTCCGGTTCAACCGGCGGCAGAACGGGATTCGGAACGCGTCGGCGCCTTCAAGGAGATGCTTCTCGACCAGTTGCGGGAAGTGAACCGGCTTGAGCAGGAGACGACGCGTGCGGTGGAGGATCTGGCGACGGGGCAGCGCAACGATCCCGACGCCGTGTTCGCCGCGCAGCGCAAGGCGGACATCGCCTTTCAGATGCTCCTCCAGGTGCGCAACAAGGTCATGGATGCGTACAACGAATTGAAGCAGATTCGCGTGTAGACACGCGCCCCGATCGGCCGCCCGCGTCAGGAGGACGCCCGCGGTCGTGTCCCGAAAAGCGCTCGACCCACTCTGGGCCGGGCAACTCACGCGACGCCGGCTGAGGCATGGAGGCCTGCACGGTGGAGAAGTTTCGTAAGGCATTCGCGTCGGTTCGATCGCGACTGACCGATCTCAAGCCCGTTCACAAGGTGCTTGTCGGCTCGGGTCTGGTCATCCTCCTCATGGGGATGTTCATCGTCTCCCAGTACGCCGGCCGCGCCGACCTCGTGCCCATCAGCGTCGATCTCGCCGATCATGAAGCGGTGCGGGCGAGGCTGACGGCGGCGGGGATCAGGTTCGTGCCGGCCGGGACGGATCTTCTGGTGCCCGCGACGCAGCAGGTGGAGGCGATCAGCGCGGTGTCGCAGACGGGCAACGGCGCCGCCGGCGCCTCCGCGCTTCTCAAACTCATCCAGAATCAGCCGTGGTACGCCAACCGGCACCAGAACCGCCAGCAGTATTACGCGGCGCTGAGCGGCGTGCTGAGCGAAGTGATCTCCGGGTGGTCCTATGTCAAGTCCGCGTCCGTCTTCGTCAGCGCCCCCGAGGAGCGGGCGGGCGGGCTGGCGAGGCCGGCGGGGAAGCCGACCGCGTCCGTCGCGGTGGTTCCCGCCGACGCCAGTTTCACCGCCTCCCAGGTCGAAGGCATCGCCCGGTTCCTCAGTGGAACGGTCCCCGGCCTGGAGCCGGGCAACGTCGCCGTCCACAACGCGCTCACCGGCCAGCCGATGCGAACGCGAAATGAACAGGACCTCGCGGCAAGCGCCTACATGGAACTCCAGGCCCGCGTGGACGAGTACTGGCGCACGAAGATCGAAGACAACCTCCGCTACATCCCCGCCGTCATCGTGCAGATCAACGCGCAGGTTGACGCGTCGCGCGAGCGGATCAGCGACCTGACCTACAAGAAGGAAGGAGAGGGGAGCATCTCCCCCCTCGTCTCCGAGACGGAATCGAAGACGAACTCGAACGAAGCGAGCGTCGGAGGCAACGCCGGCATCCAGCCCAACACCGGCGCGGGTCTCTCCGCCTCGGGCGGGCCGAGCAACTCGACCTCCATGACCGAGAGCACGTCAACCTTTGATCCGCAGCCCGGCCGGCGCGAAACGCTTCGCGAGGATCCCAAGGGCTACGCGCGGAAGATCAACGCGACCGTGAAGATCCCCCGCAGCTTCTTCGAGCGCGTCTGGCGGCTGCGCAACCCGGACGCGACCGAGACGCCGGACGCGGCGGCGCTCTCGGCGCTCGAAGCCGAGGAGATCGCCAAGATCACTCAGGAAGTCAAGGCGCTGATTGACACGGAGGCGACGAGCGCGGTGGACGGCTCGTCCGCCTTTGTCGGCACGGTGGTGGTGAACACGTATACCGACCTCGACCCCCCGCCCGATCCCACGCGCGAGGCGCAGGCGGGTTCGGGGTTTTTCGGCCTGCCCAGCGAGTTCGTCCAGTTGCCCTGGTCGTCGCTGGGGCTGGCGCTGCTCGCGGGGGCGAGCCTGTTCTTCATGTTCCGCCTGGTCCGCTCGTCGGGCGGATCACGCGACCTGCCCTCGGCGGCGGAACTCGTCGGCATCCCCCCCTCGCTGTCCACCTCCATCGACGACCTGATCGGCGAGGCGGATGAGTCTGACCCCGCCATCGACGCGGTTGAACTCGACGATGAAGAACTGCGCACCCGGACGATCATGCAGCAACTGGGCGAACTGGTCAGCCGCGATCCGTCGGATGCCACGCGGGTCGTGAACCGCTGGATCTCATCGGAGGAGTAGCGATGGTGCTCAAGACCGGCCAGAAACTCCCCGACTCGCCCGCTGAACTCAATGGCACGACCAAGGCCGCGGTTCTGCTCGTGAGCGTCGATCAGGAGACGGCTTCGGCGATCCTCAAGGGGCTTGACGAGCAGACCGTCAACGACGTGGTGCGCGAACTGGCGTCGCTCGGCCCCGTGCCCCGCGCGCTGCGCAACGCCGTCATCGAGGAGTTCTACACCACGATCCTCGCCAGCAAGTACGCC
Organism: Phycisphaerae bacterium; assembly: GCA_039794345.1. Lineage (GTDB taxonomy): Bacteria > Planctomycetota > Phycisphaerae > Phycisphaerales > UBA5793 > UBA5793. The sequence goes on along the minus strand of JBDIVQ010000009.1, from coordinate 42,232 downwards.
AACGAGGGTGGACTCGAGTATGCCCGATCACTTCTCTCGCGCTCCGTCGATCCCAAGATGGCCGACAAGATCATGTCGGGCATCCAGACGCACGTGCAGAAGACGCCGTTCAACTTCCTTCAGAAGGCGGAGTCGGAGAACCTCCTGACCTTCATCCAGGACGAGCACCCGCAGACGATCGCCCTGATCATCAGCCACCTCGCGCACCACAAGGCGGCGGAGATTCTCATCGGCCTGCCCGCCCAGAAGCAGATCGAAGTCGTCAAGCGCATCGCCAACATGGATCAGACCAACCCCGAGGTGATCCGCACCGTCGAGCGGGCGCTGGAATCGCGCCTCTCCAACATGCTCACGCAGTCGATGGAGAAGGCGGGGGGTGTGGAGACGGTCGCGGAGATTCTCAACCTGGCCGACCGCTCGACGGAGAAGAGCATCATGGAGGGTCTGGAATCGGAAGATCCCGACCTCGTCGAGCAGATCCGCCGCCTCATGTTCGTCTTTGACGACATCATCCACGTGGACGGTCGCGGCATCCAGGCTGTCCTCAAGGAGATCGACAACGACGAACTCGCGCTGGCGCTCAAGACGGCGAGCAAGGAACTTCAGGAGAAGATCTTCAGCAACATGTCGGAGCGTGCGGCGGAACTGATCAAGGAAGACATGCAGTACATGGGGCCGGTGCGCGTCAGCGACGTCGAAGCGGCCCAGCAGCGCATCGTGGACATCGTGCGCCGGCTGGAGGACGCCGGCGAAATCATCATCTCCGGCCGGGGCGGCGAGAAGGACCTGATCGTCTGAGGTTCAGCGCATGGCGGTGATTCGAAGCAGGCAGGCGGCGGCGCTGGTGCGCGAGGCGGTCGTCCTCGATCTCGGCGACCTTGCGCGCCAGGGAGAAGCCATCCGGCAGCGCGCCCTCGCCCAGGCGGATCAGATCCTCCGCGAAGCCCGCGACGAGGCCGTCCGCCTCGCGCGGAACGCCGCTCAGCAGGGCCATGCCGAAGGGCTCAAGAAGGGACAGGCCGAAGGACACCGGCAGGGAAGCGAAGCGGGACGGAAGGAGGCCTTCGCCCAGCAGACGGCCGCGATCGAGGCGCTGATCAAACAATGGACCGAGGCCCTGGGCGCCTTCGTCGAGTCGCGCCAGACGCTGCTCACCGAGGCTCGCCTCGACGTGCTCCGACTCGCGCTGGCGATTGCCGAACGCATCGTCTTCCGCACCGTCGAGATCGATCCCGGGGTCATCGAAGACCAGATGATCGAATCGCTCAGCCTGCTGGCGCGGCGCTCGGCCGTCACCATCCGCCTCCATCCGCGCGACTTGGAACTGGCGCAGACCGTGCTGCCGCGGATCGTCGGGCAGATGCACCAGTGTGAGCACGCCGCGCTCGTGGCGGATGAGTCCCTCACGCCCGGCGGCTGCCTCGTCCAGGCCGGAGCGACCACGATCGACTCGACGATCGAAACACAACTGGACCGGATCGTCGCAACGCTCCTGCCCGATGATCCCGCCCTCGGAGTCCAGAAGGGCGAGCGGCCTCAGCGTCATGACGGGGCCGCTGAAACCGGGGGGCAGACGTGACGGTGCTCGCGCCCGCGTGGCAGATGCTCGATCGGATGCAGCCGCGCGCGGTCACCAGCCGCGTGACGAGCGTGCGCGGACAGACGGTAACGACCGAGCCGCTCTCGCTTCCGGTCGGATCGCTGGTCCGGATCGAGAGCGCGGGCCTCAACCGCGCCGCTGTCCTCGGCGAAGTGATTGCCGCCGATCGCGGCGGCACGATCGTCATGCTCTTCTCGAGCGCCGTCGGGCTGGCGCCCGGCGATCGCCTTACGTCCATCCAGACCACGCCGACGGCCGTGCTGAGCGTGAACATGCTCGGCCGCGTGCTCGACGGCCTGGCGCGCCCGCTCGACGGCCTGGGGCCGCTGCGGGATGTCGAGACGCGTCCGATCGTGCCGCCGCCGATGCTCTCCTTGCGCCGCGAGCCGATCACTCAGCCGCTCTCGACGGGCGTTCGCGCCATAGACGGGATGCTGACCATCGGCAAGGGGCAGCGAGTGGGCGTCTTCGCCGGACCGGGAGTCGGGAAGTCCACCCTGCTGGGGAGCATTGCGCGTCACACCCGGGCCGACGTCAGTGTGATCGCGCTGATCGGCGAGCGCGGCCGCGAAGTGCGCGAGTTCATCGAGCGCACCCTCGGGCCGGAAGGCCTGGCGCGCAGCGTCGTCTTCGTTTCGACGGGCGATGAGTCGCCGCTCATGCGCCTCCGCGCGGCGATGGTGGCCACGGCGGCGGCGGAACTCTTCCGCGACCAGGGCGCTGACGTCGTTCTCATCATGGATTCCATCACGCGCTTCTGCCAGGCGCAGCGCCAGATCGGCCTCGCCGCCGGTGAGCCGCCGACAACCAAGGGCTATCCCCCGAGCGTTTTCGCCCTGCTCCCGACGCTTCTTGAGCGGGCCGGCGCCGTGCAGGGCAGCGGCTCGATCACCGGCTTCTACGCCGTGCTCGTTGAAGGAGACGACATGACCGAGCCGGTGTCCGACGCCGCGCGCGGCATCCTCGATGGACACATCACGCTGACCCGCCGCCTCGCCAATCGCGGGCACTACCCCGCCATTGACATCCTCGATTCCGTCAGCCGCGTCGCGGATTCCGTCTGCACCTCGACGCACATCCAGGCGAGGCGGCAGATCATGCGCCTGCTCGCCGTCTACGCCGAGACGGAAGACCTCATCAACATCGGGGCCTACGTGCGCGGCTCCAATGCGGAATGCGATGTGGCGATCGAACTCAAGCCCCGGGTGGATGCGCTCCTCCAGCAGGCGTCGTCAGAGAGCACCGACTTCGAGGCCGCGGTCAGGACGCTCACCGGTCTTGCGGTCGAGGCGGGCCACCTGCTGGCGCAGCGCCGACCGGCCAGCCCCCGCTGATGCCGTGAAAGGACGACCTCGGTGGCACGGTTCCGCTTCAAACTCCAGCCTCTGCTCGACCATCGCAAGCGGATCGAGGGCGAAAAACAGCGGATGCTGGCGGCGATCGACCGGCGTCGCATCGAGTTGGAAGGGCAGATCCGCGCCATGCAGCACCGGATCGCGGAGAACAAAGCGGACCTCGGCCGCAACCTCGTCGGCCGCGTGGACACCCGCGCCATCCGCGGGCAGGCCGCGATGTCGATGCAACTCGACGCCCGCATCCGCCGTCTCGTCGCCGTGCTGGCCGAGGTTTATCGCCGGGCCGAGCACGCGCGCGCCGAGCTCCTGCTGGCGCGCACCCGGGTCAAGGCGATCGAACGGCTCCGGGATCGCCGATATGAGCAGTGGCGGCAGGAGCAGGGCCGTCGCGAGACGGCGATGATCGACGATCTGACGACGACGCGCTACGAGTCGGGGCGCGCGGCGGCGGAAGCGGCCGAGTGCCACCCGCAAGCGACCTGAGACGCCCGACCTCAAGACAGGCGACCTCCCATGAAGAAGACCCTCTGGCCCGCCCTTTCCATCGCCGCCATCGCCAACCTGCTTGCGCTGCTCGGATTCGTTGCCTACCTCGGCGCCTCGGATCGCCTCAGCCGGGAGCGTCTGGACCGCATTCGCGACATCCTCGCCGTCACTGTCGCCCAGGAACAGGAAAAGGCGAAGGCGGAGCAGGAGGCCGCAGAGCAGGCCGCCAGAGACGCTCAGCGGGCGGCCGAGACGGACATCGCCAACGCCGGAGCCGAGAACCGCAACGAGCAGTTCCGGACCATCGAACAGGCGCAGCAGGAGATACTCCTTCGCGCCCGCCGCGACCTCGAGGCCATCGAGCAGATCATCGCGCTGCGCCTGGCGGAGGTGGAGCGTCGCGAGGCGGAACTGGTCGCCCGCGAGGCGGCGGTCGAGTCGGCCATCGAGCGCGACGCCGCGCTCGCCCGGGACCAGCAGTTCCGCAAGACGGTCGCGCTGCTCTCCGGCCTCAAGCCCGACGACCTCAAGGCCAAACTGGACGTCTACCTGGCGGATGGGCTTTATGATTTCGTGATCGACGTGCTCGTCGCGCTGCCCCCCCGCAGCGCCTCCAAACTCCTCGCGCTCTATTCCGAAGAGACGGAAAACCGCCTGGCAGCGGAATTGCTCCTGCGCCTCAAAGACCGCGGCACCGGTGCCGCCGCCCCGAGGACGCCTGATGATCAGTCCGCCGCTGCCGAGCCACCGTGACCTGCTCGTCGAGTCGGGTCGCCGCGCGCCTGAGGTTGGGCGGGACGTGGACCCGTCGCGGTCAGGTGCCGAGGAATCCGCGAGTTTTACCGAAGTTCTGACGCAACTGACGGCAGACGAAACGGCCGCCGGGCGCAATGGCGCGCCGGGCGAACCGGTGCGGCAGCCCGCTGAGCAGCGCGTTTCCGATCCGCATGCGCCGCCGCTGGACCCGCAGACCACGGCGCCGGCGCACGACGAAGTCGCGCAGGAACTGCCGATCGGCGCTGACGCCTCGGCGAGCAAGGCCTGCGCCGAACAGGGCCCGACGATTCCCGGTGAGGATCAACACGCCGCACCTCAGAAAGTCCGGCCGAAACGGGAGCCGCACGACCATGCCGCGCCCGTGCCGCGGCGGCATCCTCGGGAGCGAAGCGCGTCGATTGAGGCTCATCTCACCGCGCCGCCGCGCGGTTCGGCCGATGCGGAGGGGGGCGCTCCACCGCATCGCGAGCCGGAGACTTCGCCGGGCCATACCCTCGAGGCTGGGGGGACTGCGGAGTCGGGGCCGGCGCGCGAGTCCGGCCAGGCCACGGTTCCCCCGGCTGCGCCGGTCATCCCGCCGCTTCACGTCCCCACGGCCCAGCGCCACAGTGGTGCCAGACGTCCGCAGCCGCAGCCGCGCCCAGGCGCTTCAGAAGGACCGGCGGCGGGCGAAGTCGTCCCGGCCGTCAAGCCGACGGCGAGGACGCAAGCCGAGGCAAAGCCCGCATCGGAGCCTTCGACTGGCGCACCGCCGCCAGCCGCGCCGCCGACGTTCAGCAGCCCTGCTGCTCCCGCGACGACGTTCCTCGAGTTGCAGCCGGCCCCCGCGCCGCGCGCCGGCGGATTGGGCGCTGCGCCGGCGCCGCCGTCATCGGGCTCGCCGAACCTCCCCGCTCTCAACAGCGCCGGCGCCGACCTCAGCCCGCAGATCGTGCGCGGCGCGATGGCGCTGACGCGAACAACGGGCGGTTCGCTGACGATGCGCCTCGAACCGGATTCACTCGGTTCACTTCGCATCCAGATGAGCCTCTCGCAGGGGCGGGTGGCCGTGCAGTTTCACGCCGAATCCGCGCAGGCACGTGGATTGCTCAGTCAGCACGTGGAAGCGCTGCGCACCGCCATGGAAACTCAGGGACTGAAACTCGAAACGGTTCAGGTTCACTCGCTCAGCCGCCCCTCGACCGGGGGCGGACAGGAGACAGGCCACCAGCAGCATCAGCCGACCGGTGGCGAACAGGGGGCGCGGCAGGACGCCGCCGGCCAGCAGAGCCGCGGGCATGCCGACACGGCTGAGCGCGAAGCCCAGTACCGCCAGGCCGCTCGGCAGCACGCTCAGCAGCAGCGCGAGGGCGGAACCTGGCGGGAGCAGTGGAGCGCCGCTTCCGCCTCCCCCGCATCGAACGCGGCATCACCCCACGCGCACGCCCTCCGACCGGACTGAGGACAGGAGCATCATCACCATGCAGATCAACCCCGCCGGACCAGGCACGCTCGACTCTCCCTCGCGCAATCGCTTCGAGGATCTCACGAGCGAGGATTTCATGAAGATCATGTTCGCCGAGTTGAGTCACCAGGATCCGCTCAAGCCGCAGGACACGCAGGCGCTGCTCAACCAGATCAACACCGTGCGAAGCATCGAGTCCAATTCAAAACTCATGACCGAACTCGGCAAGCTCGTCTCGCAGAACCAGTTCGCACTCGCCGGTTCGCTCGTCGGCAAGACGATCACCGGGCTCGATGAGTCCTTCCTGCCCGTTCAGGGCTATGTGAAGTCCGCAGCGCTCGAAGGCGACCAGATCGTGCTCACGCTCGAGAGCGGCGAGCGCGTCCCGATGGACCAGGTCGAGAGCATCATCGAACCCGAGCCGCCGCAGGCCTGACCGATGGAAACCCGGCCAGGCCGGCCCCCCACCCGGCCCAACGCCTGGAGTGAAATACGTGAGCGGTCGAACGGACATCCTGGCCCGACTTGAACCGGTGAGCGCGCCGCACGCGCCGCGGCGCCCCGATCGGGATTCGCGCCGCCTGGCGGGGCTGGATCAGGCGGATTTCCGCACGCTCATCGAGTTGATCGAGTCGCGCGTTCCGCCCAGCCACCTGCCCGTCGCGCTTCCGGAAGGGATCGACCTGACGGCGGCGCAGCGGGACCGACTGGCCCTGGCGGCCGACGAAGCCGCGGCCTTTGACGGCCGAAACGCTCTTGTCCTTCTCGATGGACGACCGCTCCTGCTCGACGTCCGGTCGCGCCAGGTGACCGAAGAGGTGCGGACCCCGGGCGGCCGCGACCGCATCCTGACTGACATCGACACCTTCATCGTGTCGAGCGCGAGCGCCGCGGAGGAGGGCGGGCCGGCGAACCGGCTCCTGCTGGCGCGGCTCGACGGCACATCTTCGCGGTCTGTCGCGGAACTGCTCGCGGCGCATGAGGCCGCCCGGTCGATTCCAACCGCTGCATCGAACGACGGGGACAGGTGACGCCCGGACGGGCCGACCACTTCACGGAGGCAATGAGACATGGCATCCACCACGGCGCTTTTCACGGGACTTTCGGGCATCCTCGCGAACAGCAAGATGCTCGACGTCATCGGCAACAACATCTCGAACGTCAACACGCAGGGGTACAAGTCGAACCGGCTGACCTTTGCGCCGACCTTCAGCCGAACGCTCGGCATCGGCACGGCTCCTTCCACGCAGAGCGGCGGGGCGAATCCGTCGCAGATCGGCCTGGGCGTCAACGTCGCCGGCACGCAGCGCAACATGGGCAACGGCGCCGTCACCGTCACGGGCGTCAAGACTGACCTCGCCATCGAGGGCGAGGGGTTCTTCGTCGTGCGCGCCGGCTCGGAGCAGTTCTTCACCCGCAACGGCTCCTTCCAGCTCAACAGCGTCAACGAACTCGTCTCCCTCAGCGGCGCCCGCGTGCAGGGCTACGGCATTGACAGCCAGTTCAACATCCAGACCGGCGCGCTGACCGACCTCACGATTCCCGTGGGCAGCCTGACGATCGCCGAAGCGACGCGCAACGTCTCCTTCAGCGGCAATCTCAACGCGTCCGGCGACCCCGGAACCGTCGGATCGCTCATCGACTTCGCCGCGCTGCTGGCGCTGGGTTCGGCCGCCCCCCCGCCGGCCAACCCGCCGTTCTCCGACTCAACGACTCGGCTCGTCGATCTCGACAACGGCTCGGGCAGTCCACTCTTCACTTCGGGCCAGAGCGTGCTGCTCTCGGGCGCCGAAAAGGGCGGCGCCACCCTTCCCGACGCGACGCTGGCGGTGGACAACACGACGACCATCGCCGACTTCATGACCTTCCTCGAGCAGTCGCTGGGCATCGACACCTCGGAGCCGACGCAGCCCGGCGGCGTGTCGATCGATCCGACCACCGGCGTCATCACGATCGAAGGCAACATGGGCGAGGCCAGCGAACTCACCGTCGATTCCAGCGACCTGACGATCCTGGACTCGGTCGGGGCCGTCGTCGATCAGCCCTTCACCACCACGAAGTCGGGGCTTGCCGCCGGCGAGTCCGTGCGCACCTCCTTCCTTGTGTTCGATTCGCTCGGCACGCCGCTCCAGGTGGACCTGACGATGGTGCTCGAATCAACCTCCTCGACGGGGACGACGTGGCGCTACTACGTCGAATCGCCCGACAACGTCGGCGGCGACGTGCGCGTCGGCACGGGAACGCTCGACTTCGGGACCGACGGGCGGATCAGTTCCATCGCCGACTTCAACATCTCGATCGATCGCTCGGGCACGGGAGCCCAGACGCCGTTGACCATGACGCTCTCGTTCGACTCAAACGGCAACTCGGTGACGGCCTTCAGCGACACGAACACGGAACTCGCGGCGGTGTTTCAGGACGGCTCACCGATCGGCACGCTCGTCGAATTCAACATCGGCGAGGATGGGGTCGTCGTCGGCGCGTTCAGCAACGGTCTGATCCGCAACCTCGGCCAGGTGGCGATGGCCACGTTCACGAATCCCGAGGGCCTGGTGGACTCGGGCAACCAGCTCTTCGCGCTCGGGCCCAACTCCGGCTCACCCGTGATCGGGGCCCCGCTCACCTTCGGCGCCGGCCGCATCATCAGCAGCGCCCTTGAACTCTCGAATGTCGATCTGAGCGCCGAGTTCATCAACCTGATCCTGGCCTCGACGGGCTATTCGGCGTCAACGCGGATCATCACGACCGCCAACGACCTGATGCAGCAACTGCTTCTCATCGGCCGATAACGCGAGGGCCGATCCGTCCAGGAGTGCGCCATGATTCTCCTCACGAGGCTCAACCACAAGCGGTTCGTTCTCAACGCCGAACTCATCCGGACGATCGAGGAGAATCCGGACACCACGATCATGCTCACGAACGGCGACCACATCATCGTGCGCGAGCCGATGGACGAGGTGGTGGAACTGGCGATCGAGTACGGCCGGCGGCTGCGCTCTCCCTTCCCGGCGCTGGACTGAGCGGCGCCGGTCGAGAGGGACAGGCCGGCCGGCCGGCGGCCGATGTATGGGACTCAAGTCGTCGCGCCCGCGGGTCGATAGCACCCGCAGGCCCGCCGCCCGGCGGGAGCGCGCCATCCGCGCGCGGGTTCGCGACGAACGGGAGGCCCAGAGGTGGACATTGCAACGATCTTCGGCCTCATCGTGGGCTGGACGCTTACGATCCTGAGCGTTGTCGTCGGCGGAAATGCGCTGCGCGCCTACTTCGACGTGCCCTCGGTCATTCTCGTGGTGTTCGGCGGCTTCTGCGCCGTCATCATCTCCTTTCCCCTCGCGTCGCTCAAGCGCTTCCCGAAGGTGCTGACGAAGACGATCTTCGCCAAGCCCCAGGATCCCGGCGAACTCATCAAGAAACTGGTCAGTTACGCCGAAATCGCCCGCCGCGACGGCATTCTCAGCCTCGAGAGCATGACGAGCCAGATGGGCGATCCCTTCATCGTCCGCGCCATCGGCATGGCGGTGGACGGCACGGATCCGGAACTCATCGAGTCCATCCTCGAATCGGAAGTCGAGAACGAGGTCGCGCGGCACCAGCAGGGCAAGGCGTTGCTTGACGCCTACGCCAAGTACGCCCCGGCCTTCGGAATGATCGGCACGCTTCTCGGCCTGGTCGCCATGCTTCAGAACATGGATGATCCCTCCAAGATCGGACCCGGCATGGCCGTCGCGCTGCTCACGACGCTTTACGGCGCGCTGATCGCCAATCTCGTCTGCCTGCCCATGGCGGACAAACTCGCCCTCCGCGCCGGCGAAGAGGCGTTTACCAAAGCGATCATCATCCGCGGAGTCATGAGCATACAGCAGGGCGATAACCCGCGCATCGTCGAGCAGAAACTCCTCACCTTCATTCCTCCCTCGAAGCGACCGACGCCGGACGAAGCGCGCAAGGCGGCGTGAACCGGCGACCCGATGCAGCGACGCCGCCACCGCAGCGCGGCGCCGGCTCAGACAGGTGCGAGCATGGCCAAGTGCAAGTGCAAACCCACTCCCTGCCCCGATGGCGTCCCCGGCTGGATCGTCACCTACGGCGACATGATGTCGCTCCTGCTGTGCTTCTTCATCCTCCTCGCGGCGTTCTCCGAACTCAAGCGCGAGGAGGAATACACCGTCGTCGCCCACAGCGTGATGCAGGCCTTCGGCTTCACGCAGGGCAGCGGCGGGAGCATCCCCACCGACCAGCCCTCCATGCAGTCGGTCGTGACGATGCTCACCAAGGCCGCCAGCGCCCACGACCCGCGCAAGGCCGTCAGCCAGAGCGACGTCGAAGGAGTGCAGGGCAAGCACACCACCGTCCAGACGGTCCGCGAAGGGCTGATGTTCACCCTCGGGGGCGCGAGCACCTTCGATCGCGAATCGGCGTTCCTCAAGGACGACGTCAAGGAGGAACTCCGCGCCATTGCGCAGCTCATCGACGGGCGCAAGAACCGCATCTTCGTCCGGGGGCACGCCGACGCCAAGCGCCTCTCGCCCTCGGCGCCCTGGACGAACCTGTACCAACTGGGCTACGCGCGCGCCGAGGCGGTGATGCTCTTTCTCACTGAAGAGGTCGGGATGAAGCGCGAACTCTTCCGCGTGGAGTCCTGCGCCGATCACGAGCCGATCAACGTCCGCGCCCGGCGCGAGGACTCCGCGCAGATCAACCGGCGCGTGGAGATCATCGTGAGCGACAGCGTGATCGACGAATTCAACCCGGACAGCGACTACACCGACCCGACGAACGCACGAGGAGGCTGAAGCCATGGCAGAGTCGAAGACGGAAAAGGAAGCGGCCCCCGCACCGACGGGCCGCAAGTCGAACCTGAAGGTGGTGCTCATCGTCGCGGCGATCATGCTCGTCGAGGCGGGGGTGCTCATCGGGGTGGCGATGTTCACGAGCGCCCCGTCCGTGAAGGCCGACAGCGGATTCGAGGCCGAGCAGGACGCCGCGCTGAACCGGATCATCGAGATTCCCGTGGTTCACGATCGCTTTCCGAACAGCAAGCAGGGCGTGCTCTACCTGTATGACACGCAGATCACGGCGCGCGCCAAGGCGCGGCATGAGAAGGTCATCACCGACTTCGTCGCGGGCAACCAGGCGCTCATCAAGACGACGATCGCGGCGCTGTGGCGCAACGCCGAACCCCGCCACTTCAACGAACCGCTGCTCAGTACGCTCACGCGCCAGGCGGAAGAAGCGCTGAAGGAGATCATGCCCAGGGATCCCAAGACGGGCGAGAGCCTGCTCGACACGGTCCTGCTCGAAGGCGTGACCCCCTATCGCGCCGGCATCTGACCGCGCCGCCGCGCCCCTGAAACGGGCACTTTTTGCGCCTCGCGCGGATGTTGCAGCGACTGCGCCGATGTATCCGATAAGCGTGGGGCGACCCGAGGGACGGGCCGCATCCCCCGATGTCCCGCATGAACTCCGAGCGATCCATTCTGAGAGCCGCCGATCCTCCCGACGCATCCGGAGGCGGCGAACCCGCAACGCGGGCCGCCGACACACAGGAAGCGCTCGAATCCGCCCAGCGGGCCGTCAGCGACATTCAGCGCGAGGCGGAGTCCACGCGGCCGGCGACCGAACCGGCGGCCGGCGACCCGCCCGCCTTCGACCTGCCGGAGTTCGGCTCCGACGCAGGCGATCATCCGGTGCGCGGCATCGACCTCCTGTCCAAAGTCAATCTCAACGTCCGCATCGAACTGGGTCGCACCCGGATGCTCGTCGAAGACGTGCTGCGCCTCAACGAGGGCAGCGTCGTCGAACTCGACAAGCTCGCGGGCGACCCGGTGGATGTCTACGTCAACGACCGGCACGTGGCGTGCGGCGAGGTGCTTGTCCTCAACGACACGTTCTGCGTGCGCATCAGCGAAATCTTCTCTCGCGGCGATGAAGGCGGCGAGAACTGAGTGAAGCAGGAACCCTGTCCGGCGGAGCCGGGCAGCGCGGCCGCAGCGCCGCATCACGCCAGGATGGCGACGCATGATCCGATCGGTTCACACCCTGCTCTTCCTGTGCGTGCTGGCGGCGGGCGCCCTTCCCGCGGCCGAGTGCGGCGCGGGCGGCCCCGAAGAGGTCGAGAACCTCCAGTCGAATCAGCCGATCGAACCGGATCGGACTCCCCCGCAGACAGGCGCGCCGTCGGAGACGAACGCCTCGGCTCCGGCTGCTTCACGCCCCCTGCCGCCGCGCGGCGAGCCGCGGGCGGCCGCGACGCCGCCGGGCGAGCGCCGATGGTTCAGCGTGCCGGGAGGAGCCTGGCGGACGATCGGCGCACTTGTGCTCGTTCTCGGCCTGATCGCGCTCTTTCGCGTCGCGATGGTGAGGTTCGCGGGGCCGCTTGTCAAAGCGCGGGGGCCGGCGGGGATCATCGAAGTGCTCGGCCGCTATCCCCTCTCGCGCGGGCAGACGCTGGTGCTGCTCAAGGTGGACCGGCGCATCCTGCTGCTGAGCCAGTCGGGCGGCTCGCTGGCGACGCTCTCGGAAATCACCGATGCCGAGCAGGTCGCTTCGCTGCTGCAGCGCCTGCGTCACGAGCGAGGCGACTCCTTCGCCCGGCAGTTTGAGAGGCTCGTCACCCCCGTGGCGGAGCGGGGCGTGCCGGCTGGGGGCCAGGGAACGGTCGTCGTGGATCTGACGCAGCGCTCGCCGCGCACGGCGGCGAGCCGCATCGCCGCGATCTTTGCTCCGGGAGGTTCGCGATGAAGCGACCGGCGCGCCGCCTCCTGCTGCTCTGCCTCGCGGCCGCGTTGCTCGCGCCCGGCACGGCGCTGGCGCAGGACGCCGACTCCGGCCTCAACCCGGTGAGCATGCTTGAAAGCGCCTCCGAGGCGATTCCGGGCTTTGAAGGCGGGCTGAGCGCTTCGCTCAACATCCTCATCCTCCTGACGGTTCTGACCGTTGCGCCGTCGATCCTGATGATGTGCACCTGCTTCACGCGCTTCGTCGTCGTGCTGAGCCTGGTGCGGCAGGCGATCGGAACGGCGACGCTTCCGCCGAGCCAGGTCATCGTCGGGCTGGCGCTCTTCATGACCGTGCTCGCCATGGAGCCGACCTTCACGCGCATCTACAACGAGGCGTACGTCCCCTACACGCAGGGTGACGAGAACGTGCGGAGTCAACTGGACGTCTGGAATCGCTCCAAGGCGCCGCTCCGCGACTTCATGTTCGCCCAGATCGACGCGTCGGACAACTGGGACAGCGTCTATGTGATTCTCGACTATCGCGGAGTTGACACGTCCCGGCCGGAGGAACTCACCTACGACGACGTGGACATGCTCACCCTCGTGCCGGCGTTCATCCTGAGCGAGTTGAAGGTGGCGTTTCTCATCGGATTCCGCATCTATCTGCCTTTCCTGATCATTGACATGGTGGTGTCAAGCCTGCTCATCTCGATGGGCATGCTCATGCTCCCGCCGGTGCTCATCTCGCTTCCGTTCAAACTGCTGCTCTTCGTGCTCGTGGACGGGTGGACGCTGCTCGTGGGCAACCTGCTTCACGGCACGGCGGCAGGGACGGCGACCTACTCGGCGGCCACGATGGCCCTCGGCATCGGAATGGGATAGGCCCCCCAACCCCACGATGAGGCTCGGCAAATCGTGGGAAAGACAACACGCCCACGATGAGGCTCGGTGAATCGTGCGGTGCATCCCGGAGGTGTTCCATGGTGGATCTCGGCGTAGACCTCGTTCGCGAAGCGCTGGCGCACGCCCTGATGCTCGCTGCGCCGATCCTTGTCGCCGGCCTGCTCATCGGCCTGATCGTCTCCATCTTCCAGACGGTGACGCAGGTGCAGGAGCAGACGCTCACGTTCGTACCCAAGATCGCCGGCATGATTCTCGTCGGCATCGCGATCATCCCCTGGATCATCAACATGATGATGGACTACGCCACGGCGATGTTTACGGGGGCGCCGTGACGCCGCCCGTCGCACACCTGCGGAGCGCTCCGATGCCCTGATGCCTTGACGCCTTGACGCCTTGACGCCTTGATGCCTTGATGCCTTGCCTTCCCCATGATCGACCTCACGCCCATCCTGCCCCATGTCGGCCCGTTCCTGATCGTCCTCAGCCGCATCACCGGGCTGTTCATCTTCGCGCCGGTGCTCGGAAGCCAGGTCGTTCCCGGGCGGATCAAGGCGCTCTTCGCGCTCGCGATGACGACGGCGACGTACGCCACGCTTTCAGGTACGCTGGCGGAGCACGGCGCCGTTCCCCTGCCCCTGACGCTCTTCGGTCTTGCGCCGCTGATGGCGATGGAACTGGCCATCGGGCTGGCGATCGGCTTCCTGGCCTCGCTTCCGATGCTCGCCACGGAACTGGGCGGGCTGATCGTCGGCCAGCAACTCGGCCTGGGCTTCGCCCGCGTCTACAACCCCGCGATGGAAACAGACGCCGAAGTCGTGGGGCAGATGCTCTTTTACCTCGCGATGGTCATCTTCCTCGCGCTGGGAGGGCTGGAGACGATGTTCGTCATCCTGCTGGACACCTTTGAACACGTGCCCCCGGGCGCCTTCCGCGTGACGGGCGACCTGCTTGCGCTGGCGGGCGGCCTGCTGACGAGCGCGTTTGAACTGGCGATCCGCATCGCCGCTCCGGTGCTGTGCCTGATCTTCCTCGAGAGTTTCGCGCTGGGGTTCATGAACAAGACGGCTCCGGCGTTCAACATCCTCTCGCTGGGTTTTCCGATCCGGATCATTCTCGGGACGGTGGCGCTGATCGCCTCGCTCGGGCCGGTTCACGAGGGGGTCACCGGGCTGGTCGGGGACGTGCTCGATCTCCTGCGGGAGTTTTTCAGTGCGCCGTGAGGCAAAGCGCGGGTGGTAAGGAATGGCCGAACAGGACCTGGGCGAAAAGACTGAACCCGCCACCGCGCGGCGCCGACGCGAAGCCCGCGAGGAGGGCAGCATCGCCCGCTCGATGGACCTGACCGCCGCGATCACGCTCCTCGGCGCCGTGCTCCTGCTGATCTGGCTCACCCCGGTCATCATGCGCGATCTTGCGCTCCTGCTGCGCGACACGCTTGAGTCGAGTTCCGCCGACACCTGGTCGAGCAATCCGATCGGCGGAGATGATCTCGAGCGGGCCGTGCGCATCCTCATCGTGTCCGCCGGTCCTTTCGTCGGGCTCATGTTCGTCGTGGCGTATGTCGCCGCGGTGTGGCAGGTCGGCTGGACGTTCACCATCAAGCCCCTTCAACCCAAACTCTCCAAACTCGATCCGATCAGCGGGGCCAAGCGGTTCGTCAACATGCAGGCGCTGGGCCGGGCCGCGATGAGTCTGGGCAAGGTGCTGCTCATCCTGCTCGTCTCCATCGCGGTCGTCTCCCGCCGCTGGGAAGACATCCTCATGCTGCCGCGATTCGGCTTTGCGGAGGCGTGCGCCCGGTCGGGCGGGTACCTGGTGGAACTGCTCCTCTGGCTGGCGGCGGTCCTCATCCTGCTGGGGATCCTCGACTTTGCGTTCCAGAAGTGGCAATGGGAGCGGCAGCACCGCATGAGCAAACACGAGATCAAGGAAGAACTGCGCATGACCATGGGCGATCCCCTGCTCAAGCAACGGCAGAGGGGCTTTGCGCGCAAGATCCTCAGCCAGCGCCTCCAGCAGGCGGTCCCCAAAGCCGACGTCGTCGTCACCAACCCCGAGCACATTTCGATCGCCCTCAAGTGGGATGCGGAGACGATGAACGCGCCCAAAGTGCTGGCCAAAGGAACGGACTACGTCGCGCTGCGCATCCGCCAGATCGCGCTGGCCCACCGCATTCCGATCGTCGAGCGCAAGCCGCTGGCGCGCGCCATGTATCCCGTGGTGCAGGTGGGGCAGGAGATTCCGCCCAGGTTCTTTCAGGCGGTGGCGGAAGTGCTGGCGTACGTCTACCGGCTCAATGCGAGGAAGGCAGGTTGAGAATGCGACCCTTGAGGAACCTGAACATCGCGAGCTGCCGCGTCCTCGCTGCGGACGGGTCGCCGCGTGAGGGAGGCCGGGATCATGGCTGAAGCCGCAGCGGCGCTGCCGAGCCTGCTCTGGTCGGAGCGAGGACATCGCTGGAAGAGTCTGGCGGTCCCCTTCGCCTTCATGTGCATGATGGCGGTGCTCGTGGTGCCGCTGCCTCCGGCGCTGCTCGACATCCTCATCGCGGCGAACATCAGCGCCGCGGCGATCATCCTCCTGACGGTGGTGTACATGGAGCGGCCGCTGGAGTTCTCAGTCTTCCCGGCGCTGCTGCTGGGCACGACGCTCTATCGCCTGTGCCTCAACATCGCCACGACGCGGCTGATTCTTTCGACCGAGGCGACCACCTCCGAGGAAGCGGCAAGCGCGGCGGGCGAGGTCATCCGTGCCTTCGGCCACTTCGTCGCGGGCGATTCGCCGATCGTCGGAGCCGTCATCTTCTGCATCCTCGTCATCGTCCAGTTCGTCGTCATCACGAAAGGCTCGACGCGCATCTCGGAAGTGGCGGCCCGTTTCACCCTCGACGCGATGCCCGGCAAACAGATGGCGATCGACGCCGATCTCACCGCCGGCCTTATCACCGAAGCCGAGGCGCGCGAGCGCCGCGAGGCCATCATGCGCGAAGCGGACTTTTACGGCGCCATGGACGGCGCCAGCAAGTTCGTGCGCGGCGACGCCGTCGCGGGCATCATCATCACGCTCATCAACATCCTCGGCGGCTTCGCGATCGGCGCCATCGCCAAGGGCTGGACGCTGAGCGAAAGCCTCGCCGTCTTCACCAAACTCACGATCGGCGACGGGCTGGTTTCGCAGATTCCCGCCTTCGTGATCGCCATCGCTGCGGGCCTGATCGTCGCGCGCAGCGGCGCGCGGCAGGACCTCGGCACCGATCTGACGAACCAGCTGACGAGCAAGCCCCGCGCGCTCTACCTCACCTCGGCCTTCATCGGCCTGATGGCCTTCACGGGCCTTCCCGCGCTGCCGATGCTGGCGTGCTCCGCGGCGATCGCGGGCATCGGCTACGTCGTGTCGCGAGGCGTACGCGCCGTCGAGGCGGAACGCACCGCCGCGGAATCACGCGCCGACGCCTCGAACCAGCCCAGGACGCCTTCTCCCGATGAACTGCTCAAGATCGATCACCTCGAACTCGAAGTCGGCTACGGCCTGGTGCGCCTCGTCAACGAGGCGGACGGCGGGAGTCTCCTCGAGCGCATCGCCATGGTCCGCCGCCAACTCGCCGCCGAACTCGGCCTCATCCTCCCCCCCGTGCGCATCCGGGACAATTCGCAACTCGAGACGACGGCGTACCGCATCAAGATCCGCGGCAACCAGGTCGTCTCCGGCCAGACCTTCCCCGGCCAGTGGCTGGCGATGGATTCGGGGCTCGCCCAGGGGCCCGTCGAAGGCGAGCCGACCAAGGAGCCGGCCTTCGGCCTTGATGCGTGGTGGATCCCCGAACACCTCCGCGCCCGGGCCGAGGCGCAGGGCTACACCGTGGTGGACGCCACCAGCGTCCTCATCACCCACTTCACCGAGACGGTCAAGCGCCACGCAGATGAACTCCTCACGCGCGAAGAGGTCAACAACCTCATCGCCAACCTCAAGGAGCGGGCACCCAAACTCACGGAAGAGGTCATTCCCGACAAGGTCAAGCCCGGTGAACTTCAGAAGGTGCTCCAGGCGCTGCTGCGCGAGCGCGTTCCCGTCCGCGACCTCGAAACGATTGTTGAGACGATGGGGGAATGGATCGCACACACGCGCGACACGGACGTCCTCGTCGAGTACGTGCGCAACGCCCTGCGGCGGACGATCGCGGGACAGTACGCGACGCCGGACGAAGAGGGCCGGCCCAGGCTCTCCTGCATCACCGTCGATCCGCGCCTCGAGGACACGATCGCCTCCTACGTCGAGCGGTCGGACGTGGGCACGACGATCACCATGCCGCCGTCGGTCTCCAACCGGATCATCCAATCGCTGGACCAGTCGCTCAGGTCGTTGATTCACGCGGGTCGTCCGCCGGTCATCCTGACGTCGCCGCAGATTCGCGGTCCGCTGCGGCGGATCATCGAGGCGCATCTTCCGCAGGCGGCGGTGCTCGGATACAACGAGGTGCCCCAGGGACTCGAAGTGGAGTCGTTGGCGCTCGTGCAGCCGCCCGAGTCGCGGCAGGCGGTGCCGGCGGCGTGAGGTTTGCGAGGGGCTTGCGAACCGGGAGGCAGGCGTGGTATGATGGAGCAATGACGGAGGCAACTCGAGGCAGGCAGGAGGCCGACTCGCGGAACGCCACCCGCGAATGACCAGGAAGGGCGCAGCGTTGAACCTTCGAACCTATCAGGCACTCACTCTGAACGAAGCACTCGAACGCATCAAAGCCGATCTCGGCGACGACGCCGTGATCCTCCACTCGCGCACGTTCCGCCGCGGCGGGATGCTCGGAGTCGGCGGCCAGACGATTTACGAAGTCACTGCTTCGCCGCCGGCGCCGCGGCAGCGCCCAAGCCTCCCGACCCGGAGTCTTCCCACCGGTCTATCCGGGGCCACCGCGACGAAAGCGGCGCCGACTCCTTCCGATGCGGCGCGGACGGCGGCGATGGCGCTGGCGCTCGCGGAGCAGCAGAGGCGGCGACAACTCACCGCCTCGGCCCCATCGAAACCGCCGCAATCTCAGCCCGCGGCGGCAGCGACCTCCCGGCCTGCGCCTGATCCTGCCCCCCGCGCCGGCAGCGCCCGATCCTCTCCGCAGGCCGTCGCTGCCCCCCTGCCCGCGCTGGACGCGACGACTGCCACAGACGTGCCGGATGCTCAAGCCACGCGTTCGCGGCCCGCAACGGCTTCATCGGCTCTCCCCGTCGCGCGCCGATACGTGCTCGCCGCCTCCCCCGGCGAACCCGGGCGAGTTCTCAAGGCGAGGACAGAGGGTGATACGTCTCCCGAATCGCCGCGAGTGCCGTCCAACGAAGATCCCAAGCCCCGAGCGCCTCAAGACCCCGCGACGGATCTCTCCGGCCCGGGGGCGGCGGCCGGTCCGGCCCGACGCCGGGCGAGTCGCGGTTCGGCCCGACGTCGAAGCACCGGCGCACCGGCGTCCTCGGCCCCACCTTCGTCGATTCAGACCGAGATCGCCGCGCTCAAACAGCTGGTCGGGCAAGTGCTTCAGCGGCAGGCGGGGACGCTCCAGCCGGCGATGCCCGAGGCGCTCTTCAACGAGTACGTCGGCCTCATCCAGAACGAGGTGGCGCAGGAGATCGCCGACGAACTGTGCGATCGTGTCCGGCGCGAACTGAGCGAGGAGCAACTCGGGGATCCGGAGCAGGTGCGGGCGAGTTTCCGCCGCCACCTTGCCGCGCTGGTGCCCGTGGCGCCCGACTCGATGCTCGTGCGCCCGTCGGACGGCCGGCCCTTTACGCTCGCGCTCGTCGGACCGACAGGGGTCGGGAAGACGACGACGGTGGCGAAACTGGCGGCCGCGTTCAAACTCCGTCACCATCGCCGCGTGGGGCTCATCACCACCGACACGTATCGAATCGCGGCGGTCGATCAGTTGCGGACCTACGCGAACATCATCGGGTTGCCGCTGAAGGTGGCGCTGACGCCTGCGGAGATGGCCGAGGCGTGCCAGTCCCTTGACCACTGCGACGTGATCCTGATTGACACGGCGGGGCGGTCGCCCAACGATGGTGCTCGTCTCGAGGAGATCAGGGCGTTTGCCAGAGCCGCCGACCCGCACGAGGTGCACCTGGTCCTCTCCAGCACGTGCAGCGAGCAGGTCCTCATGCGCACCATCGAGCGGTTCTCGGCCATCGAGACCGACCGGGTCATCTTCACGAAAACGGATGAAGCCGTCAGCCTCGGCGTGCTGATCAACGTCATGCGGAAGGCCGGCAAGGAACTCTCGTTCATCACCACGGGCCAGGAAGTGCCCGACCACATCGAAGCGGGCAGCCCGGACCGGCTGGCGGCGCTCGTCCTCGGGGAGAAGGGATAGGAATGGCCGTGGCGGACCAGGCTCAGCGCCTGCGCGACCTTGTGCGAGGCGACCTTCCCGAGGCGGACGAGATGCCCGCGCCCGGGCCGGCCTCCGCGCCTTCGTCCAAGGACCGGCCGGCGACCGCTCCCGCTTCGCCAGCCTCCCGCCCCAGCCGCACCTCGACCGAGGCGCCCGCGTCGGAACGAGCGGTGCGCCGTGCACACGTGATCGCCGTCTCAAGCGGCAAGGGCGGGGTGGGCAAGACGAATGTGGCGGTGAACCTTGCGGTCGTGCTTGCCGGCCTGGGGCGGCGCGTCGCCCTCGTTGATGTGGACATGGGGCTTGCCAATGCCGACGTGCTGTGCGGCGTCAAGGCGCCCTTCAACCTGACGCACCTTCTCGGCTCGCCGAGACGAAAGTTGCGCGAGATCGCCGTCGATGGGCCCGGCGGATTCAAGCTCATTCCCGGCGCCAACGGGATCGGCGAGATGGCCGATCTGCCCGGCGCGCTCATCAATCGGCTCATCAGCCAACTCTCCCTGCTCGAGTCGCAGTGCGACTTCGTGATTCTCGATACGGCCGCGGGCATCAACTCGGCCGTCATCGCGTTCGCCGGCACGGCGGACACGGTCCTCGTCGTCACAACCCCCGAACCGACCGCCATGACGGACGCGTACGGGCTGGTCAAGTCGGTCCTCCGGCGCACGCCGCTGGCCAATCTCTACATTCTCGTCAATCAGGTGGAGCGCGAGATTCAAGGCAAGGAGGTCCACCAGCGCCTGGCGCTGGTCGCGAGGCGGTTTCTCCGGCGGGAGGTCGGCTTTGCGGGATCGATCCCGTTCGACCGGTGCGTGGGCGCCGCGGTCCGCCGCCGGGTGCCATTCTGCCTGGAGGTTCCCGGCTCGCGCGCGGCCCTGGCGATGCAGCAGTTGGGAGCGGCCCTCGTTCGGCGAACGCAGTGCGCCGGGGCCGCCGGAGAGACGGCGCACGACCCGGGGTTCTTCGCGCGACTCGGCGGCTGGTTGAAGCAGCGGACCGCAGGCGACCGATAACACGCATCTCGGGATTGTGCTTGACTCGGCAGGCAGATCATCCGATAGGCATCGATGTCCGGGAATGCCATGACTGATCCGAGCAGCGACCTGCGAGAGCCGGTTCCGCCCCCCGCGAAAGTGATCGCCGGGTGCTTTGCGTCCTGCGCTTTTGCCGTCGCCATTCTCGCCGGCCTGGCGGTGGGCAATGATCCACCCGAGATACTGACTCGGGCCATCGTCTGCCTCTTCGGCGGGTACGTTCTGGGCCTGATCGCCGGCGAGGTGTTCAGTTTTGCGATCCGGGAACACCTTCGAGAGTACATCGCGGAGCATCCGGTTCCCAACTCGGACGTTTCGCTCGACGAACTGGTCGGTGCACTACGTGTGGATAAAAATGCCGAATCAAAGCCTAACACGCCGACAATTGCGGCGAAACGTTAGTTATTTTGGGCAAAGAGGCCGTTGACCCTTGCAGGCGGCCGCGCGGAACTTATACTGTAGCGTCGATCGGTCCAAGGACGGACCGGCTGCAACGGACTGTGGCTCAAGGTCAGGGAGACGACCCGATGACGAAGGTGAAAACCTCCTCGCGCAAGGTCTCGCGCCGAGTGGCTGAACTCTCGCTCGACGAGATGCCCATCAACGAAGTCTGGCAGGAATACAAGCGAACCGGCAGCGAGACGATTCGCAACTGGCTCACTGAGCACTACCTGCACCTCGTTCGGTACAACGCGGAGAGGCAGCACGCCCGCCTTCCGGTCGAAGTGGATGTCAACGACCTGATCCAGGCCGGGTTCTTCGGCCTGCTCGACGCCATCGACGGGTTCGACCTCAACTACGGCGTCAAGTTCGAGACCTTCTGCGCCCTGCGCATCCGCGGCGCCATCCTGGACGAACTCCGCTCCATGGACTGGGTTCCCCGCCTCGTCCGCTCGCGAACGAGCAAGATGGAGTCGGCGCGGAAGGCCCTGCGGGCACGCCTCGGCCGCAACCCCGACGAGAGCGAGATCGCCAGCCACATCGGCCTTGGTGAGGAGGAGATGAAGAAGCTCTTCAAGGACGGCCAGGCCGTCGGCGTCGTCAGCCTCAACCGCAAGTGCTACGAGACGGACTCGAACAAGGACGTCCGCGAGATCGACGTCCTCGAAGACGAAGGCCAGGTCAACCCCCTCACAGAGACGCAGAAGGGCGACCTCAAGGATCTCATCACCAAGGGCCTGAGCCGCGCCGAGCGCCTCATCGTCATCCTCTACTACTACGAGGAGATGACGATGAAGGAGATCGGCCAGACGCTGGACCTCTCCGAGTCGCGCGTGTCCCAGATGCACTCCTCCATCCTCGCCCGCCTGCGGGCCCAGATGCTGCATCGGGAGCGCGAGTTCTACGCCGGCTGATTGAGTGGATTGCGTTCGCCGACTTCCTCCGGAATCGGCCCTCGTCGCTGCGCGCCGGGGCGATCCGGGCGAAACGTCGGCTGGTTCAACCAGGGCGTTTCAGAGGGGATCGAGCACCGCGCGCCGCCCGGTCCTGCGCCGGCTTTGCGTCAATGGCGCGAGGCGAGAGAGGAGCAGCCATGCCGCAGGACAGGATCACCTCCCACACCGCCGCACGCCCCGCAGGCGCCCTCCAGGAGATGCCCATCGATGTCGTGTGGGATGAGTACCGGCGAACCGGCTCCGACGCCCTTCGCGACCGGCTGGTGCGACAGTACCTGCCCATCGTTCGCTTCCTCGCCCAGCGCCTCGGAAGCGTACTCGCCGGGGAAGTCGATCTGCACGACCTTGTGCAGGACGGATGCTGCGGCCTGATGGATGCGATCGACGCCTTCGACCCTTCCCAGGGCATCAAGTTCGAGACCTTCTGCCCGAAGCGAATTCGCGGCGCGATGATTGACGCCCTGCGATCCTCCGACTTCGTCTCCCGACTCAAACGGGAGCGAGAGAAGAAGTGCGAGCGGGTCCGGCAGCGCTTCTATCTCCGCTGCGGCCGCTACCCCACCGACGAGGAGATCCTCCCCCTGCTCAATGCGAATCCGGCCCAGGCGAGGCGCATTCTGGAAGATGGGCGGCCCATCCGAGTCCTCGGCCTTGACCGCCCCCGCTTCGATCGCCACTCGAACCGAGAGGAGGTCGAAGCGGAAGCGCTTCCGGACCACCGTCGGGTTGAGCCTCTGCTCGCGCTGCGCCGCAGCGATCTCAAGGCTTACATCACCCGGAACCTGACGCGCGCCGAGCGCCTCATCCTGATCCTCTACTACTACGAGGAGATGACGATGAAGGACATCGGGCGCACCCTCGAACTCTCCGAATCGCGCGTATCACAGATGCACGCCTCGATCATGGCCCGCCTGAAGGCGATCTGCCTCCACCAGCCGCAGGAATTCGATGGTTCGTAGGCCCGGCCCGGATGATCGCGGCCGAGACCGGGGCATTGCGTCGATCGCCCCGCCATCACCCCGCGAGGGCGGCTCGTATCATCCCTCGTGAGCGAGACCGTGCATCGGGGTTCCGGGGCGACGACCACCGCTTATGTCGCGCTCGGCTCCAACCTCGGCGATCGTCGGCGGATCATCGAGCAAGCCATGGCGCTGCTCGCGGATGATGCTCGCATCGACGTAATCGCCATGAGCCCGCTGATCGAAACCGCTCCCATCGGCGGACCACCGGGTCAGGGTCCGTTTCTCAACGCGGCGTGCAAGGTCGAAACGACGCACTCCGCACGCGGCCTGCTCGACCGTCTTCTCTCGATCGAGGCGGCGCTGGGGCGCGTGCGGCGCGTGCGCTGGGGACCGCGCTGCATCGATCTGGACCTGCTCCTGTTCGGCGACGAGGTCCATGACGAGCCGGGGCTGCGGGTGCCCCACCCTCGCCTCCACGAGCGGCTCTTCGTGCTGGAACCGCTCTCGGCCATCGCCGCGCCGATCATTCATCCGGTGCTGGGGCGGTCAATCGCGGTGCTGTTTGAAGAAGCGCGGGCGGCGGATCGCGACGGCGGCGTGGACGGCGTGTGAATGCGCCTTATCATGCGACGGGAATACGCCTCCAGCACAGGCCCGGGCCGGATCTGAACGTGACTTCCAAGCAGCGCACGCCCTCCATCCAGACGGACAACCTCGACGCTCCGCTCCTGCCGCACATCCGGCGCGACGTGATCACGCTGCGCGAAGAGCAGCGCGTGGCCGAGGCGATGGAGACGATCCGCCGCTCGGGAACGGAAGGCTCGATCGTCTACTTCTACGTTCTGGACCGGGAGGACCGCCTCGTCGGGGTCGTGCCGACGCGAGGCTTGCTCATGGCGACGCCGACGGACGCGGTGGCGTCGATCATGAACCGCGACGTTGTTTCGATCCCCGCTTCAGCCACGCTGCTGACGGCCTGTGAGTTCTTCGCGATGCACCGATTCCTGTCCTGTCCGGTCGTGGATGAGGAGAACCGGCTGCTTGGAGCGGTGGACGTGGACCTGTTCACCGATGAAGTGTTCTCGCTCGCGGAGAAGCGGTCGGCCGACGACGTCTTCCAGTTGATCGGCGTCCACGTGGCGCTGGGACGGCGCGGCTCGCCGTGGGCTTCGTTCCAGGACCGCTTTCCGTGGCTGCTGTGCAACATCGCCGGGGGCACGCTCTGCGCGGTGATCGCCAGCCTGTACGACGCGCTGCTCAGCCACGCCATCACCCTGGCGCTGTTCATCCCCGTTGTGCTCGCACTCTCCGAGAGCGTGAGCATCCAGTCGATGACGATCACGCTCCAGAGCCTGCACGGCGGCCGCCTGGACTGGAAGCGGGCGCGCAACGCGCTGGGGCGCGAGTTCCTCGCGGCAGCGCTCATCGGGGCGGCCTGCGGGGGACTGCTCCTGAGCATCTCGTGGATCTGGCGCGGCGAGCCCGCCGTCTCCCTCGCGATCGGGCTGAGCATCTGGCTCTCGATGATCACGTCGTGCCTCATCGGCGTCGGGCTGCCGATGGTCATGCGCGCGCTGCGGCAGGACCCGCGCATCGCTTCGGGACCGATCGTGCTCGCCTCGGCCGACCTCGCGACGCTGCTGTTCTACCTCAATCTCGCGGGGATCCTGCTCACGCCCTAGAACACTTCCACTTCCAGTGGAGCGGGGTGGCACGGAACGCTCGTCGCTCGGGATGAGAGTTCAGTGCCGCCGGGCAGGAACGCTCGACATCCAACTCCGCCCGGAGCGGCGGCGTTCGATGCCACGCGCAG
Source organism: Phycisphaerae bacterium (assembly GCA_039794345.1). Taxonomy (GTDB): domain Bacteria; phylum Planctomycetota; class Phycisphaerae; order Phycisphaerales; family UBA5793; genus UBA5793. The sequence goes on along the minus strand of JBDIVQ010000009.1, from coordinate 17,372 downwards.
TGAGACGTCTGATGTGGAAGGCCGCTGGCCCGCGCCGGGCTTCAATCCTCCGGCGCCTCGCGGGCGACGCGGGCGCGGAACTCCTCGGTCAGGCGGCGCGTGACGGGGCCGATCGACCCTGAGCCGATGACGTCGTCGTCGATCTGAGAGACGGCGATGATCTCCGCGGCGGTGCCGGTCAGGAACACCTCGTCCGCCTGCTTGAGTTCCTCGATGCGAAAGAGCCGCTCTTCGCACACGTATCCCAACTCGCGGCACAACTGCATCACGAACCCGCGCGTGACTCCGACGAGCAGCCCCGCCGAGGCCTCGGGGGTGGCGACGCGGCCGCCCTTCACGAGGAAGATGTTGTCGCCGGTGCATTCCGCGACGAAACCCTCGTGGTTGAGCATGATCGCTTCCAGCACGCCGGCGTCGATCGCTTCGATCTTCGCCAGAATGTTGTTGAGGTAATTGAGACTCTTGATGCTCGGATCGAGGGCGGCGGGGAGATTGCGCGGCCGGCGGGCCGTGATCACCTTCATCCCGCTCTCGTAGAGCGAGGGAGGGTACAACTCGATCGAGTCGGCGATGACGAAGCAGGTCGGCGCCGGGCAGCGGAAGGGGTTGAGCCCCAGCGTGCCAACTCCGCGCGTCATCACCACGCGGATGTAGGCGTTCGTGAGCCCGTTGGCGTTGAGCGTGGCGCGGATGGCGTCGATCCACTGGGGGCGGCTGTAGGGAGAGGTGAGGCGGATCGCCTCCGCCGAAGCGAAGAGGCGGTCGATGTGCGCGCCGACCTTGAAGATCCGGCCGTTGTAGGCCCGAATCCCCTCAAAGCAGCCGTCTCCGTAGAGCACGCCGTGATCGAACACGCTCACCACCGCCTGCTCGCGCGGCACCAGAGTTCCGTCCATCCAGATCTGCAACGCCTCGTCCTTTCTGCTCTCGATCCGCTTCGGGGCGTTGAGCCGCCCGTGGATCACGGCAGTATATCCCGCGAAGGCGCCCCCTCCGATCCCGGTCGATTTCCCGTTTCGCCAGTGAAGAAAAACCAGGCGGAGCCGGGAGGCGCCGGCTCCGATCGTGCCGCACCGCGCCGCCGCCGCACTACTGGATGGAACTCAGGACGGCGAGAATCCGGTCATCGGCCGTCGATTCGTGGCAGTCTGGAGTGAGGACCCAGGTCAGAATCCGGTCCCCCGAACCGCGGGACAGCCAGACCACGCAGCCCAGGTCCCGCAACTGCTCGTCCGTGCCGAGAAGCGGTCCGACCGCGGCCTCGGCATCGGCGACGTCGTTGCGCTCGATGTCCACGTTGCCGACGCGGCTGACTTCCGTGCGGATACGGGCATCGAGGGTAGCGGCGAGATCGTTGTCCTCGATCGGCTGGAATCCGAGGCGCACAAGCATCTCGCCGATCCGGGCCACGCGGTCTCTGACGACCGGGCTGCGGAGATCCGGGTGGTCGTTGATGATGAGGTATCGATCGGGCAGGCCCTCGACAAGACCGATGAGCGTGGCATCCGCGATGAGTTCCTGCGCACGGCGGACCTGGTCGGCGATGGCGGCGCCGGGGGCGATGGCGATCACCCTCGACCGGCCATCTTCGACAAATGTCCCCACGCCGGCGCCGTCAATCGCGACATGGCCGCCCAACCGGGCGCGCCGCGCCCAGTTGACGTTCACGAGAGCCGCAAACGCGATCACGGCAAGCACCGCGACTGCGGCAATGACCATTCCGACGTTGAGGCGCTCGGCGGGATGTCCGGTGCGAGAGCGGTGCTCCCTGGCGCGGCGACGCCGCTCCGCGGCTCGGGCGCGGGCGCTGGCGATCTGTTCAGCGGCGGGCGGACGAGGTCCGCCGGCGAAGTGGATGCGCACGCCTTCCGGCGCAGCCGCAGCCGGCGCCGAGCCGTGCAGGTCGCGCCACGCCTTGCGAACCTCGGTGCGGACGGTGGCGGCGGCGCGCCGCAGTTCCTCCTTCGCCTCGCGCAGACCGGCCGCGGCTTCGGACCCGCCGGCGCCAGGATCGATCCGCCCGGTCCACCAGTTGGCGACTCGCAAACGGGGACGCGCGTAGGGGCCGGAGGGCGCGCTGACGGATGCCGCTTGAGCCGCGCCGACGGCGACTCCGGCCGCCGCCGCCCCCGCCGGTCCGAAGGCGCCCGCGCCGAAGGCCGCCGCGTCGGCCGGCGACTCCCCGCCCGCTTCACCCGCCTGCATGCTCGGAAGTTCGACGGGCTTCATCGCCCAGACGTTCGGATGGCGGCGCACCGCCTCGAGGTCGCGGAGCATCATTGCGGCCGAGGCGTAGCGCCGCGCGTAGTCGGTCATGCCGCGGCGGACGATCCACTTGACGGCCTCGGGACAGCGCCGCGTGATCGTGCTCAGCCCGCCATGGGAGGGGAAGGTGCCTTCGAGGGCGAAATAGAGGACAGCCGCGGCGCCGTAAATGTCAAACTTGGCGCCGTCCACTTCGTGAACCTTCACGCCCCGCAGCGCCATGCGCACCATTTCGGGATCGCGGAAGTACTCCGTGCCATGAGTGGTCAGCGTCATGGCGGAGCGCAGCGAGGTGACGAGGCCGAGATCAACGACGTGTGCCCGGCCGGCGTGGACGACGATGTTCTCCGGCTTGATGTCCTTGTGCCACAATCCGCCGCGGTGGAAGTGGTTCAGCGTCGCCACGACGTCGGCCATGTAGGAGAGCATCTCCTGCAACTGGCGATCGGCCAGGCCGGCGTCGCCGGCCGCGGCGTGCTGCTGGCGGACCACGGCGCCGAGGTTGTCGCCCGGCACGTAGGGCATGACGTAGAAGAAACGGTCCTCCGTCAGTTCGTGCTCGATGATCAGGCCGATCTGCCGGGCGCCCTCGAGGGCCCGCGACTCGCGCACGATCTGCGGCAGGCTTGAGCCGTCGGCGATGGCGAAGGACTTGATGACGACGCGTTCGGGGCACTCGCCCTGCGCGTGCTCGATGCGCCGGCGCTTCTCGGGAAGGGGCTCAGCGACGTAGAGGCGCCCGCCCGAGCCGCCGCCGGGAAGCGAGCCGACGATCTGGTAGCCGTCGAATTGCCCGGCGCGCCGGCTCGGCCGGTCGCGGCCCGGCGCTTCGGCGACGGCCGCAGGGACGCGCTCCTCGAGGCCTTCGAGCACCGGTCCCAGGCCGATGAGCCGCAGAGGATGACCGAGGCAGACGCGATAGAGGCACGAGGCCATCGTCTTGATCTCGCGCTGCACGTTGGCGCCGAAGTGGGCCCCCGCCGACCAGCGCCCGATGATCACGTTGAGCACGCTGAGGACGGCAAAGACGACCGCGGCGGGCAGGGCGCCGATGAAGCGGAACGTATCGCGGAACATGCCGCCGATGAAGCGCCCGACGTGTCCGAGAAGGAACCCGATGCCCTTGAAGAGGGGCACGATGATGAACATGACGATGCCGGTGAGCAAGACAGCGCCGACGAGCGCGCCGAGGATGGCCACGATGGGAACTGCGACTCCGACCATTGCTCAAGCCTCCCCGCAATCCGCGGTCAGAACCGATCAGTCGTTCGATTTGACGGCGCCTGCAACTGCTGGTGGTAGATTTCGCTCAGCGCCGAGTCGAAGAGTTCATCATCCTGATAGAGCCCGGCATCTTCGGCCTCGCGCGCTTCTTCATCGGTAAAACTGAAGGTCGCCACCGTCTCCGCCAGACGACGCCGCAGCGACTGGCGCACCTTGGCGAGGTGGCGGCTCACGGTCGGCTCGGAGATGCCCAGCTGATTCGCCACGTCTTTGCCGCTCATGCCGTCAAAGACGCGCATGCGGTACACCTGGAAACTGATGAACTCCGAGTCGCTCTCGACCTTGCGGACAGCCGCCTGCACCTTGGCGCGGAAGATCTGCCGTTCGTAGTTGGCGTCGGCTTCGAGCGAAGCGGAAGCGCCCATGAAAGACTCATCGAGCGTCACGCCGCGATGCCCTCCGCCGCGCTTCAGCGCGCCCCGGCGGTCCATCTCGTCGCCGAGCGTGTGCCGGGCGATGCTCAGCAGCCAGGTGCTGAAACGCGCCCCGCGCTTGGGGTCATAGCGGTCGATGGACTTCGAAAGGGCCGCAAGCGTCTCCTGCGACAGGTCGCGGACCGTCTCGGCGCCAACGCGCCCCCGACCCCACTTGGCGAGCTGGGCCTGGAGCACCGGACCGAACACCTCCCAGAGTTCGAACCAGGCGGCATCGTCCCCCTCGCGGAGGCGGCGAACGAAGTTGGTCGTCAGTGCGTTCATACCCTCTCCGTCCTTGTTCCGCTTTCGCCCGCCCCGGTTTCACCGACGCAACATACCGAACAATGTCCTATCATCCAGCCCGCGGCTCGATGCTCGTGTCATTATAAGGTGCCTCAGGATGGCCCCGCCGTCAACTTCTTTCCTCGAAATCGCTCGCGGGCGGGCGTCCACGCCGGCCGCTCGACAGCCCGTTACGATTGGCCGATGCCCCCGACTCCATCCGCCCCTTCCTTCCGCCGTGATTCCATCGACTCGCTCCTGGAGGGCCTCACCGAGGCCCAGACCCGGGCCGTGCTGCACACCGAGGGGCCGCTGCTGGTCCTCGCCGCCGCGGGGTCGGGCAAGACGCTGACCATCACGCGGCGCGTCGCCCACCTCATCGCGCAGGGGAACCCTCCGTGGTCGATCCTGGCCCTGACATTCACGAACAAGGCCGCAACGGAGATGCGCGAGCGCATCGAGCGCCTCGTCCCGCCGCAGTCCGGAACCGCCCGCGGGCTGGTCGTGAGCACCTTTCACGCCTTCTGCGCCCGGCTTTTGCGCCGTTATGCCGACCGCGCCGGGCTCAATCCCGACTACACGATCTACGACGCCTCGGACCAGAAGGCAGCGATCAAGGATGCACTCGAACGTCTCGATCTCTCCAAAAGCAACTTTCCCCCCGAGGCGATGGCCTCGCGCATCAGCAACGCCAAGAACGCGATGAAGCGCGTCGAAGACATCAAGGCGGAGTCGGGCGACTTCTGGTCCAAGCAGTTCGTCCGCGTCTACGAGGAGTACGAGGCGACGCTGCGGCGCAACGGCGCGGTCGATTTCGACGACCTGCTGCTTCACATGGCCACGCTGCTGCGCGATGATGCGGAGGTGCGCGAGGAGTTGCGCCGGCGCTTCCAGCATGTCCTGATTGATGAGTACCAGGACACGAACCACGCGCAGTTTCTCATCGCCGACGGACTCGCCGCGGGCCACCGGCGCATCTGCGTGGTCGGGGACCCTGATCAATCGATCTACGGGTGGCGTGGGGCGGACATCAGCAACATTCTGGAGTTCCAGGAGCACTACCCCGAGGCCAAAGTCGTCAAACTCGGGGAAAACTTCCGCTCGACCGCCCCCATCCTCGCCGTCGCCGACCACCTCATCAAGCACAACGTGCGGCGCAAGGACAAGCCGCTCTACACGAAGCGAACCGGCGGCGAGAAGCCCGTCGTTATGACCTGCGTCGATGAGCACCACGAGGCCGAGTTTGTCGCCAACTGTCTCGAAGGGCTCAACCGCGAGCACGGCCTGGCGTGGAAGGACATGGCGATCTTCTACCGCACCAATGCCCTGAGCCGCAACCTCGAAGCCGCCCTCCGAAGCAAAGGCATTCCCCACGTCCTCGTGCGCGGCACGGCGTTCTACGACCGCAAGGAGATCCGCGATGCCCTCGCCTACCTCCGCGTCGTGCTCAATCCCGGCGACGCCGTTTCGCTCAAGCGAATCATCAACGAGCCGCCGCGCGGCATCGGCAGGACGACGCTTGATCGCATCGAGCAGTTCGCGGCCGACTCGCGCCTCAGCCTCTTCGACGCCCTGCTCCGGGCGCGCGAAGTCAACGACTTGAACGCGCGGGCGATCGGCGCTGTTGAGCGCTTCGCCCGCCTCGTGCAGTCTTGGAGAAGCGAGAGCGCCTTCATGGGCGTGGAGACTTCCGCCCGACTCGCCGACCTCGTCCGCACGATCATCGCCGAGTCGGGAATGGAGGCCGCGCTCCAGGCCGGAAAGACCGAAGAAGACGCCCAGCGCCTCGACAACCTCAATGAACTCATCACGGCTGTCACCGAGTTTGAAGAGGACTTCGCCCAGCGCCAGGCCGCCGGCGCCGACGCGATGAACGATCCCTTCGGATTCGACGCCGATGACCCCGGCACGCCGGGCGAGGAGGAGCCGCCCCTCATGGCCCGCCTCCGCGCCTATCTCGAACAGGTCGCCCTCGTCTCCGATGTCGAAGCCCTCGATCCCGACGCCGGCGCAGTGATGCTCATGACGCTCCATGCCGCCAAGGGACTTGAGTTCCCCGTCGTCGTGATGATCGGCCTCGAGGAAGGGCTTCTCCCCCACTCGCGCTCGCGCGAAAGCGAGGCGGACCTCGAAGAGGAGCGGCGCCTGTGCTTCGTCGGCATCACCCGCGCCAAGCAGAAACTCATCCTCACCCATGCCGTCGTGCGCTCCTGGCGCGGCTCGCGCGAGCACACCATCACCAGCCGCTTCCTCAACGAACTTCCCCAGGACGGCATCGACTGGCTCGGCCGCGAAGAGGCCGCGCGCTACTACGCCGGCGAGGGCGATTCGTATTCGGGTTCCGACTCTTCAACAGGTTTCGGACGACGGCGCGATCGCGGCGAGTTCGACAACGCTCAGGATGAAAGGGCCGTGCGCGAGTGGTCCGGCGGCCGCAGCGCGGATCAGGAAGCCGCCCTGCCCGTGGGCTGCCGTGTCCAGCACCCCCAGTTCGGCGAGGGGCATGTCGAGTCCATCACCCGCAGCGGCCGCCACACCCGCATCCGCGTCCGCTTCCGCCACGCGGGGACGAAGACGCTGATTGCGGAGTACGCGCGGCTGGAGCGGATTTCGTAGCGGCGGAAATGGTCCCAGGTACCTTTTCGGGCTCGAGAGTTTCGTAGACGACGAAACCGCGCCTTGCGCCGCGGGCTATCGACTCCGGCACGATCGCGCCGCGCATTCCTCGATAGACTTCCCCATGCCCGAGATCGTCCTTGCCACCCTCAACGCGCGCTACGCGCACGCCTCCTTCGCCCTGCGCTACCTCATGGCGAATCTCGGCGACCTGCGGCCGCGCGCGGCGATGCTCGAATTCGACATCAGCCAGCGCACGACCGACATCCTCGAAGCGATCCTCGCGCTCCAGCCGCGCCTCCTCGGCCTGGGCGTGTACATCTGGAACGCGGCCGAGACGCTGCGCCTCGTCGCCGATCTCAAGCGCACAGCGCCGCACCTGACCATCATCCTCGGCGGGCCTGAAGTCAGTTACGAGACGGACCAGCAGCCGATCGCCGCGCTGGCGGACTACACCATCACCGGCGAGGCGGACCTTGCCTTTGCCGCGCTGTGCCGACGACTGCTCAACGGCGAGCGACCGCTGCTCAAGGTCATTGCCGCTGATCTACCCGAGTTCGATCAACTCGCGCTGCCCTACGACCTCTACGACGAGCGCGACATCGCGCACCGCGTCATCTACGTCGAGGCGTCGCGCGGCTGCCCCTTCAAGTGTGAGTTCTGCCTCTCCTCGCTCGATGTGCCGCTGCGGCACGCGCCCCTCGACCGCTTCCTCGCGGCAATGCAGGACCTGCTCGACCGCGGCGTGCGGCAGTTCAAGTTTGTCGATCGCACTTTCAATCTCAACTTCAAGGTGAGCAGCGCCATCCTCGACTTCTTCCTCGCGCGTTATGAGCCGGGGATGTTTTTGCACTTTGAGATGATTCCCGATCGCCTGCCGGAGGCCTTGCGCGAGCCGATCCGCGCCTTTCCGCCGGGGGCGCTCCAGTTCGAGGTCGGCATCCAGACGCTCAATCCCGAGGTCGAGGAACTCATCAGCCGCCGGCAGGAGCACGACCGCATCATCGAGAATCTGCGCTTCCTGCGCGAGCAGACGGGCGTCCACGTTCATGCCGACCTGATCGTCGGCCTGCCGGGCGAGGATGTGGCGAGTTTCGCGGCGGGGTTCGATCAACTCGTCGCGATGCGGCCGCAGGAAATCCAGGTCGGGCTGCTCAAACGATTGCGCGGCACGCCGATCGTGCGCCACGACACCGAGTGGCAGATGGTCTACAGCGCCGCGCCGCCCTACGAGGTGCTTGCGACGAAACTCATCGACTTCACGGCGATGCAACAGTTGCGCCGCTTCGCTCGGTACTGGGACATGATCGCCAACAGCGGCAACTTCATTGAGACGCTGCCGCTCGTCTGGGGCGCGGGCAGCCCCTTTGCCGGCTTCGCGGCGCTGGGCGAGGCGATCCACGCCGCGGAGGGACGAGCGCACGGCATCGCCCTGCACCGCCTCGTCGAGATCATGTGGGCGTTCCTCATCGAGCAGCGCGGGATCGATCCGGCCCTGCTCGCGCCGATCCTCTGGCGCGACTACGCGCGCGGCAGGCGCTCCGATGTCCCGGCGGTGTTGCGGCCGCATCTGCGCGAGGATGATCGGCGGGCCGTCGCGCCCTCGCCGGCGAAGGCGGATGTGCCGGCGCGCCAGGCGCGGCATCTCGCGGCGCCGGGAATCGAAAGTGCGTGAAGTTCTCGCCTCCCGGCGCGCTCCCCTGCGCAAAGCCTCCGGGTCGCGGCTAAACAAATGCGCTTCGCCTTCCCTAATGCCTAGTGCCTAGTGCCTAGTGCCTGGTGCCTGGTGCCTGGTGCCTGGTGCCTGGTGCCCAGTGCCTAGTGCCTGATCCCTGGATCCCTCACCGCGCCAAAAACACACCGGCCCGGGAAGAAGTCCCGGGCAGTGTGTTCGACGGAGACGGATCGCTGCGGGCGGAGGGTCCGCCGAAGAGGCAGCCGGAGGGGTCGGCCGGCTGCGTCGGGGGTCAGTTGCCGCTCTGCGGAAGGGCGGCCACGGCTTCTCCGGAGTCCTTGGGCGCCGGATCAGGCGTCGATTCATCGACCACGATCGGCTCGACGGGGAAGGCGCTCCGCGCCGCCGGCGCCGTCGTCCGGAAGGGGTCCGTCTTGAGGTTTTCCAGCGCGATCTTGCCGAGGACTTCCTTCTCGTAATCGCGCTCGACCGCTCGCTGGCTCAGCGCTTCGAGCACGGCCTGCTGCTCCGTCTGCACCGCCGCGAGGCGGTTGACGATCTGGTCGAGGTTCGTCACGTTCCAGCGGTCGTTCTCGGCGAGCATCGTCTCGCGCTCCTCGAGCGACCTGGTGATCGACTCGTTGCGCTCGATGGAGGCGATGTGGCGCTCGATCTGGGCCACCTTGGCCTGGAAGGTCGAGTACTCGTTCTGGAGGTCTTCGAGTTGCGACGCCATGCGGTCGCGCTGGCCGAGCAGGAGTTGCAGGTCGCGCTCATTGACCGCAAGGCGCTCGCTGTAGTTGAGCAAGGTCTGCTGAATCGTCCCGGCCTTGGCGTAGGCCTGCTCGACGCTCAGGTGCTGGCCCTGGAAGCGCACGAGGACGGGCCGGTCGCCGTAGGACGCCTGCTGCACATACCCCGCCTTGTCCACGAGGCTGCGCAGGGCGGCGAGATCGGACTGGCTCGTTGCGATCATCTTCTCCGCCACGTTGCGGTCGCGCTGGACGGCGCCGATCTCGGCGTCGATCTCGGCGAGATTGCGAATTGTCTCGCGGATCTTCTCCGGGTACTCCTTCTGGAGTTGCTTGAGCTGGTAGCGGATGACCACGGGGTCTTCGACGTTGGAGTCGAACCAGGTGATGAAGCGGTGCTGAATCTGGGCCGCCCCGGCCATGACGCGATGGGGGCCGACCAGCAGCGTCAGGCCGCCGACCGCCAGACCGCCGATGAGCGCCGTACGAAAGATGGTTCTGCCGATGTACATGACTTGATCCTTTCCCATTCGCTGACGAGGCGTGGATGAACGTGTGGTCGTCAGCCATGTTGTTGGGGGGCGGGGGGAAGGGATTTCAGGGCCAGGCGCAGATTTTTCGCGGGGGGTGGGAGGGCCCGGAATCAGGCCTGGCGGGGCCGAAAAGGGCGATCGCGTGATACGCCGGCCCGGCCGTCAGGGCTGAACCCGCTCGACGGGGATGTTCCTGAACTCATGCCGCCCGGCCCAGTAAGAGGTGGACTCAAAGTCGCGCAGGGCGAGGATGGGATCGCCTTCGATCACCACAGTCCACTCGTATGCGGTGAGCGGATCGAGTTCCTCTACGGGATTCCGCACAAGGGCTTGGAGCGCGACGTGCCATCGACGATCGAACTCGATTGCATGACGAGCCGGAGGGGGCGTCGCATGGACGGGCACCGTCTGGCGCGGCGGTACGGGAGCGATCTTCCCCCACCCTCCTTGAGTCTGCTCATGACACTTCGACAGATCGTCATCCGGTTGCCGGTGTTGGCGGCCGCAGGGTTGATCATCTTCCTGCTGCATCGGCGCTTCGGCCGCTTGATGCCGAACCTGCCGACCATCGTCCTCGGCGCGGCGATCGCCGTGGCCTTCGCGGCACGCTGGTGGGGACGGTGCCTGTGACCTGCATTCATACGATGCGGCCGCGCCGGTCCGCTCACCCCTGCGGCGCGAAGAAGCGCGAGCCGGAGAGGCGGACCTTTTCGTTGCTGCCGCGAACGCGCGGCAGGATCGGCTGAGCGAAGTACACCACCGCCCCCAGCGCGATGTTCATCGCCAGCATCCACCACCACTGTGTCAGACCCATGTACACCAGCACCGAGGTCCCCACCAGCAGCAGCCCCGAAAGGGGAATGAGCATCCGCCACGCGAGGTTCATCAACTGGTCGTAGCGGAAGCGCGGCAGCGTCCACCGCACCACCATCATGAAGGTGATGAGCAGGCCGACCTTGGCGGCGAAGACGATCGCTTTGAAGAGCACGGCGATCAGGCCCCCCTCCGCCGGCTGGGGCACGAAGGGCAGCAGGTGCCACCCGCCGAGGAAGAGCACGGCGAAGATCGCGCTGCTCGTGATCATGTGCCCGTACTCGGCGAAGAAGAAGAGCGCCCACTTCATCGCGGAATACTCGGTGTGATAGCCGCCGACGAGTTCCTGCTCGGCCTCGGCGAGGTCGAAGGGAGCGCGGTTCGCCTCGGCGAGCATGGCGACGAAGCAGAGAATCGCCGCGAGCGGATGAGCGACTGCGAACCACATCCCGCCGGTCTGCGCGGCGATGATCTCATCGGGTCGCAGCGAGCCGACGGTGAGCAGCACGATGAGAATCGAGACGCCGAGGGGAATCTCGTAACTGATCATCTGGGCGCCGGCGCGGAGGCCGCCGAGGAAGGCGTACTTGCTGTTGCTCGCCCAGCCGCCGATGACGACGCCGTAGACCCCGATGCTGGCCGTGGCGATGACGTAGACGATGCCGACGCCGACGTCGCCGGCGGCCGCGACCTGGACCGCCGCCGGCTCGATCACCGCGCCGCCGATGACGGGCAGCCACCCCCACACCGTCCAGCCCGGGAAGTTCCACACGCCGCCCCACGGCACGATCGCCCAGCCGATGAGCGCCGGGATGATGATGAACGCGGGAGCAAGGATGAACAGCCGCCGGTCGGCGAGCGCGGGGGTGTAGTCTTCCTTGAAGAAGAGTTTGATGCCGTCGGCGAGAGGCTGGAGGATGCCCGCCGGCCCGACGCGGTTGGGGCCGATGCGGTCCTGAATCCACGCGACCACCTTGCGCTCCCAGAGGATGAGATACGCGATGACCCCCTGAATGCCGGCGAAGACGGCGAGGCAGACAAGGACGCTCACAAAGACCTGGGCCGGGATCGAATCGATGTGCGGCATGGGCGGCGCAATCGTACCGCCGCGGCTGCTTCCCGCCACCGCGGTGATTCACCCGATCAGCGTGCCGGCGGCGTCGGAGCCGCCTGCCCCTCCGCCAGCGCCGCCGCCTGACGGACCTTCTCCGCCTGCGACTCGTGGACGACGAGCGTGGCCTCGGCGGTGCGGACGACGATGAGATTCTCGCAGCCGATCACCGCGATCGTGTGCGACGGATCGTCGGCGATCGCGACGACCGAGCGCGAGTCGATGGCGTGGAGGAGGGCGTTGGTGCGGTTGCCGCGGTCGTCGGCGGGCAGCGTCCGGGCGAGGCTGGGCCAACTGCCCACGTCGCTCCACTGCACCCTCATCGGAACCGCGCAGACGGGTCGCTCGGGGCGGCGCGACGCGGGCTCCATGATCGCCACATCGACGCTGAGGCGCGGCAGGCTGGGGTAGACGTCGGCAAGGACTTGCCGCTGCGCCGGCGTCCCCCATGCGGCGCTGATTCGATCCATGCCCTCGGCGATCTCCGGCCGGTGGAGACGCAGGGCTTCGAGGAATCCCCGGGCTGAGAAGACGAACATGCCGCTGTTCCAGCCGTAGCGCCCACTTTCGATGAACCGCCGCGCAGTCGCTTCGTCAGGCTTTTCGGTGAAGGATTCGAGGCGCACAGCCGGCGCGAAGCCCTCAATCTCGGGCCCGAGTTCGACGTAGCCGTAGGCTGTAGCCGGATGCGCCGCCGTGATGGCGAAGGTGACGAGGCGGGCGGGATCATCCTCGACGAGACTGAATCCAAGTTGCACGGCGAGGGCGAAGCGCTCGACCGGCTCAATGAGATGGTCGGCGGTGAGAACGGTGAAGGCGGCGTCGGGATCGAGCGCGGCGAGGGCGAGGGCGGCGAGCGCGATGGCCGCGCAGGTGTCGCGGCCGACCGGCTCGGCGAGGTACTGCTCGCCGCGGACCAGACCGGCGTCGAGGACCGCCTGGCGCATCGACTCGCCGGCGCAGATCAGCACTCGCGGCGGCGCGACGACGGCCTCGGCCCGTCGGCGGGCGAGTTCGAGCAGACTCCGGCCTCCGACCAGCGGCAGGAGTTGCTTGGGGCGATCGGATCGGCTCATCGGCCACAGACGCGTGCCGGAACCGCCGGCGAGTATGACGGCGTACCGCATGGTCGAGAATAGGCGGGCCGCGGCGTCCTCGACACGCGATCGCGTGCGACGTTCACTTGCCCGTTCGCACGATGAAACGTCGCACATGAACGCGCCGCGAAGACGCGGCGGCGCGCGTCAGAGATCCGTCAGATCCCCCTCCTGCGCGATCTTCTCATCCTCGTAGGGCACCGTCGATCGCCGGTAGAACTCCTGCTGCACGCAGTTGAGCAGGCCGACGACCTCGTTGTGATCCGCGTAGCGCATCGACTCGCCGTAGACGCGGCGGATGAGCAGGCTGATGACGTAGTTCATGTGTCCGGGGCGGGCAGCGCGCTCCTGCGGCACGAGCGAGGCAAGTTCGTCGAGGGCGCGCTGATACTGAAGTCGGTCCTTGCGGGCGATGTAGGGCAAGGCAGGTTCCTCCGGTCGGCAACGGCGGTGGGATCAGCCGGTCTTGACGCGGAAGGCCGCGGTGACGAGCCGCTGCGCATCTTCGATCTCCGGCTCAATGGTCAGGGCGCGATCGATCCACTGGACGGCGAGGTGGCGCGGCTCGCCCAGGCGGACGAGCACCGCCAGCGCATCCTGGGCCACAGCGCCGCGGCCGAGGGGGCCGACCACCTGCGAAGGCGCCGCGCCGCCGGCGAGAAACGGCTCCATCTTCTCGTGCAACTCCGCCACGATCGTCTCCGCCGTCCGGCGACCCACCTCCGGCAGCGACTTGAGAACGTCGAGATCACGCGCGGCGATTGCGGCGGCGATCCGCCGCGTCGGCAGCGCCATCGCACGCAGCGCCTTGCGGTTGCCGATGCCCTTGACGGTCGTGAACAACTCAAAGAACTCACGGTCGAGACGCGAGGCGAAGCCGAGCAGGCGCGGCAGGAGCGTCGTCCCCTGCCCCTGGCTCTCGAAGTAGTGAAAAGTCTCGAAGGCGACGGTCTCGCCGATGCGTCCGCTGAGCGCCTGAAGGTCGCACGCGGGCACATGGACCTCGTAGATCATCGGCCCGACGCCGAGGAGGACACACGGCCCATCCACCGCCACGATCTCGCCTTCGACGCGCACGATCATCGCGGCAGATCGTAGCACACCCGGACGCGCCGCTGTCAGGGGGGAGGCGTCGGCTCATCACTGACCGGCCAGCCCGACATTTCAGCGATGCGATCGCGGATGGCGCGGGTGATCGCCTCGGGGCCGGTCGAGCGGTCGAAGCGCATCGGCTCAGCGAACTCGACGCGGGCCCGGCCGCGCCGCCAGAGGCTCTCGATCGCCCGACCGACCTCTGGGGTGCCGCTGATCCAGACGGGGATGACGACCGCGCCGGTGCGCTGCACGAGAAAGCCGACGCCCGCCTGGAAGCGCCGCAACTTCCCCGGCGGCCGTTCGATGCCCCCTTCGGGGAAGATGCCCAAAGCCCCGCCGGCTCGCAGATGGCGCAGCGCCTCGCGCGTCGAGGCCATATCGCGCCCGTCGCGCTCGACGAGGATGATCCGTCCATAGCGCGTGAACCAGTCCACGAACCCGCGGTTCATCTCCCGCATCATCATCCAGCGGATTTCGAACGTGCATGCCGCCTGGATGAGCAAGGGGTCGGCAGCGCCGGTGTGATTGGAGACGATGATGAGCGGTCCTTCGGGGCGCGAGGCGACGATGCGCCGTCCGACGTGTGTCGTGCGGTGCAGCAGCCGGGCATGAAGGCGGATGCTGAGCCAGATGAAATAGCCGAGCCACGTGGGCCTCGGGCTGCGCCGCCTCTTGCCGTCCGCCCACTGCGCGGCGGAAACGGCAAGTGCGATCACCAGAACGGCGGCGGGCAGAAGGAGAAGGAGCGTCGCCACGGCCCAACAGAATCCGCAAGCGCCGGGCAAAGTCAAGCCGCGCGCGGATCGGGGCCGAACTTCCTCGGCCCGCATCCGTACAATCAGGCATGTGCCGGTCCCGGGCCGGCGGAAGGACCCAGTGATGGCGCCAGCGCAGAGCCGCGGAGTCGATGGGTGCAGGCAGCGCCGTCAGCGCGGCCTCGCCCTTTTCATCGCGCTCGCACTTGCAGCGATGGTCTCTTCCGCCCTCGTGCCGCTGCTGCACAGGAGTCACAATCACGGCCGGTCGGTGGATCTGGTCGCGGCGGCGCACCCGGCGCACGGTGAGGACTGCTTCGCCGGCGCCCCATCCGCGGCCGAACGCCCGGCGCCCGGGCCGGCCTCGCCGGATTCGGACGAGGAGTCTTCCTGCCCGATCTGCGTTTTTGTGAAGTCCGGCCAGACGCGCGGCATGATCCTGCCGTCGGCGAGCCAGGCCCCGGCACAACGCCCGCCGGTCAGCGCGCTTGCCGCCGCGCCGGACCGGCCCGCTCTCTCGTCGGAGCGGCCGGCGATCGCTTCGCCGCGTGCTCCGCCGCGGTTGATCGGCTGATCCCGCGTCTTTGTCTTTTCTCAATCCGACCTGAACCGGTGCGCGCCGCCTGCGCGGCGCGATGCCGGCCCAGCCTGCGAGGAGGATCGCGATGCATCAGCGCGCGTTCACGCTCGTCGAATTGCTGGTCGTCATCTCCATCATCGCCCTGCTCATCGGATTGCTGCTGCCCGCGCTGGCCAAGGCGCGCGTCGCCGGCCGCATGGCCGTCGATCTGAGCCAGATCCGCACGATGGAGATCGCCCACACCATGTACGTCAATGACAACAAAGGCTTCACCGTGGACGTCGGCCTCGCCCACGGGACCGAGGAAGAAGACCCGGGCGCGTGGATCTTCACCCTGGAGCGCTATTACGGAAGCAAACTGGCCCGGCGCTCGCCGGGCGACCGGAGCATCTACTGGCCGCCCGAGGAGGGCGGGTCGGGGCAGCGCGTCCCCGGCACCAGCCGCTATCGCAAGACCAGTTACGGCATCAACAACTACCTCTCCAGCCGCGCACCCTTCAAGCCCTGGCGGCAGTTCACCCACATCGCGTCGCCTTCGCGTACGGTTCACTTCCTCCTCATGACGGAGGAAGGGCCGTTCGCCGGGTCGGATCACCCGCACGTCGAGAACTGGTGGATCGGGAATCGCGACGCCGTGCCGGCGCTCGCGGCACGGCAGGTGAAACTCCACGCCTTCGGCGGCGAGCCGGGCACGTGGGGTGCGAAATCCAACTGGGGTTTCCTCGACGGCCATGCCGAGAGCATCCCGTTCAGCGCCGTTTATGACACCATCAAGCGCAACCAGTTCGATCCGGAGGTGGCTCGTTGACGGGGCCGCCCCATCCTCCTGCCACACGACACGAACACATCGTTGATTGAGGGAAAGGAACTCAACACCATGCATCGGATCACAACGGCTTTCGCAATGGCGGCGGGGTTGTGCCTCGCGGACCGAGCCGCCGCACAGCACACGGGCGATATCTTCGTCGAGAACGCGGGCGGGCAGATCGTCACCGGCCTCATCAGTGAACGGACGATCATCCACGACCAGCGCGTCTTCGCCGCCGAGTTCGGCGAGTTCTTCCGCAACTTCACCGACGAACCGGGCTTCGACTCACGGGCCGGAGAGTTCCAGCCCGGATCGAACATCGGCTTCAACGTCCTCGACGCGGTGCGCGTGTGGAACGGCGGCAACTTCTCAACGCGATCTCCCGTGACCTTCACGATCAGTTTTGCGAACTTCAGCGTCGAAACGGGCGCGGGCTTCGTCGAGGGCTTCGGCCTGCCGGTGGCGTCCAACGGCGAGTGGCACAGGCACCTCAACTACGTCATCACTGAACCCGCTCCGCCGGGCATCTACCTCCTCGCCCTGGAACTGTGGAGCGATGATCCGGCCTTGGGGAACTCCGAACGCTTCTTCATCGTCTTCAACCAGGAGAGCGATGAACTGATCCACGGCGCGGCGATCGAGTGGGTCGAAGCGAACCTGGTCCCGGGGATTCGCTTCGACGAGGTTGATTTCGCGGCCGGGCGCCTCAACGAGTTCAAGATCCGCGGCGCGACCCCGGGTCGGCGCGTTACTTTTTTCTACGGCTTTCGGCTCGGCGGCGGGCCGCAGGTGCCCGGCTGCCCCGGCACGCGGGTGATGATCCATCTGCCAACGGTCATCGGCTCCGCCAACGCCAACGGCTCCGGGCGCGCGTCAATCAGTCGATTTGTGCCCGGCGGGGCGAGCGGGCGCATCGTGTTCTTCGGAGCCGTGGAGCAGAGCACCTGCACCGTGGGCAACATCGTCGAGCACGAGTTTGAATGACCGGCCCTTGTTCCGCTCCGGCGCCGCAGGCGCCGCCATCCGAAGGCCCGGGAGGCGACATTCGCATTCCGGGCCTTCCCTTTTCACCCTAATCCGCGTCGATGCGGCCGGCGTCACTTGAGCAAATCCCTCAGCCCTCCTACCGTGTCGGAGTTTATCATCATCCTGCCGGACCGCCCCATGCCAGACGATCGACCCATCCCCACGACGCCCGCACTCAGGGAGGCCCATGCCGCGGCGCTCTGACTTGCGCACGATCCTCATCATCGGGTCCGGTCCCATCGTGATCGGACAGGGCTGCGAATT